>CAYMJT010000137.1:0-6246 GCA_964390775.1 uncultured Bordetella sp.
TGATGTGGCTCCGCAGAGCTGGCGGGTAGGTAGCACCGAGCCGGGTGGGTGACCCCCGGCCCAGATGAATGACGGTCACGTTCGGGGCAACCCGGGCGCACAGAATCCGGCGTATCGGTGAACTTCACACTTTCTGACCCGAACCGATTCCATTAAGATGCACCCATTGGGGAATGAACATCCCCCTGAGATGGACATGATACGGATCACCGAATTGAAGCTGCCTTTGGCGGCGGTGCCTTTTGAGCAACGTCGCGCCAGCGATGCGCCGGCCGAAACCGAAGCCGATCGGGGTTTGCCGCCGCACCCCATAGCGGCCTTGCAAGCCTTGGCGGCCCAAGTGTTGGGGGTGGCCGAGACGGTGATTGCAGAGTTGCAGGTCTTTAAACGCAGCTTTGACGCCCGCAAGGCCGATTTGCGGGTGGTCTACATCGTCGATCTGCGCCTGCACGACCAGGCGCTGCAAACCGAGTTGTTGCAGCGCTTGCACCAACACCCGCATGTCTCGGCCAGCCCCGATATGGTCTGGCGACCACCGCCACGCTTCAAGGCAACAGCAAGCCCTGATTCGACACGGCCCATTGTGGTCGGTTTTGGCCCGTGTGGCATGTTTGCCGCCCTGGTGTTGGCTCAAATGGGCTTCAAGCCACTGGTGATTGAGCGCGGCAAGCCAGTGCGGCAACGCACCAAAGACACTTGGGACCTTTGGCGCCGTAGCCAGTTGCACAGGGAGAGCAATGTGCAGTTTGGTGAAGGCGGGGCGGGCACTTTTTCGGACGGCAAGCTTTATAGCCAAATCAAGGACCCCAGGCATTTGGGGCGCAAGGTGATGGAGGAGTTGGTGCGCTTTGGCGCGCCGGAAGACATTTTGTTTGCCGCCCACCCCCATGTGGGTACATTCAAGCTGGTCAAGGTGGTCGAGGGCTTGCGCGAGGAGATTTTGCGGCTGGGGGGCGAGATTTGGTTTGAGCACCGGGTGTGCGACTTACAGCGCGATGCTCAGGGCGGTGTCGAGGCCTTGCAGGTAGAGTCCCTGGAGCGCGGCGAACTGCGTTGGGTCCCAGCGCGTCAGGTGGTGCTGGCGCTGGGACACAGCTCACGCGACACCTTCACCATGCTGCACCGACACGGGGTGCGTATGCAGGCCAAGCCATTTTCGATTGGGGTGCGCATCGAGCACCCGCAAAGCCTGATCGACCGCGCCCGTTGGGGCCGCCATGCCGGGCACCCCTTGTTGGGCGCAGCCGACTATAAATTGGTGCATCATGCCAGTAACGGACGCACGGCATATAGTTTTTGCATGTGTCCAGGCGGCACGGTCGTGGCCGCCACCTCGGAGCCGCAGCGGGTGGTGACCAACGGCATGAGCCAGTATTCCCGCAATGAACGCAACGCCAACGCCGGCTTGGTGGTGGGCATAGACCCGAGTGATTTTCCGCAAGACCCCGAAACGATTGAACGGTTGGTGGGCGAAGGTCGGCAGACCGTGCGACTGGATGTCAACGACTGCGCGGACGGTATCCATCCTTTATCGGGCATTGCGTTGCAGCGCCAACTCGAGAGCGCGGCGTTTGTCGCCGGCGGCGGCCAGTATCTGGCGCCAGCGCAAAGGGTGGGTGATTTTTTGGCGCAACGACCCTCGGTGCACCTGGGGGATGTCGAGCCCTCGTACCAGCCCGGGGTCACACCGACCGATCTGGCCAGAGTGCTGCCCGACTTCGCCCTGCAGGCCATGCGCGAAGCCTTGCCGGTATTTGGCCAAAAAATTCGGGGCTTTGACTTGCCCGACGCGGTCATGACTGGGGTTGAGACGCGCACCTCGTCGCCGCTACGCATTGATCGCGACGACTTGACCCTGCAAAGCCCGAACTGCGCCGGGCTCTACCCTGCCGGCGAAGGGGCCGGCTATGCGGGGGGCATTTTGTCGGCAGCGGTAGATGGCATCAAGGTGGGCGAGGCCATCGCGCTGGCTTGCAGTGCGTGATCACCGAACCGGCCTGCTACTGGGCCGGTCGTCTGACTGGATCAGGACGACTGCAAGGCGGCGATGCGCTCTTCCAGGGGCGGGTGGGTCGCAAACAGCTTGCCCAACTCGCTGGTAATGCCCATGGCGGCGACACTCTTGGGCAATTCGCCCGCTTGCATATGACCGAGTCGGGCCAGGGCGTTGATCATGGCTTGCTTTTGACCCATGAGCTGGGCGGCACCCTGATCAGCACGGAATTCGCGTTGCCGGCTGAACCAGGCCACGATCATCGAGGCAACAAAGCCCAGCACGATGTCGAGCACGATGCTGGTGATGTAGTAACCCATGCCAGGGCCGGTGTTTTCTTCGTCGTTTTTGCGCATGGCGCTGTCGACCACATAGCCCACCACGCGGCTGAGAAAGACGACAAAGGTGTTGAGCACCCCCTGGATGAGGGTCAGGGTCACCATATCCCCGTTGGCGATGTGGGCCACTTCGTGGCCCAGCACGGCCTCGACTTCTTCGCGGGTCATGCCTTGCAACAAGCCCGTGGACACCGCCACCAGCGCCGAGTCGCGAAAAGCCCCAGTGGCAAAGGCATTGGGCTCGCCCTCGTAGATGGCCACTTCGGGCATGCCGATGCCGGCTTTTTCCGACAAACGACGCACGGTGTCGACAATCCAGGCCTCGTCAGCCGATTGCGGCTGGGTGATGACCTGCGCGCCGGTACTCCATTTGGCCATGCTTTTGCTCATGAGCAAAGAGATGAAGGCCCCGCCAAAGCCCATGATCATGGCAAAGCCCAGCAAGGCCCCCAGATTCAGGCCGTTGGAGGTGAGAAACCGGTTCACACCCAACAAACTGGCCACCACACTCAGCACCAACATCACCGCCAGGTTGGTCAGCACAAAGAGAAAGATACGTTTCATGGATAGTCCATCGACAGCCCCACCCTTGGAGCCGATGTCACGGATGGTAAGGGCGAAGTCGGGAAAATCAAGGGGAGACCCCGATCCCCCACAGAGATTGGGTGTTTAAGGGACAGTTGGGATCGGGGCTGGCCGAAAGACTTGGGTGTCGCGATAGAACTCGGGCTGGGTGTTGTCGGCAGACCAGCCAGGCAAGCCCAGAACGGGCAAGGGCAAGAACGGCTTGCCGGCCAGCCAAGACGGGGTCAGTCTTTGCAAGACCATGTGCTCAAGTTCGTGGTCACCACGGGTGCCGGGTGTCTGTAGCGCTTCGGGGGTCGAGGCGGAGAGGGATTCTTCGTCGATCCAAATCACATGGGCGGTGATGGATTTGTAGGGCTGCAATAGCTTTTCCAACAATGCATGCCCCAACACGGTCAGTCGGGTGTGTGACCACAGCGCTCGGTGCGCAATAAATAAGTCATGCCATTGACGGCGGCGCAAGGCGTGATGCAACAACGCTGGGCCTTGAATCAATACTGCGTTTTCATCCAACAAGGTCAAGGCATCGCGCACCGGGCCTCGGGTGGGCCCCATGCCCAAACGATTCAGTTCTGACGCTTGCAAGGCATTGAGTCGCCGTTTGAGGGCCGCAAAGCGCAGCCAACACAGACCATTGAAGAGGTCGTGCAAATTGTCGCGGGTCGGCACACATGCCGTCTCAGCAATAAAGGCCTCGTAGGCCACGCCTTTTGGCAATTCGGATTGAGGCACGAAACGCACCCCAGTCGCACCAAGTTTCAACTGGGCTGCGGCAAAGTTCAGGGCCGATGCAACGCCATGCCCAGCGTGCAAGAGCGGCAGGACATGCGCCAGCCACGGCTGCCACGGCGCCAGCCAGGGCCGTGACAGTTCGAGGCCGCTTAGGCCGTCAAGCGCCAAGGCAAGACCTCACCGCCCCGCAAAGGTTTGAGCTCGGCGTCGCCAAAAGGCACGGTCACCGGTGAGCGCCAGTCTTGACGTTGCAAGGTGATCTGTGTGGTGTTGCGTGGCAAACCGTAAAAATCAGCACCGTGGAAGCTGGCGAAGGCTTCGAGTCGTTCGAGCGCGCCGACCGAATCGAAGGCCTCGGCATACATCTCGATCGCGGCATGGGCGGTGTAGCAACCGGCGCAGCCGCTGGCGTGCTCTTTCAGGGCGGCCGGGTGCGGGGCGCTGTCGGTGCCCAGAAAGAATTTGGGACTGCCGCCCGTGGCGGCGCGCAGCAAGGCCTGGCGGTGCTCTTCGCGTTTGAGCACTGGCAGGCAGTAGTAGTGGGGACGCACGCCCCCTAAAAAGATGGCGTTGCGGTTGTAGAGCAAATGATGGGCGGTGATCGTGGCGGCTACAAAGCGATCGGCTTGCTCGACGTATTGCGCCGCTTCGCGGGTGGTGATGTGCTCAAACACGATTTTGAGTTCGGGGAAATCACGGCGTAAAGGGATCAGGTGGCGGTCTATGAACACCGCTTCACGGTCAAACAAATCGATGTCAGGGTTGGTCACTTCGCCATGCACCAACAACTTGAGGCCGTGTTTTTGCATCGCCTCAAGGGTGCGGTAGGTTTTGCGTATGTCGGTCACCCCGGCATCGCTGTGGGTGGTGGCGCCCGCCGGATAGAGCTTGAGGGCCACGACCGAGGCATCTCGGGCCCGGGCGATTTCTTGCGCGGGCAGATGATCGGTGAGGTAGAGCGTCATCAAGGGTTCAAAGTCAACACCGACAGGAACCGCGTCCAGAATGCGCTGACGGTAGGCCAGTGCCTGCTCGGCAGTAGTCACTGGCGGCTTGAGGTTGGGCATGATGATGGCGCGGGCAAACTGGGCAGCGGTGTGTGGCACCACATCGCGCATGGCGGCACCATCGCGCACATGCAGGTGCCAGTCGTCGGGCCGGGTGAACGTGAGACTTTGTATTTGGGGACTCATGCACCGAATTATCGTTCAGTGCTGCAAGATCTTGGCCAGGAAGTCTTTGGTGCGCGGCTGACGGTTCTCGGGGTGATTGAAGAACTCGTCGCTGGTGCAGTCTTCGAGGATGCGCCCCCCCACGTCCATGAAAATGACGCGGTCGCTCACTTTGCGGGCAAAGCCCATTTCATGGGTCACGACCATCATGGTCATGCCCTCGTTGGCCAGACTCATCATGACTTCCAAGACCTCGCCCACCATCTCGGGGTCAAGGGCCGAGGTGGGCTCGTCAAACAACATGACGATGGGGTCCATGCTGAGGGCGCGGGCAATCGCCACCCGTTGTTGCTGACCGCCCGAGAGTTGGCCGGGAAATTTGTCTTTGTGCGCCATCAGGCCCACCCGTTCCAGGTAACGCAAGCCGCGCTCCAGCGCTTGTTCGGGCGTGCGCCCGAGCACCTTGATCTGGGCCAGGGTCAGGTTTTCGGTGACCGAGAGGTGCGGAAACAATTCAAAGTGCTGAAACACCATGCCGACGCGGCTGCGCAACTGCGGCAAGGGGGTGGCGGGGTCATGCACGGGCGTGCCGTCAACCCAAATTTCGCCTTGCTGGATGGGTTCGAGGGCGTTGATGGTCTTGATCAGGGTCGATTTGCCCGAACCCGAGGGACCACAAACCACCACCACCTCGCCCTTGGCCACTTGGGTGCTGCACTGGTTGAGGACCTGGACGGGCCCGTACCATTTGGAGACGTTTTTGAGTTCAATCATGTTTCAATACTCCGGAGTCAGCGCACGATGGCGACCTTGGCTTGCAAGCGGCGCACCCAGCTCGAGAGCGCGTAGCAAATGATGAAATAGACCACGGCGGCCAACAAATAGGCCTCTTCGGGGCGGCCATAGATGCGGCCTGCGGTGACAAAGCCCTTGAGCAAGTCGTATGCCCCGATGGCGTACACCAGCGAAGTGTCCTGAAACAGGATGATGGTCTGGGTCAGCAAGACGGGCAACATATTGCGAAAGGCCTGCGGCAAGACGATGTATTGCATGTTTTGCGCATAGCTAAAGCCCACCGCCTGGCCGGCCATGACTTGGCCGCGCGGGATCGACTGAATGCCAGCGCGCATGATCTCGCTGAAATAAGCCGCCTCAAATGCGATGAAGGTCATGACCGCAGAGATCTCGGCGCCGATGGGTTGGCCGATGATGAAGGGAATCAGCAGATAAAACCACAGAATGACCATCACCAGGGGGACCGAGCGCATGCCGTTGACATAGGCGGTGGCCGGCAGCTCTAACCAGCGCAGTCCCGACAGACGCATGAGGGCCAGCACGGTGCCCACCACCACCCCCCCCACCGTGGCTATAAAGGTGAGTTCAACGCTGAAGATCAGGCCCTTGAGCAGGAACTTGAAAAACAGGT
>CAYMJT010000138.1:0-6078 GCA_964390775.1 uncultured Bordetella sp.
GCGACCGCATCGAAGAAAAAATGGGGCTGCACGGCAGCCCCACCTGCGCCATGCGTTTTGACGAAGCGCAGGGCTGGATTGTTGGCGAGCCGGGCAAAGGGCTGGCTGCGATGTTTGTCATGATGAATGCCGCCCGCTTGCACGTCGCCTTGCAAGGCATCGGATTGCTCGATGCGGCTTGGCAAAAGGCCGACGCCTATGCCCGTGAGCGGCGTCAGATGCGCGCGCCAGGCGCGAGTCGCAGCGCAGAGCCAGCCGATCTGATCATCGAGCACCCGGCAGTACGCCGGATTCTGAACACCCAAAGGGCTTGGGTGGATGCGGGTCGCTGGCTGGCCTACCGGACCGCCTTTGAGCTGGATCGGGCCAAACACTCGGCCTCTCCCGCCGAGCGTGCCCAAGCCCAGCGCTGGTGTGCGCTCTCCACGCCGGTGCTGAAGTCGCTTTTTACCCAACAGGCTTTCGAAGGTGCCAGCGCATGCCTGCAAGTGCTAGGCGGACACGGTTATGTGCGCGAATGGGGCATAGAGCAACACGTTCGCGACGCCAGGGTCACCATGATTTATGAGGGCACCAACGAAATTCAGGCCATCGACCTGCTGCTGCGCAAAGTGCTGCCCGACGCCGGCGCTGCCTTGCGCGAACTCATGGCCGCCGAATTGGCCCCATTCCAGGGCAGCCACCCCAGCTTGCACGATAGTGCCCAAGAATGGCATGCCTTGACACAGCATATTGCCACGCAGCCAAGTTCGCCCACGCTGGCGCACGAACTGGCTGACGACTATTTGCGCGGTCTGGGCTTGTGGATGATGCAACTGGCCTGGGCCCACGTGGAGCGCGCCAGTCTAATGCTCGAGCCCAGCGGGCAAGCCCGCTGGTCGGACCCGCAGCAGGCATTCCAGCGCTGGGTGTGGCCCGAATGGCGCATGCGCATGAACATCATGCAAGATGCATTGGCCAACCAAAAGGTGAGCCTATGAGGCGAAGCCAAGGCGTGGATACCCGCTACCTCGAGGGGCTGCTGGGTTACAACGCGCGCCGGGCTGCATTGGTCATCATCGATCACTTTGTTCGCGGCATGGCCGAGTTCGACTTGCGACCGGTCGATTTTTCGGTCCTCTCGGTGATCCACCACAACCCCGGTGTGACGTCCAGGCAATTGTGCGCCAGCCTCAATATCTTGCCCCCCAATCTGGTCGGTCTGATCAAGGCGCTCGAGCAACGTGGGCTGATAGAACGTCGGCCACACCCGCAAGATGGCCGAGCGCTGGGCCTACACCCGACCGAGCAAGGACAGGTCTTCATGCAAAAGGCCGAGGCACGAGCCAGTGAGCTGGAAGGTCAAGCGGCCCAAGGCCTGAGTGAAGCCGAACAAAAACAACTGATTGAGTGGCTGCAGCGCATCTACCTATAAACCGGCGCAGCATCACTCACATCAGTCGCGCACAAGGCCACTGGATCAAAGGACCATGCCCCCGTCAATGTGCAGGCTCTGGCCGGTGATGCCGCGCGCATCCGCAGAGCCCAAATACACCGCCATCGCGGCAATCTCGGCTGGCTGCATCAACCGCCCCAGAGGGACGCGGGCCAACATGGCCTTGACGAATTCATCCACACTGGCGCCGGCCGCCTGTGCCGCCTGGTTTTTCAGTTCGTCGACCATATCGGTTTGCACAAAGCCCGGGCAAATCGCATTCACAGTCACCTGATGTGCGCTGGCCTCCAGGGCCACGCAACGGGTCAAGCCGACCACCGCGTGTTTGCTGGTGTTGTAGGCGCTTTGGTTGCGCGACCCCCATTTGCCTGCAGTCGATGCAATATTGATGATGGCACCGCTGCGTCGCGACTGCATCGAGGGCAGACAGGCCTGCATGAAGTGCATGACACCAAACAAGTTGACATCGAGCAAGCGCTGAAAGTCTTGCGGGCTGTGCTGCAAAAATGGCGCCGCATGGTAGATGCCCGCATTGTTGACCAGCACATCCACCCGCCCCCATCGGGCCAGGGTTTGCTGCACCGCGTTTTGACAATCTGCCACCTGGGATACATCGGCTGCGACACACAACACACGCTCTTGCGACAGGCCGAACTCGGCACACACCTGGTGCAAACTCTGCTCGCGTGTGGCCACCAGGGTGATCAGGGCACCCTCACGGGCATAGGCTTGCACCACGGCTTTGCCGATGCCTCGGCTGGCCCCGGTGACGATGGCGACTTGATCCTTTAAACGGCTCATGGTTTTACTCCTTGGCAATATTTGAATTCTGGGCCCGCCGTGATCGGCTCAACCATGGGCCGAGCATGAGCGGGGCAAAGTACATGGGAATTTGAACAATGGCAACGTACAGGGCAAACCAGGGGCCAGCGGTGCCAGCGGTGACCACCAACAACAAGCCCATGTTCCGGTTGCCCGTCAGCAAGGCTGCGGTGTAAGCGGTATTGAGTCCGGCCCAGCGGCACAGGGCATGGCCCAGGGTGTGCCAAACCAGCACCGATGCGCAGGCCAGACCCAACAGCTTCATGGCCAAGCTCGTGTCCTCAAACAAGAGGTCTTGCACCCCTTCCATGACGGCGACGGCAAAGATCACCAGCATCACAACATTGATGCCGGCGAGCTCGGCGTCCAACTCCTTCAGGCGTTGTGTCCCCATCCAGCGCCGCAACAAGGACGCCAGCACGAAGGGCAAAGCCACCAAGTACAGAACCCGCAGAAAGAAAGACCATAAATCCACCTCGATGCCAAATTGCGGCAATAAATAGGCCACGATGGCGGTCAGTGTGATGGGCAAGCCCAGTGTGGCCCAGACGGTAGTGACCATGCACAGGCTGGCTTCCAGCCCCAAAAACATGGCGAATGCGGCGGCCGAACCAATCGGAGGGCCGGCCGCTTGCAAGACCAACAACACCGTCCACTCGGGGGCCAAGCCCAGCACGGAGGACAGGGCCCAGGCCAATAAGGGGCACAACAGGGTCAGCCACAGCAAGAGCCCCGCTGGCCAGGCCGGCTGCCTGACCCATGACCACATGCGTGGCCAGTCCATGCGCAACAAAGCGGCAACCAGGGTGCCGACCACCGCCGCCGGTAAAAGGGGTCGCCACCAGCTGGCCAGCTCGGGCCACAAAATACCCACAAACACACCGGCCGGTAAAGACCAGCGGGCTTGTCGCCCGAGCCAACGCAGTGTGGATCTCACTTTTTCTCGATTTGGGCCCGCGCGATCACCTCGGACCAGCGTCGAATGTCGGCTTGTAACAATTCGCCCACCTGCTCTGGCGTGCTGCCTTGCGCTTCCAGACTCAGTTCGCTCAAGCGGGTTTTGACGTCTGGCATGGCCAGAATTCCTTGCAAGGCCTTGTTGAGCGCCAACACCACCTCGCGCGGGGTGCGGGCAGGCACCGCCAGGCCGTTCCAGGAAGCCACCTGAAACGACCCCAGGCGCCCACCGGCCTCACGCACCGCCGGCACTTCAGGCAGCGCGGGGCTGCGCTTGTCGCTCAGGACTGCCACGGGGCGCAAAGCGCCCGATTTGATCTGCCCCATCACCGGCCCCAGAATCTCGACCATCAGGTCCAAACTGCCACCCCGCAAGGCGTTGATGACCGGTGGGGTCCCGTTAAAGGGCACGATCTGGGCCTGCAAGCCCGAAGTGGCCAAAAACAATTCGGCCGCCAGGTGCTGGGTGGTGCCCACTTGCGGCGTCCCGATATTGAGCCGCCCGGGCTGTGAGCGGGCAAACTCCAACACATCGGACAGCGTTTTAAAGCGCCCCCCCTCGGCCACGCACAGCACCAGGTCAAAGCTGGCCAATTTGGAGACTGGGGCAAAGTCTTTAAGGGTGTCAAAAGGCAAAGTCTTGAATAAAGCGGCGCTCACCGCTGTACCACTTGAGATCAGCAACAGGGTATGGCCATCGGGTTCGGCCTTGGCGACCATTTCGCCAGCCACAATACCACCGGCACTGGCCCGGTTGTCTATCAGCACCGGTTGACCCAGTGCTTCGGACAATTTTTGACCCACGGTCCGGGCCGTGATATCGGCCGCCCCACCAGCCGCATTGGGCACCACAATCTTGAACGGGCGCGAAGCCCAAGACCCTTGCGACCAGGCTGGAAGCGCAGCGCTGGCGGCCATGCCCAGCACCAGTTGACGGCGTTGATACAGCATGCTGACTCCTGTCAGGACTGGCGATCAGACCAGAGCACGCCGCCGGTGGCCCAATCGTGCTTTTTGATGTCGGTAAAAATGATCTCGACCTCTTCGGGCTTGCTGCCCAAGGTCTGGATGGTGGCCTCGGTCAAGGCTTGGGCGTAGGCCCGCTTTTGCTCCAGCGTTCGGCCCTCGAACAATTCAACGTGGATGGTAGGCATGGCGTTTCCTTTCTATGTGCGTCAGGGGCTGATGGCCGCATGAACGAAGTTGCTGACCTGATCGAGACGCAGGCTGTGCCACGGGTCGGGCAGGCGCGCATTGGTGATGTAGGCAAACGACAAGCCGCTGCTCGGGTCGGCCCAACAATAACTGGTGCCCACACCCCCGTGACCAAAGGTCAGCGGATGGGCCAATGAGCCCAAGCCCCGAATACCGATGCCGTGCCCGCGCAAATGCGGGCCCAGCCCCCGGTTCATGGCCATGCCCATGAACTCGTCGATGCGCTCGTCGGTGTAATTGCGCAGGGCATAAGCCAGGGTGCGTGGCGAGAGCAGTTGCACATGGCCCAAGCGGCCGCCTTGCAACATCATTTGATACAAACTCACCATGCCGCGTGCGGTGCCGTAGGCACCGCCACCGGGTACACCCGCTTGTTGCCAAACCCGCGAGGTGTTTTCTGGCCGCAACACCAAGCGCCCCCCCTGAGCCGGGTCGGGCTCGTAGAGGTAGGACATGCGTGGCAACTGGGCCTCGGGCAAACCCAGGAATATCTCATCTTCCAGACCCAGGGCTTGCAAGACCTGTTCTCGCACCACTTGCCGAAAATCCTGCCCCGTCACGGCTTCGATCACCATGGCCAAGGTCCAGTGGGCGCTCAAACCGTGGTAACTCACTTTGCTCCCAGGCGGCCATTCGGGCTGAAAGTCGCACACCG
Source organism: uncultured Bordetella sp. (assembly GCA_964390775.1). Classification (GTDB taxonomy): domain Bacteria; phylum Pseudomonadota; class Gammaproteobacteria; order Burkholderiales; family Burkholderiaceae_C; genus Limnohabitans. The sequence goes on from CAYMJT010000138.1 coordinate 5,085, forward strand.
CTTGACGCACCAGGGCGTGGTCGTGCCAGACCTCGGCGCTCACTTCACGTCCCGGGTAACCGGCTTGGTGGGTGATGACCTGCAGCAAGGTGATGTCTTGTTTACCGTGGGCAGCAAACTCGGGGAGATGATCTGCGACCTTGTCGGTAAAACGCAGCAATCCGCGCTCGTGCAGCAACCACAGCGTGGTGGCGATCAAGACCTTGGTGTTCGAGTACAGCAACCAAAGGGTGTCGGGCCGCGTGGCCTGGGCTTGGGTATCTGGGCCACCGCCAGTGCCAGTACGGGCTTGGCCAAAACTCATGTCCAGCACCAGGTGACCCTGATACCCCAAGGCAATTTGGGCCCCCGGATATCGCCCTTGGGCGATGTGTTGCTCGATCAGGTCGAACAAGGGCTGCAAGGCCCCCTCTCGCAAAGGGGCGTCGCTCAGAGATCCAACAGGCATGGGACGCGTCATCTCAGCCCCCGACTTTCATCATGATTTTGCCGATGTGAGTCGAAGACTCCATCAGGGCATGGGCTTGCGCGGCTTGCTCCAGTTCAAACACCTGGTAGATGTAGGGCTTGACCGTGCCCTTTGCCAGCAAGGGCCAGACCTGCTGGAGCAAGGCTTGCGCCATGGCCGCTTTGTCAGCGGCGCTGCGTGGGCGCAAGGTCGAACCGGTGTAGGTGAGGCGTTTGGTCATGAGTTGCACCCAATCCACTTCGGCTTTGGACGGTTGCAAAAATGCGATCTGAACCAAGCGGCCGTCCAGCGCCAAGGAATTCAGGTTGCGCTGGATGTAGGGGCCGCCGACCATGTCCAGAATCAGATTGATACCCTGCTTGCTGGTGAGTTGGGCCACGACTTCGGCAAAGTCTGCGGTTTTGTACACGATGGTGTGATCGGCCCCTGCGGCGCGGCAAGCCTGGGCTTTTTCTTCACTGCCGACGGTGCAAAACACCTCGGCCCCCCAGGCATGGGCCAATTGAATGGCGGTCAGGCCTATGC
>CAYMJT010000139.1:0-6012 GCA_964390775.1 uncultured Bordetella sp.
GGTTTGTGGCAACTGATCACCGTTTGCGCCTTGGGTGCATTTGGCTCCTGGGCCCTGCGAGAAGTCGAAATTTGCCGCAAACTCGGCATGGGCTACCACGTTCCGGTGGCGTTCAGCGTGGCCATCTTGGCGTATTTCACGCTCGAGGTCGTTCGCCCGGTCTTGATGGGCGCTTGGGGACATGCCTTTCCTTACGGCATTTACAGCCACTTGGATTGGGTTTCCAACGTGGGCTATCAGTACCTGCATTTCCACTATAACCCCGCGCATATGATTGCGGTCAGCTTTTTCTTCGCCAGCACCTTTGCCTTGTCGCTGCACGGTGCCCTGATCCTGTCTTCGACCAACCCTGCTCCTGGCCATAGCGTACGCACGCCGGAGCACGAGGACACGTTCTTTCGCGACATCATTGGTTACTCCATCGGCACCCTGGGCATACACCGCCTGGGTCTGTTTCTGGCCTTGGCCGCTGTCTTGTTCAGCGCCCTTTGCATCGTACTCAGTGGTCCTTTCTGGACCCGTGGCTGGCCCGAATGGTGGAGCTGGTGGCTGAACCTGCCCATCTGGTCCCAGTGGCCGATCAACTAGGAGTGGCTCAACATGGCTCAATACCAAAACCTTTTCACCACCGTGCAGGCCGTTGGCCCGGTGCACGATGGCGTCGAGCTTGGGCATGGCAACAGCCCGCGCTCGGGCAAGCCACTCATCGTCTACTGGTTCGGCCTGCTGGGCAATGCCCAACTCGGCCCGATATATTTGGGGGGCTTGGGTCTCGCCTCGCTGATCTTTGGGGTGCTGGCCACCACGATCATCGGTATGAATATGTTGGCTTCGGTCAACTACGATCCGATTCAGTTCATTCGGCAACTGTTCTGGCTATCCCTCGAGCCGCCGCCCGCCATTTATGGTCTGAGTTTGCCCCCCCTGAACCAGGGAGGCTGGTGGTTGATCTCCGGCCTCTTTCTGACTCTGTCCCTGTTCCTGTGGTGGGCCCGGGTCTATCGCCGCGCACGCGAGTTGGGCATGGGCACGCACGTGGCCTGGGCCTTTGCCGCCGCCATCTGGCTGTATCTGGTGTTGGGCTTATTCCGGCCCGTGTTGATGGGCTCTTGGGGTGAAGCGGTGCCCTTTGGCATCTTCCCGCACCTCGATTGGACGGCAGCTTTCTCCTTGCGTTATGGCAATCTGTTCTACAACCCTTTCCATGCCCTGTCGATAGTCTTTTTATATGGCTCGGCCCTGCTGTTTGCCATGCACGGCGCCACCATTTTGGCGGTCACCCATTACGGCGGTGAGCGTGAAATCGAGCAAATTACCGACCGTGGTACCGCCAGCGAGCGTGCCGCCCTGTTTTGGCGTTGGACCATGGGTTTCAATGCCACCATGGAATCCATCCATCGTTGGGCCTGGTGGTTTGCGGTGCTGTGCCCCCTGACCGGTGGCATTGGCATTTTGCTCACGGGTACGGTGGTCGACAACTGGTACCTGTGGTCGATGAAGCACGGTGTGGTGCCGCCATACCCACAGGTCTTCGATGTCGTCACCGACCCGGCCCTGATGCAAGGAGTCAAGCCATGAGAATTCTCCTCAGTCTTTTCGCAGCCCTGTGGCTGCTCAGTGGCTGTGAACGGCCTCCCATCGAAGCGGTTCAGCATGGTTATCGGGGCACTGGCATGCTGCAGGTCTACAACCCCCGCACACTCGAGCAGCAAGCCCCGCTCAACGAGGCCCCCGTGCCCATCCCGAGCGCCGGTAGCGACGGCCCCAAAGCTTCGCAGGTATACAAAAACGTGAAATTGTTGGGTGACCTCAGCGTCAATGACTTCACCCGTCTGATGGTGTCGATGTCCACCTGGATCGCTCCTGAACAAAGTTGCACCTACTGCCACAACCCAGCCAACTTCGCCGATGACTCGCTCTACACCAAGGTGGTGGCGCGGCGCATGATCGAGATGACCCGGCACATCAACAACGACTGGAAAAAGCATGTCAGTGACACTGGGGTGACATGCTATACCTGTCATCGTGGCCAGCCGGTACCGGCGCAAGTCTGGTTCACCCAGCCTGACCAACCCTATGGGGCCAACTTCCTGGGCGACAAGGCAGGCCAAAACACCCCAGCTCCAGTGGTCAATCTCTCGTCTCTGCCGTATGACCCATTCACCCCCTTCTTGCTGAAAGCGGAGAACATCCGGGTCGGTGGCACCACGGCCCTGCCGACTGGTAACCGCCAGTCGATCAAGCAAACCGAATGGACTTATGGCCTGATGACCCACATGTCCACTGCGCTGGGAGTCAATTGCACCCACTGCCACAACACCCGCTCCTTCCAGACCTGGGAGGGCGGACCCCCGCAACGTGTGACCGCCTGGCATGGCATCCGCATGGCGCGTGACCTTAACAACGAGTATATGAATTCGCTCACCAATGTCTTCCCGGTGCATCGCAAGGGCGAGTTGGGGGATGTGGCCAAAGTCAATTGCGGCACCTGCCACCAAGGCGCATACAAGCCTTTGTATGGTGCCAAGATGGCCAAAGACTTTCCTGAATTGCTCAGCACCCCAGCACCCTCGGCGGTCAAAGTTGCCAAGAAGTAAAGACATGAGTCGATTTCATCTTGAACCCGATCGCACTTGCCCAAGGAGCGGGGCGTGAGCCTGGAGGAAATCAGTCGCATCGCACCCCCGTTATCGGGGGTTGTGTTCATTTTGCTGGTCGACTACATGCGCCAACATCAGGCCTGGGGTTGGTTGCGATTGATGTCGGGCCCATCGGCTTTGCGCGAAGCGCCGGGTTTGGGGTTTGCCAAAGTCATGGGCAGCGGGCAGGGTGGGGGCTTTAGCTTGCGCCCGAGTGCCACACACCAGGGTGTGATCGCCTGCTTTGACCGTTGGGACAACGCTTTGGGCTTCATGCAAGGCTCTTGGGTCAAGGCGGTGCGTGATCGGGCCCGTGAGAGCTGGGTTGGGGTGCTCTCGGTTCAGTCAGCGCGTGGTCATTGGGACCAACAGGATTGGGTGCCCACCAGCGACGCTGCCGTGCAAGGCAGCCCCGTTTCTCCCAGTCCCGCCTTGGCGGTTCTGACCCGAGCCAGCATCAGGCCCGCCAAGGCCATGGCTTTTTGGCGACATGCTCCAGCCGCACAGAGTGATCTCGACCAATCAGACGGATGCCAACTGGCCATCGGTCTGGGCGAAGCCCCCCTATTGCGTCAATGCACCTTCAGTGTCTGGCGAGACGCACCGGCCATGCGTGCCTATGCACATCATGCGGCGCATCAACAGGCCATCCAGGCAGCTTATAAACACCAGTTTTTTTCTGAATCCCTGTTCGTCCATCTCCGCCCCCTTTATATGAACGGGGTCTGGAAAGGACACAGCGTCAATCACGGCGATCCCGCGCTGTCAGGGGCCGCATCATGAGCGATAAGGTCGTCATCGTCGGTGCTGGCATGGGCGGTCTGGTCAGTGCCTTATTGCTGTCGCAGCGGGGTGTCGATGTGACGGTGGTCGAGTCGCAATCGGTCACAGGGGGCAAGATTCACACCACCGAAATCGGTGGCGTTCATATCGACTCTGGCCCCACAGTCCTCACCATGCGCTGGGTTTTTGACGAAATCATGCGTCAAGTGGGGACCGAATTGGATCGGGAAATCGAACTAAGCCCCTTGAATGTGTTGGCACGACATTTCTGGTCTGACGGGTCACGCATGGACCTGTGTGCCGACCCCTTACAAAGCGAAGCTGAAGTTGAGCGTCTCGCCGGTGCCTCGGAGGCCCAGCGTTTCCGCCGTTTTTGCGATCGGGCAAGGGCTTTATACGATACCCTTGAATCGCCTTTTATGCGTGGTCCTGCACCAAAAATCGGTGGCTTTATGTCTGAACTGGGCTGGCGTGGATTGACCCTGTTGTCGCAACTGGGCCCCATGCGCACCCTGTGGCGGCAACTGGAAAACGAGTTTGTGGACCCTCGTTTGCGTCAACTCTTTGGTCGTTATGCGACCTATTGCGGATCATCGCCGTGGGAAGCGCCCGCCACACTGATGTTGATCGCTCAGGTGGAAATGGACGGGGTCTTTAGTGTGCGCGGCGGCATGCATGAGTTGGCCCAGGCCTTGACTCGACTCGCACAGTCGCGCGGTGTGCGTTTCTTGATGCAAACCCCGTGCCGCGAAATCATTTGTCGCCATGGACGCGCGGTGGGCGTGCGCATCGATCATGACGAGTTGCGCGCCGACGCTGTCATCTTTAACGGTGAGGTCGATGCCCTGCCCATGGGTTTGCTGGGTGAAGAGGTTCGTATGGCCGTGCCGCGATCCAATCAGGAGCGATCGTTGTCGGCCCTGACTTGGTCCATGCTGGCGCCACGACAAAACCTGGATCTGGATCGACACAATGTATTTTTCCAAAGCGATTACGCCAGTGAATTCAACGATATTTTCAAACACCGCCGCTTTCCACGCTCCCCGACGGTGTATGTCTGTGCCCAAGACCGCCCAGTCGTGGCCGAGGGATTGACGGCCGAGAGATTGTTTTGTCTGGTCAATGCGCCCGCGTCTGGCGACGGGCCCGAATTGACCGAGGAGATCGCCCCATGCGAAACCACCACTTTCGACCAATTGCATCGCATGGGTCTTTCGATACAGGGACATGCCCGGATTCGAACTGGACCCAGTCAGTTTCATCGCCGATTCCCGGCTTCTGGGGGCAGCCTGTACGGCAAGGCCACCCACGGCTGGATGAGCATATTCTCGCGGCCTGGGGCGACGACGGACATGCCGGGCCTCTACACGGTTGGCGGGGGGACACACCCGGGACCGGGCGTGCCGATGACGGCGCTATCCGGCCTGCGGGCGGCCGAGGCCGTCATGGCCAACCTCGTTTCGATCAGGTCGTCCCATCGGGTGGCTACCTTTGGTGGTATGTCGACGCCATGAGTGACGATATGCAACACAGTCTCACCCTGATTGCCTTTGTCGGGAGCGTGTTCTCGCCGTATTACCGTTGGGCGCGACGGGGCAGAAATGCCGATCCCAACAACCATTGTGCGATCAACGTCGCCTTGTACGGACCGGGAGGACGCTGGGCCATGACCGAGCGCGGTCAGCGCCATTGCCACCGTGACAGCAGCAGCTTTGTGGCAGGTCCGAGTCGGCTCGACTGGGACGGGCAATGCCTGCACATGCGCATCGAGGAAGTCTGCGTGCCGTGGCTCAAGCCTCTCAAGGGTCATATCCGTCTGTGGCCGCAAACCCTGGTGAATTACTCTGTGCCACTGGATTGGGGTGGACGCCACCGTTGGGGGCCCTTGGCGCCTGCGGCACGAATCGAAGTCGATTTGGAGCAACCGAACCTGAAGTGGTCGGGGTCTGCCTATTTGGACTCCAACGAGGGCGACGAGCCGTTGGAAAACGAATTCCATCTGTGGGATTGGTCGCGCACCCATCACCCCGATGGCAGCACCGAAGTCACCTATGACTTGCACGGCCCCGATCGTCCCGATCGCTTGTTGCGTCTGTGCTTTGACACCGAAGGACGGGTCACTGATTTGCCCGCTGTGCCGGCGCGAACTTTGCGCTCGACCGCTTGGCGCGTACCGCGCCGAGCCCGCAGCCAAGATCAGCCCCAAGTGTCACACCAACTCGAAGACACCCCTTTCTATCAGCGTTGCATTTTGTCGCGCCCCAGCTTGGGGTCTCAGGTGCACACCTTTCACGAAACTCTGTCGGTACCCCGCTTTGTTTCCCCCGTGGTACAGGCCATGCTGCCTTGGCGCATGCCTCGACGTTCTTGAATTCACCATGATGAAGCAGCCCAAACCTTGCTCTCATGGATCCCGATTCGGTGCCAGCCCGGTACCGATGGCCTGCGTGCGGCCCGAGCACGAACCCTTCTCGCAAGGAGGTACCCATGTCTGATAAAGACAAGGTATGGCCCACCGGTTTGACCGAGGCCGAGTCGGAGGAGATTCACCGCAATCTCATCCAAGGCACGCAGATTTTCGGCATGATTG
>CAYMJT010000140.1:0-5976 GCA_964390775.1 uncultured Bordetella sp.
GTGCTGGCATGGCCGCCGACTTGTTCGAGACCTATGCCGTGACCCCGATCGCCACCATGGTGCTGGGTGCCTTGATGGTTGCCGCTGCGCCCATCGAAGCCGTGATGTACCCGCTGGCCTTGGGTGGCGTATCCATCATCGCCTCGATCATTGGCTGCTTCTTCGTCAAAGCCAGCCCTGGCATGAAAAACGTCATGCCTGCCCTCTACAAAGGCCTGATCGTGGCGGGTGTGCTCAGCCTGATCGCCTTTGCCTTTGTCACCTGGACCCTGATGCCCGATAACGCCATCAAGGCCGAAGGTTCACGCATGGCCCTGTTTGGCGCTTGCGTCGTGGGCCTGGTGCTGACCGCTGCCCTGGTCTGGATCACCGAGTACTACACCGGCACCGATTACGGCCCGGTCAAGCACGTGGCCCAGGCCTCCACCACCGGCCATGCCACCAACATCATCGCCGGCATCGGCGTGTCCATGAAGTCCACCGCCTGGCCCGTGCTGGCCGTCTGTGTGGCCATTGTCGCCAGCTACGCCCTGGCCGGCCTGTATGGCGTGGCCGTCGCCGCCACCGCCATGCTGAGCATGGCGGGTATCGTGGTGGCTCTCGATGCCTACGGCCCCATCACCGACAACGCCGGTGGCATTGCCGAGATGGCCGAGTTGCCCTCGAGTGTGCGCGACGTGACCGATCCGCTGGACGCTGTGGGCAACACCACCAAAGCGGTCACCAAAGGCTACGCCATCGGCTCGGCTGGCTTGGCCTCGCTGGTTTTGTTTGCCGACTACACCCACAAACTCGAGACCTATGGCAAAGCCGTCAGCTTTGACCTGTCGGACCCGATGGTGATCGTTGGCTTGTTCATTGGTGGACTGATCCCTTACCTGTTTGGTGCCATGGCCATGGAAGCCGTCGGTCGCTCGGCAGGGGCTGTGGTTGAAGAAGTCCGGCGACAGTTCCGCGAGATCAAGGGCATCATGGAAGGCACGGCCAAACCCGAATATGGGCGTGCCGTCGACATGTTGACCACCGCCGCCATCAAGGAAATGATGATCCCTTCGCTGTTGCCTGTGGTGGTCCCCATTGTGGTGGGCCTGCTGCTGGGCCCCAAAGCCCTGGGTGGCTTGCTGATGGGCACCATCGTCACTGGCCTGTTTGTCGCCATCTCGATGTGTACCGGCGGCGGCGCTTGGGACAACGCCAAAAAGTACATTGAAGACGGTCATCATGGCGGTAAAGGCAGCGATGCCCACAAAGCCGCGGTCACTGGCGACACCGTGGGTGACCCCTACAAAGACACCGCCGGCCCTGCCGTCAACCCACTCATCAAGATCATCAACATCGTGGCCCTATTGATCGTGCCCCTGTTGCCCTGATGGGGAACCCCCGCAACCGCACCCGGCCCCGCCCGGGCTGCGGCACAATATAGGAATGGCCGAACGCGTCATTCCACTGATCGATCAAAGGCTGGCCGTGCGCCAGCCTGTTTTTTCGCCCCGTCCCCACTTGCCCGGGCAGGCCGTGGTCGACCGCATGGGGCGTGCCTTGCACGATTTGCGCATCAGCGTCACAGACCGTTGTAACTTCCGCTGCAGCTATTGCATGCCCAAAGAGGTTTTCAACAGCCACTATCCCTATTTACCGCATAGCGATTTGCTCAGCTTTGAAGAAATCACGCGGCTGGCCCGATTGTTTGTGCAACTCGGCGTGCGCAAGATCAGGCTCACAGGAGGCGAACCCCTGTTGCGCAAAAATCTGGAGATCCTGGTCGAACAATTGGCTCGCATTGAAACGCCCGACGGCAAGCCAGTCGATCTGACTCTGACCACCAACGGATCCTTGCTGCGACGCAAAGCGCAAGACCTCAAAGACGCCGGTCTGCGGCGCGTCACGATCAGTCTCGATGGCTTGGACGATGGGGTGTTCAAGCGCATGAACGATGTGGATTTTCCCGTCACCGACGTACTCGACGGCATCCAAGCCGCTCGCCAGGCGGGCTTGGGCCTTGACGCTCAGGGTCGACCTTCGGGCATCAAAATCAATATGGTGGTCAAACGGGGCACCAACGACGATCAGATCGTACCCATGGCTCGCTACTTTCGGGGCAGTGGCATGCCCTTGCGTTTCATTGAATACATGGATGTGGGCAACACCAACGGATGGCGCATGGACCAAGTCTTGCCTTCGGCGCAGGTGTTGGAGGCCCTGCGTCAAGTCGCTCCGCTGGTGGCTCTGCAAGCGCAACAGATGGGGGAGACGGCCCAGCGTTGGGGTTGGGCCGACCCTGCAGGACAGCACGATCCCGATGCGGGTGAAATTGGGCTCATCAGCAGCGTCACCCAAGCCTTCTGCGGCGACTGCAATCGGGCTCGTTTGTCTACCGAGGGTAAGCTCTATTTGTGTCTGTTCGCGCACCAAGGTTACGACTTGCGAACCGTATTGCGCAACGGCAGCAGCGACGAACAACTGCTCTCAGCCATCACGGGCACTTGGACGCAACGCGACGACCAGTATTCTGAATTGCGCGGCAAAGGCCTGGCACCGGTCGAAAAACCCCGCGTCGAAATGAGCTATATCGGGGGTTGAATGAACTATTTGGACCCACAAGTCATCACGGGTTTGGTGTTGGCGGGCGGACGCGGCTCGCGCATGGGTGGCGTTGACAAAGGCCTGCAAAAATTTCGTGGCTTGCCCTTGACTATGCATGCCTTGATGCGACTGCAAAGCCAATGCGCCGAGGTGCTGATCAATGCCAATCGCAATCTGGGGGCCTACGAGTCCTTTGGCGTCCCCGTTTGGCCCGATGGTCTGCACGACTTTGCCGGTCCTTTGGCAGGTTTTCTGGTGGGTCTGGAACAATGCGCCACCCCCTACCTGATGACGGTCCCCTGTGATTCACCTCGGTTTCCGCTCGATCTGGCAGCCCGTTTGGGTCAAGCCCTGGTGGAACAACAAGCCGATATCGCCATGGCCCTTGGCCCCGAGCGCGATGTGCATGGCCAAACCACCTGGCGTACCCAACCCGTGTTTTGCCTCATGGGCACGCACTTGCTCGAGAGCCTGGTTCGCTACACCCAAAGCGGTGGTCGCAAAATCGATGCCTGGACCGCTCAGCACAAAACGGTAGAAGTGGCTTTCGACCAGGCGGGCGATGACCCACTGGCCTTCGCCAATATCAATACCTTGTCCGAGTTGCACGCCTTGGAGGATCAACCTTGAAGACGGTGCAAGAGATCGCCCTGGCCTTGCAAGGTTACGACCCTGGGTCCATGTCCGTGGGTGAGGTCGAGCTGTTTTTGCACCAGTTGGCACCGGGCGCTGTCCACCTGCAGACCGAAGTATTGCCTGTGGCCCAGGCCCTCGATCGCATCGTGGCGAGCGATGTCATCTCGCCCCTGAGTGTCCCGCCACACGATAACTCGGCCATGGATGGCTACGCTTTTTCATCGCATGAACTGAGCCAAGCCCACGACATGCAACTGACTTGCGTGGGCACTGCCCTGGCCGGCCCTGTTTGGCAAGGCCAGGTTGGCCCTGGCGAGTGCCTCAAAATCATGACCGGCGCCGTGATGCCCGCCGGTCTCGACACCGTGATTCCACTGGAGTTCACCCGCCTGAATGGGGCTGTGGTGAGCTTTTCTGCGCCATCCGTGCGTGCCGGTGACAACCGCCGCTTGTGCGGTGAGGACCTGCAGCAGGGTCAGGTGGCCCTGGCCCAAGGTGCCCGCCTCGATCCAGCATCGCTGGGCTTGTTGGCCAGTCTGGGCATCCCCAGCGTGGCGGTGTATCGGCGCTTGCGTGTGGCCTATTTTTCGACCGGCAGTGAAATTCTCAGCTTGGGCGAGGTCCCGCGCCCCGGCGCGGTCTACGACAGCAACCGTTACACGGTCATGGGGATGCTCACGCGTTTGGGTTGCGAAATGATCGACCTTGGGGTCTGCCCCGATGACCCCGACATGCTCAAGGCACGGTTTAAACAGGCCGCCCACAGCGCCGATGTCGTGATCACCAGCGGGGGCGTGAGCGTTGGCGAAGCGGACTTCACCAAGGCCATGATGCGTGAACTGGGTGATGTCGCCTTTTGGCGTATCGCGATGCGCCCTGGACGCCCCATGGCTGTGGGGCGCATCGACTCGTGCGTTCTGTTCGGACTGCCCGGCAATCCGGTGGCCGTCATGGTGACTTTTCTGGCCTTTGTGCGCCCTGCCCTGTTGCGCCTGATGGGGGCCCACGATGAACCGCTGCCCATGGTACGGGCCCGCAGCACCGAAGCACTGCGCAAAAAACCAGGGCGTACCGAGTATCAGCGTGGCCGACTCAGCCGCGCCCCCAACGGCGATTGGCAGGTCTGCACCACCGGTCAACAGGGCTCAGGTGTGCTGCGCTCGATGGTCGAAGCCGATGGCCTGATCGTGCTGGCACACGAAAGCACCGATGTCTCTATCGGCGACTGGGTCGATGTGATGTTGTTCTAGGGAAGCTCTGAATCACTCGGGTCACCCGTGCTCAGATAGATACAATGCAGGCATGTCCTACTTGGTTTTGGCCCGCAAATACCGCCCCCGCACCTTTGCCGAAATGGTGGGGCAGGAACACGTCGTCCAGGCCCTGACCAACGCCCTCGATCAGCAAAGATTGCACCACGCATATTTGTTCACCGGTACGCGGGGGGTGGGCAAAACCACGGTGTCTCGCGCCCTGGCCAAAGCCCTCAACTGTGAACAAGGCATCTCAGCCCGGCCTTGCGGTGTCTGCGCCGCCTGCTGCGACATTGATGCCGGCCGTTTCGTCGATTACACCGAACTCGATGCCGCTTCCAATCGGGGGGTGGATGAAGTTCAGCAATTGCTCGAACAGGCAGTCTACAAACCCGTCGAGGGTCGGTTCAAGGTCTTCATGATCGACGAAGTTCATATGCTGACCAACACGGCCTTCAATGCCATGCTCAAGACCCTGGAAGAACCCCCAGAGTACTTGAAATTTGTGCTGGCCACGACCGACCCACAGAAAGTGCCTGTGACCGTGCTGTCGCGCTGCCTACAGTTCAATTTGCGGCCCATGGCACCCGAGACCATCCAATCGCATCTGGCCCATGTGCTGAATGCTGAATCTGTAGCGCATGACGACGATGCCGTGCGGCTGATTGCGCACTCGGCACGCGGCTCGATGCGAGATGCCCTCTCACTGACCGATCAGGCCATCGCTTATGGCGCGGGTCAACTCCAGGGCACATCGGTACGGGAAATGCTGGGCAGCGTCGATCGCAGCCATGTATTTGCCCTTCTGCGCAGCTTGGCCGCCCACGATGGTCCTGCATTGCTGTCTTTGTGCAAGGACTTGCAGACCTCGGGATACAGTGCCGGCCTGGCACTGGAAGACATGGCCCGCGTGCTGCAACGTGCAGCAGTTCAAATTCACGCCCCCAGTGACCTTGACACCGACCCCGATGGAGCCCAAATCGCCGAAATAGCGGCTCTGTTTCAGGCCGATGAAATTCAGTTTCTCTACAGCCTGTGCATCCACGGACGCACCGAGTTGGGTTTGGCGCCCGACGAGTACGCTGGCATGACCATGGTTTTGTTGCGTTATTTGGCGTTTGCCACTCAGTCTGCGCCAGTCGTGCCCCAGCCGCTCAGACCCTCGGTCGAGGCAGTGCCCGTCAAACAACTGCCTCAAATCTCTACTCCTGCCCAGCCCAGCGGGTCCGAGGCCGTGCTGCAAACCACCCCAGAGGGTGATTTCTGGCACGATTTGGTGTTAAAAATGGTGGATAGTCAGGCCATTCAGTCCTTGGCGCGCGAATTGGCTTTGCAGTCTCAACTGGTCGCTCGCGACGCCGACGCTTGGTTACTACGCATTGAACGTGAGAGTCTGCAAGCCGGCCAGTCGAAAGAGAAGTTGCTCGCGGCACTGGCCGATCAAGGGCATTTGGTGCAAATCTCTATCGAAATGGGGCGGGTACTGGACAGTCCCGCCAAACGC
>CAYMJT010000141.1:0-5947 GCA_964390775.1 uncultured Bordetella sp.
CGCACATGGAAGACCCCAACTGTTGGTTTCCTTTGCCCGCCATGCGCAGCTTGGCTCAGATGGGACGTTTTGAGTTGGCACCGCGCTTTCATGGTGTGCCGACCAACCGCAGCCAGCGCCACACGCTAGAGGTCGACGTGCCCGAGTTGGTGGCACGTTGCCAAGCCGACAGGGTCGACGCGGTGGTGCTGGTCCCCAATTGCCCGATTTGTCACCAGAGTTTGTCGCTGGCCGCACGTGAACTCGAGCGCGCCGGTCTGGCGACGGTGATCATGGGTTGCGCCCGCGATGTGGTTGAGCATTGCGGGGTACCCCGCTTGCTGTTTAGCGATTTCCCGCTGGGCAATGGGGCCGGCAAGCCGCACGATCACGCCAGCCAAATGCAAACGCTGGAAATGGCTTTGCATTTGTTGGTACAAGCCCAGTCGGCGCGCACCACTTGGGTCTCACCCCAGGTCTGGAGCGAAGACCCGGATTGGAAACTTGACTATTCGAATCCACAACGCATGAGCGAAACTGAGCTGAAAGCCGCCTGGGAAGAAGCTGAAAAAGTGCGCATCGAGGCCAAGGCCTTGCGGCTGAGCACCCTGAACCGTTGACGGGAAAGTGACGAATGACATCCAGACATCTCGGCATCACAGCTCGCATCGTGCTGCTCGCTGTCCTATGGGCTTGCGTTTGGGGCGCATCGGCCCAGCAGAGCAAGGCGCCGCCAGCAGGGACCGAGTTCGGTTTTCCGACTGTGCCCTTGAAGCAATTGCCCGAGCCATTGCGCAGCACCTACTTGGGCACCAAGCCCGAGATGAGCGATCGCAGCCGTTGTGCGGCGGCCTTTGACGCCAGCGGTGACTTGGACAAGATGACCTTGAAATGCTCGGTGCACATACGCATGGCGGCCGAGGGGGCGCGTCGGGCCATGAGTTATTGTGAAGAAAAACGACAAGAGTTGCGCATCCATGCGCCGTGTCGTTTGGTGCAGGAGTAAGGCCAGGCCTGATTCAGAAGGCTTCTTTTTCGGCCTCTAAATAAGCCAGGCTGACGTATTTACCGATGTTGTTGTCAAAGCCCTGCATGGTTTTGGCGCGGCTGGCCACACGCGGGTCTTTCAGCACCCGGGCCTTGGCCTCGGCTTCGCTGGCGCCGTCTTTGACGGCCTGCAAACAAGGCTCGTAAATGCCCGACAAGAATTCACCGTAGCGGTCGAGCAAGTCTTTGCTGGCCAAGCCGTGCCCAGGTAACCACAGCTGTTCGCCAGCGGCTTGTTTGAGTTGCTCGTAGTATTTAAGGGTGCCCGGGTATGAACCGTCGTCGATGTTGGCGATGCGATTGGCCATGGCGATATCGCCCACATGGGTCAACGCATCGGGGACGACCTGTACACACAAATCGGCGTGGGTGTGGGCGCGCCCATAGAAGTGCATGCGCAGCTCGACATCGCCAAATTGCATGCGCTGGCCGTGCTCAACGGGGCGGTTCGGGGCGACGGTCTGGGTGCCGGCCGTAGACTGGTTGGTCCAGCGCTCCATCAGGGTGCGCCAGGCGTTGCCTTCGATGCCCTTGATTTGTTCGATGGTGTGCGGCAAGGCGTAGATGGGCAGCTGCGCCCCGAAGTGTTTGGCAAAGGCGTGATTGCCCAACCAATGGTCGCCGTGAAAATGCGAGTTGAAAACGGCGATCACGGATTTGGATGTGACGCGGCGGATCATCCGAATGGCCATCTCGCCGATCTGCAGCGATGAGCCAGAGTCCAGGATGACGACCCCCGCCGAGGTGTTGACAAAGGTCACATTGGACATCATGCCCTTGTTCTCGGGCGTCGGAAAGCCATCGGCGGCCGGTATGACCCAGACATGGGCCGAGAGTTGAACCGGCGCGATGTCGGGCATGGGCGGGCCCTCGATGAAGTCTTGGGCCTGTTGGGCGACGCCTTGTAACTCGGGCCACAGCGTCACCCCACTGGCTGCCAGCAAGCCGAGCAGGTGACGCCGGTTCATGCGGCGTATCCGGGGTTGGGCAGGCCACCGGTGATGTGGGGTGCGTTGAGTTGCCGGGGCTTGACCCGACCGCCCTGGGCTTTGAGCCATTTCTCGACCAGGTCCCAGACCATGGGCAGATTTTGTTGGCGCGCTTCTTCGGCCACCGGAGCCCAGCCAGCAACCTTGTATTTTTTGCCAGCGTCGATGGGCTTGCCCTTGAGCCGCATATTGCCGATGCGCCGCCCCATGGTGGCGGTCGGGTCGCAACTGAATTGCAAGCCACCCACACGCACCATGTCACCGCCTTGTTGGTAATAAGGGTCTGGGTTGAAGAGGTTGTCGCACACGTCTTCCAAAATGGTTTTGAGGGTCTCGCCCGTCATTTCGGTCACGGTGGCATACGAATAGGTGGTGGCGGTCATGTCGAGCAACCATTCGCGTGTAATGGCCTGACCCGGTAGCAGGGTGGTGCCCCAGCGAAAGCCGGGGGAGAAAGCAATCTCGGCCCCTTGCACGTCCATCAGGGCGTCAACCAGCAGTTGGTCGCCCGTGCCGTTGAAATTGCCACGTCGGTACAACAGTCCTTCAGAGATGGCGAGGCGCTCTTGCAGCTTGGTTTCAAAGGGGGCGCGAATTTTGCGAATTAACTCGGCCATGGCCGGGTCGGCGCGCAAGTATTGGGCGAAAACGGGCAGCAATTTGTATCGGAAGTCGGTGACTTTGCCGGCCTTGACTTCAAAGTCGAGCACGCCCAGGAACTTGCCGTTGGAGCCGGCATTGGTGACCAGGGTTTGACCGCCTTTGTTGCTGACCAAGGTGGGCACAGGCATGCCGTCGTGGGTGTGGCCGCCCAAGATGGCGTCGATGCCGCTGACCCGACTGGCCATTTTGAGGTCAACGTCCATGCCGTTGTGGCTGAGCACCACCACCACCTGGGCGCCTTTGGCACGCACTTCGTCGACCATTTTTTGCAGGTTCTCGTCCTGTATGCCGAACTCCCAGTCGGCCACCATATAGCGGGGATTGGCGATGGGGGTGTAGGGGAAGGCCTGACCGATGATGGCGCAGGACACCCCGTTCATCTCACGGATCACATAGGGCTTGAAGACCGGGTCGCCAAAGTCGTTGGTCTTGACGTTTTGGGCGACGAAGTCGACGCGGTTGGCAAAATCTTTTTCGATGATTTCCTTGACTCGCTCCATGCCAAGGGTGAATTCCCAATGGCCGGTCATGACATCGACCCCCAGCAATTTGCAGGCATCGACCATGTCCTGGCCTTGGGTCCACAGGGCCGTGCCCGAACCTTGCCATGTGTCACCCCCATCGAGCAACAAGGCGCCGGGTCGACTGTCTTTGAGTTGCTTGACCAGGGTGGCCAAGTGGGCAAAGCCCCCGACTTTGCCATAGCGCTTGGCGGCGGTCTCAAAGTTCAGATAGGTCAAGGCATGGGCGGTGGCGGTCCCGTCGGGCACACCGGCGGCCTTGAGCAGATGTTCACCCACCAGGTGCGGCCATTTGCCATTCATGCTGCCCAGGCCCATATTGATGCTGGGCTCGCGGAAGTGGATGGGCAGCAATTGCGCATGGCAGTCGGTCATGTGCAAAAACGACACCTGCCCGAAACGGGGCAAGTCGTAGAGCGCTTCGCCGGCCAGCGCGGCATCGGCGTGAGCGTGACGGCCCAAAGCCATGCCGGCAATGCTGGCCGCCCCCATGACTTGCAGAAATTCGCGTTTGGTCAGGTCCATATTTATACTTTCTTATGAACTGATGTTTATGGTGCCAATTCAGTAGAGCCTAAAAATAGCCCCCATCAGGGGGCCTGTTTCATTTGTTAACGGGCGACTGGGGGTCGAGCAACAAGGCCACGATGTGACGCACCTGGGCTTCGGTCAAAATGCCCGAGTGTCCAGCGCGTGGCATATTGGAACAGGCGTTGTAGGCCTTGGAGTTCCAAATCTTGCCCCAGGTGTATTCGACTATCGGTTTGGCGGCCGCGCTGTTGGGGTCGGTGATGCCGCGAATCTTGCCGTACTGATACAGGCTGGGGCCGATGGTGCCGTGCGAGATTTCCTCTTTGGAGATCTGATGACAGTTGTAGCAATTGCCGCCATTGGCATCGCTTTCCTTGTCGGTCCAGGTCAGGCCACGGCCACTTTGGGCGATGGCCTCACCTTGTTTCCAGTCGCCCAGAAATTGGCCGTCTGCGGGCCACTTGATCGATTGCATATTGGCCACTTCGATGCGCTTGGCCGTGGCCTCGTCGAGGGGTTTGCCGCTGGCGTCAGCCTGGCTGCATAAACGGTTGGTTTCGTCGGTGGCGGTGATGCGCTCGACTTTGACGAAGCTTTCGTCACGAAACGAAGCCTTGACGATTTGATCGGTCAGGCGATTGATCTCGGCCACCGACGGACCTTGGGCGCAAGAGGCCAGGCCCAAGGTCAGGAGCACAGCCCCAGTCAGGGTTAGAAGACGTTGTGTGTTCATGATCGGACTTTGCGGTGGATTAACGCTTGATGGCAGGGGCGACTGAGGCGGCGCCTTTGGCGTTCACGCCCAGATAAACCCCGAGGGCGATGGTGGCGTCGCTGGCAAAGCCTGGGTAGGGGAAGCGTTGCTGGCGATAGCAATCGTTCAAGCGCAATTGCATGCTCCACATCTGGCCGTTGGAAACCCGATAGGCGGGCCAGGCAGCAAAGCCAACGCCGTCACCCGGGTTCTTGGTCAGGTTGGGCAGATCTTGCAAGCGGATGCGCTTGCCCTCTTCGCCGTGGCACGATGCACAGGAGAAGTCGTGCGGTCCGCCGCGCTGGAAGAACAGGCGTTTGCCGACTTCGTAAAACACTTTTTCCTGCTCGTGACGCTGCGACAAGTTAAAGCGCATGCCTTTGGACTCGGCCGAGATCCAGGTGGCCAAGGCGGTGATATTGGCCATCTCGCCTCGCCCGTAGGGGGTTTTGATCAGCTCGGCTTCGTTAAAACCTTGCAACACCGACATGCAGGTGACCAAGCGTGATTCAAGGTCTTGCACCCGAGCGGTATCGGCGAAGTAACGCGGCAATTCAACGAAAGCCCCCTTGACCACGCCCGGCCCTTTGCCCAGGTCGCACTGTTCGAGCGTGGCGTTCTTGGGGCCCCGTTTTTGTTTCCAAAGGTCTTCGCCTTTGGCTTCAAACAGATCGGCGGGGTTACCGTCGGCCAGCATGGCCCGGTATTCGTCAATGCCTTGGCTGGCGGTTTTTTGCGCCCCAACCGGGGTGGACAGGCACACCCATGCGGCCGCGAACACAGACAGCGCGTGTTTGAATTTCATGCGGCACCTCAGCTGACGGTGGCTTCGTCGCGACGGCTGTCGCCCTTGTTATCTTTCCAGTTGATGGCGACTTTATCGCCGGCTTTGGCACCCTTGATGGAAAACTGCAGAAAGGGGTTCTTGGCCACAGCCGGACCCCATTCGGCGGTCATGACGACTTTGCCGTTGTGTTCGGCGGTGACTTCAGAGATATGCCAGGCGGGGATGAGTTTGCCCGCCGAGTCGCGGCGCTGGCCGGACTCCATTTCGTGGCTCATGAGAACGCGGACGGTGGCTTTGTCGCCAGCGGCTTGGGCGCGAATGCGCATCGGATCTGCCATGTTGTGCTCCTGTGTATCTGTATATCTGAGTGGGTTTGAGGGTGCTGGGGGCCATCAGCCGCCGCAGCCACCGAGGGTGACTTTGACTTCTTTTTTGGCGAACAGGGCCTTGCCGTCATTGGTGATGGCGACAGCATAAACATCGGAGGACTGGCCCATTTTGGCGCGAGTCGAGATGTTGGCGTCGATGCTGTCGGTGACGTTGAACATGGCCACCAGGGCCGAGGGGTTTTTCTCGACCATGATCAGCAGTTGTTTGACGCTGGCCAGCGAGGTCGAGGCACCCAGCGGCACCACAGCGCCGTTTTCGGCGATGTCAGGCCCCGTGATGGTGACGT
>CAYMJT010000142.1:0-5788 GCA_964390775.1 uncultured Bordetella sp.
TGCCCACGCCCTCGTAGTCAATGGCGGTGCCCACCGGCAACAAGCCATCGGCACTTTCGGCGGCATGCTTCAGACGTGCGCCGATGACTTTACCCGCCTCATCCGTGACGTTTTCGACATCGTGGGGCCAGAAATAATCTTTGCCTCCTTTGGCGGTGCGGCGCGAGTAGATGTGATTGAGCACCATGCCTTGCGTGAGCAGACGGGTAAAGGGTTCATCGACCTTGACCAAGCCCAGATCGCGCATGACCTTGGTCCAAAAGCGTGCGTACAACAAATGCAAGATCGCGTGCCCAATGCCGCCGATGTACTGGTCCATCGGCATCCAGTATTCGGTACCGGCAGCCACCATCTGGTCGGCGTTTTTCGGGTCGCAGTAGCGCATGAAATACCACGACGAGTCGACAAAAGTGTCCATCGTGTCGGTTTCGCGCCGAGACGCTTTGCCACAAATCGGACAAACCACGCCACGATGAAAGCCTTCGTGTTTGTTCAGCGGATTGCCCGATCCGTCAGGTACGCAGTCTTCGGGCAGCACCACGGGCAAGTCTTTTTCGGGCACGGGCACGGCGCCATGTTCATCGCAATGGATGATGGGGATCGGGGTTCCCCAATAGCGTTGTCGGCTGATGCCCCAGTCGCGCAAACGCCAGGTGGTTTTTTTCTCACCCAAGCCGCGCGCGGCCAGCAGTTCGGCCACCTTATCTACCGCCTGCCTGAAATCGAGACCATCGAGAACCCCAGAGTTCAGACAACGTCCCGACTGCTTGTCGGCGTAGGACTCGCGCCACTGGGTATCATCGTAGGGGCCATCGGTCACGCTAACCACTTGGCGTATCGGCAAACCGTATTTGCGGGCAAAAGCAAAATCGCGTTCGTCGTGGGCCGGCACACCCATCACTGCACCGTCACCATAGCTCATCAGCACGTAGTTGCCGACCCAGACTTCGACCGCTTCAGCAGTCAATGGGTGTTGCACCACCAGCCCGGTGGGCATGCCCTCTTTTTCGCGCAAAGCCAGCTCGGCTTCGGTGGTGCCCCCTTTTTTGCACTCTTCAATAAAGGCCGCCAACTTCGGGTTGTGCTGCGCAGCATGTGCGGCCAAGGGGTGCTCGGGCGCTACCGCCACAAAGGTCACACCCATGATGGTGTCGGCCCGGGTGGTGAAGACGTGCATCAGCCCCGCGTCGATCAACGCACCGTCGGCACCCTTGATTTGATGCGGAAAAGCAAAGCGCAAACCTTCACTTTTGCCAATCCAGTTTTCTTGCATCAAGCGCACCTTGTCGGGCCAGCCGGTCAGGGTCGCTTTCGGGTTGTCGATTTGGACATGCTCAAGCAGCTCTTGGGCATAGCGTGTGATGTCCAGGTAATAACCTGGAATTTCGCGCTTTTCCACCAAGGCGCCGGTGCGCCATCCACGGCCATCGATGACTTGCTCATTGGCCAACACCGTCTGGTCGATCGGATCCCAGTTCACGACCTGGGTTTTGCGATAGGCGATGCCTTGTTCAAGCATCTTTAAAAACAACCACTGGTTCCACTTGTAGTAATCGGGCGAGCAAGTAGCCACTTCCCGAGACCAGTCGATGGCCAAGCCCATCGCCTGCATTTGCTGCTTCATGTAGGCGATGTTTTCATAGGTCCAGCGGGCCGGGGGCACCTTGTTTTTGATCGCGGCGTTCTCAGCCGGCAAGCCAAACGCATCCCACCCCATCGGCATGAGCACATTCAGGCCACGCATGCGCAATTGTCGGGTCAGCATGTCGTTGATGGTGTAGTTGCGCACGTGGCCCATGTGCAATTTACCGCTGGGGTAGGGCAACATGGAACAGGCGTAAAACTTCTTTTTCTTCGGGTCTTCGGTCACCCGATAAGCGTCGCGGCGGCCCCATTCGGCCTGAACCGCCGCCTCAATGGCGGATGGTTGATATGTGTCTAGCATGGTCAGGAGGGTGGGATGCTTTAGCGCAGCCCCAAAACATCAAACATATCGAACAGGCCTTTTCGCTGGCCCGCCAAGAAATGGGCCGCCCGCAAACTGCCTTGGGCATAGGTCGCGCGGCTGGCCGATTTGTGGGTGATTTCAATGCGCTCGCCGGTGCCGGCAAACAGCACCGTATGGTCGCCCACGATGTCGCCGCCGCGGATGGTTGAAAAACCGATGGTCGAAGGATCGCGCTCACCCGTATGACCGAAGCGCTCGTAGACGGCGCAGTCTTTCAGGTCTCGGCCCAAGGCCTGGGCGATGACTTCGCCCATTTTCAGGGCGGTTCCCGAGGGGGCATCGACTTTGTGGCGATGGTGGGCTTCGATGACCTCGATGTCGTATCCGGTGGACAAAGCCTGGGCCGCCATTTGCAGCAGCTTTAGGGTCACATTCACACCCACGCTCATATTGGGCGCCATGACCACGGCGATGTCCTGGGCGGCACGGGCAATCTCTTCTTTTTGTGCGTCACTAAAGCCGGTGGTGCCTATGACCATGGACACCCCGCGTTGGCGGCACGCCGCCAGGTGCGCCATCGTGCCCTCGGGGCGAGTGAAATCAATCAGGCACTGCGCGCCGGCCAAACCCCGCTCAAGCTCAGCACAAATGGCAATGCCACTGTCGCGCCCCAAAAAAGCACCAGCATCCTGACCCAGGCCCGCGGCAGCGGGCACATCGAGGGCTCCGCTGAGCTTGGCGTGGGGGTCGGCCAGAACCGCCTCGATCAGCATGCGGCCCATGCGACCGCTGGCGCCGGCTATGGCGATGTTCAAAGGTTGACTCATGGGCTAGCGGGCTTTCTTATTGGGGCTCCAAGGGAGGATAGGCCATATTGAATGGGGCGAGGTTGGGGGCGGGTGCCGTAGGCTCCTGCTTGGGCAAGTATGGCTTGAGTTCGTCTTCGCTGGCTTGCAGATTGGGGATTTTGAGTGTGCCCTTGAGTTTGGAGTCGATACGCGCGGTAAATTCGGCCTCGGTGGGCAATTCATCGGCTTCCACCCGCGTCATGCGGTCACCCTCAAAATACACCGAGACGTGGCGCTGCAGCGGCGGGGTTCCCTTGCGCCGAATGGCAAAGGCATAGTCCCAACGCTCGCCATGGAACACACTGGTGATCAAGGGCGAGCCCAACACCTCGCGGACCTGGTTGCGCGTCACGCCTGGGCGCAGTACAGCCAATTGTTCCTGCGTGACCACATTGCCTTGCACGATCTCGATCCGGTAGGGTTGGATGTGTTCCACCCATAGGCTGCTCTGCTCCTGGAGACTGCTGCAGGAAGCGAGCGCCAAAGCCCATACGCACAGCGCGGGCCGGGTCATTCCTTGGCACGATTTCATGGGCAGGAGTTCCATAGATACAACAAAGTTCGATTGTAACGGCGGCATCCTGTCGCCCCAGTCGGATCAGGACTTTTGCATGGCCTGCCGATGGCGCTCGACAAATTCGTCATAGGTGTTGATGCCGCGCAATTGCAAGATGGTGTTGCGCACGGCCGCTTCGACCAACACAGCAATGTTGCGCCCGGCCACCACCTGAATCACCACCTTGCGCACACCAATGCCCAGCACGTCTTGCAGCAGGGGTTCATGCGGTAGCCGCTCGTAGTCGCGCTCCAGGGTCTCGCGTCGGACCAGATGGACGATCAGTTTGAGGCGCATTTTGCGCCGCACTGCCGTTTCACCAAAAATCGCCTTGATATCCAGCAGGCCTATGCCGCGCACCTCCAACAGGTTTTGCAGCAATTCTGGACAACGGCCTTCGATGGTGGTTTGGTTGATGCGGTACAAATCGACCGAATCGTCGGCGACCAGGCCATGCCCGCGCGAAATCAATTCCAAGCCCAATTCACTCTTGCCCAGCCCGGACTCGCCCGTGATCATCACGCCCAAGCCCAAGATGTCCATGAACACGCCGTGCATCGTGGTCCGGTCGGCAAAGTGCTTGGACAAATAGGCCCGCAACAGATCGATCACCAGGGCCGAAGATTCGTCGGTGGCAAACAACGGTATTTCAGCCCGCTCACACAACTTGAGCAGGGCCTCGGGGGCTTGTTGCCCATCGGCCAGCACCAGCACAGGGGGCTCAAGGGTGACGATGCGGTTGATGCGCCGGGCACAGTCTTCGGGGGTGCCACGGGTCAGGTAGCGCACCTCTCGCTCGCCCAACATTTGCAAGCGGTAAGGGTGGATGTAATTCAGATAGCCCACCAGGTCGGCGCCCGAGCGCGCCGCCCGCACCGCCACCTCGTCAAAGCGGCGCTCGGAGGCGCCCAGACCCGCCACCCACTGCCAGCCCAGGCGTTCCCGGAATACCTCGAACAGCACATCGGCACTAACGACATTGGGCTTCATGAAAACCGATCAACCCTTTTGGGCCGAACTCCAGGTCTCGATCAGTTGATGCAAATCGGCGTTGCTGACGCAAGCCATCATGCGATGCCGCACCTGGGCGTCGCTGAGCAGTTCGGCGATTTCTGACAATATTTCCAGGTGCTTTTGGGTCGATGCCTCGGGCACCAGCAAAAAAATCAGCAATGAAACCGGAGCCTCGTCGGGCGAATCAAACCCTATGGCTTGGCGCAGTAAAAACACTGCCGCCATGGGATTCTTCAGGCCCTTGATGCGGCCATGCGGAATGGCCACACCGTGCCCCAGGCCTGTCGAGCCCAGTCGCTCACGGGCAAACAAGCTGTCGGCCACCATGGCCCGATTGAGTCCATGCAATGACTCGAACAGCAGACCAGCCTCTTCGAAAGCGCGTTTTTTGCTGGTGACTTCCACGTCTACAAGGACATGGGTCACAGGCAAAATGGTGGATAAGCGGTTCATGATGATCGGGCGATTATGCACCCGCGACATCAAAACCAAGGGTGAATGTTTAAAACAAAAGCACTTTGTTCGGCAAATTTGCCACAGTCTGACCCGGATTGATCATCTTCCCGTCGGGGCCGCAGATACAGCCGCCCCTGTGGAGAGGTCACATCATGCGCTTGGCCATCGAGTGATGGTCTTGGGTACGGTCTTTGTGGCGAGCGACCTGACGATCGAGCTTGTCGACCAGCTCATCGACCGCGGCGTAGAGGTCTTCGTGGGCACACTCGGCAAACAGATCGCCACCCTTGACCCGAATATTGCACTCAGCGCGCTGGCGCTTTTCTTTCTCTTTTTGTTTCTCGACCGTCAACAACACCTTGATATCGACCACCTGATCAAAATGCCGCATGACCCGATCCAGTTTGTGCGTGACATAATTTCGCAAGGCTGGGGTCACTTCCAAATGATGGCCGCTGATGGTGAGATTCATGCCTGCACTCCTTGGGTTGGGTTGATCGGATGGTTCGATTCCATCATGCGCCCCGAATGGCAAAAAATCAACGGTATGGCGTGATTAATTCACACGAAATTCATGTTGCAGTGCCATAATCGGGTTCCCATCCGCAATATGGAGCAAAACCCTTGGAAACCTACCCTAGTCGGTAGCTTTCGGGTTCGGTAGGTTGGTACCACCGGGCTCGAAAGCGATCTTTTTCATTCAATTTCGTTGCCCCGGTGTTCGCACCCCCACTGCCATGCTCAACATTTTCACGCTGGCCAATGGCCGCCTGTTTCAGGAAGAGATCGAATCGCTGGAAGAGCTGTCGCGCTTTCAGCCGATTTGGGTCGACCTGGAAAATCCCAGCCCGGAAGAAAAGCGCTGGATCAAGCAATACTACGATCTGCAAATTCCCGATGACGCGATGGACGAAGACATCGAAGAGTCGGCGCGCTTTTACGAAGAAGACAACGGCGAGCTTCACA
>CAYMJT010000143.1:0-5770 GCA_964390775.1 uncultured Bordetella sp.
GATTGATTATCCCGTTCCAACCGCATTGCGCCAAGACGCGCATGCGGTAATTTTCGAAATTTCTAAACCCAAACGCTCTTCTTGAGAGCAAAAAAATTTCAAAGCCCTAGGTGGCGCTCCAAACAGCAGCATCATGAATGCATCAGCCCAGCGCATTCGCCAATTGCGCGGCCGACCCAAACGCCAAGGTGAATCCCAAAGCGCCTTGCCCGGTGTTGATGAAAAGGTTGCTAGGCCCCCTGGCTTGACGGCCGATGATGGGCAGGCCTGTGGGCGTGGCGGGACGCATGCCGGCCCAGGGCTGAAGGTCCACGTCACGCGTACAGTTCGGGAACAGCGCATGAGTCGCTTGTTGCAACGTTTGAATTTGAAGGGATTGGATGCGAGCATCGTGCCCCACCAACTCCACCATGCCGGCCGCGCGCAAGCGCTGTCCGAGTCGTGCAAAAACAATTTTGCGGGCGCTGTCGGTGATGCTGACCTGTGGTGCCAAGCCAGGGCCGTTGGTGGCCACGGTGATGCTGTAACCCTTGAGCGGGTACACCGGCAAGCGCACGCCTGCGCGGGCAGCGATGGCGGCAGATTCATTGCCGGCACACAGTACAAAAGTGTCGGCTGTCACCTCTTGCCCGTCGTCCAGGCGCATGGCCGTGACTTTGCCGCCGGCAGTGATCCAATTGTCGAAGCCCCGACCCAAGATCAGCTTTACACCGCGAGCGCTCAGAATGCTGGCCAGCGCCAGGCAAACTTTTTTGCAATCTGCGACGCACTCGCTGGGGGTATAAATGGCCCCAGCAATAGGTTCCTGATGGTGTGCCAGAGCGGGTTCGATGGCGCAGGCCTCGGCGGCAGTGACCGCCATTTGTTCAGCCCCACCCAGTTGCTTTTGCAGCAGCATTTGCTGGCGGGCTGCGGCCAATGCGGCTTGTGAGCGCAACAGCACCAGCTTGCCCGAGGCGGCAAAGTCGCAGTCGATGTTTTCGCGCTCCCGCAGTGCATCAAATGCACGACGGCTGTGTGCTGCCAGGGTCAGCAATTGCGTTGTGGTGAGTCGGGACTGTCGTGCATGGCAGGCACACAGAAACGACCAGATCCATCGCCACTGGCGTATATCCCATTGAGGTCGAATCTTGAGGGCCGAGGACGGCGACAGCAGCAGCTTGGGCAACTGGGCCCAGATGCCAGGGTCCGCCAAGGGCTGCACGTAAGCGTAACTCAGTTGCGCACCATTTCCCGCACTGGCCTGCGCTCCAGGGCCGATGCGATCGATCACGGTGACCTGGTGGCCACGCTCTGTCAGCTCATAGGCCGTGGCCAGACCCACGATGCCAGCACCCAATACGCACACCTGCATGGACTTCCTTTATGCCTGGAAATGCCCCCGCCGCTGAGTGCTTGGTCCAGGTCTTGGGGGCATCGATATGAGAGTCTACCCTGATGCCCGGAGGATTATCGGCTTCACCCAGAGCGTTTTGTGCTAAAAGTGGAGTTTCAAATTTTCAACTTTCAAATGGGGCATCGAATGAAACGTCGCAATCTGTTTTGGTTGTTGGGTATGGTTGCTGCCTTGGCAGCACCGGCACAAGCGCAGCAGTTTTTCCGCATTGGCACGGGCGGCACCGCAGGCACCTACTACCCCGTGGGGGGCATGATCGCCAACGCCGTCAGCCAGCCTGGCAAGATCGTGGCGACGGCCCAGGCCAGCAACGGCTCTGTGGCCAACGTCAACGGCGTGGTCAGCGGTGCAATGGAGTCGGGTTTTTCCCAATCTGATGTGGCCACCTGGGCCTACACGGGAACCGGTGTTTACGAAGGCAAACCCAAGGTGGCCGACTTGCGCATGATTGCCAACCTCTACCCCGAGAGCATTCACTTGGTGGTCAAGAAAGGGGCCGGCATCAAATCTGTGGCCGACCTCAAAGGCAAGCGCGTGGCTTTGGACGAACCTGGTTCTGGCACGCTGGTCAATGCCCGTGCGGTGCTGGCCGCATATGGTGTCAAAGAAAGCGACATCAAGCCCGAATACATCAAGCCCAACCAGGCGGGCGACAAGCTCAAAGATGGGGCACTCGATGCATTCTTCTTTGTAGGGGGCGCACCTGCCGGGGCCATCGCTGAGCTGGCCTCGAGCGGCACTGGTATTGAATTGGTTCCTTTGACCGGCCCCGAAGCCGAGGCCTTGCGCAGGAGCAATCCGTATCTGGCTGTGGACACGATCCCTGCGGGCACTTACAAGGATGTGCCTGCGGTTCAGACCATGGCCATGGGCGCGCAGTGGGTCACCAGTGCCAAGGCCGATGCAGAGACGGTCTACCAGATCACCAAAGCCCTCTACAGCAAAGCCGCACAAGATGCGCTGGCTGCGGGCCATGCCAAAGGCAAATTCATCACCAAGGAAAATGCGGTCAAAGGCGTGGGCATCCCCTTCCACCCTGGTGCCGAGAGGTACTATAAGGAAGCTGGCGTCTTGAAGTGATGGCGCCTGCGGGGAACGCAGAAACGCTGCGTGTGATGTTGAAACAGGGCGCATGTGCGCCCTGTGTTGTTAAGGACAAATATGACGAATGCCCTTGAGCGCGACATGCGCGATTTGCAGGCGCTCGAAGAAAAATTCGACCCCGAAATGCGGTTTCGACCCACACTGCCACCGTCCTCGGTGATTGTGAAGTGGTTGCTGATCATCCTGTCGGGCTTTCACTACTACACCGCGGGCTTTGGTCTATTGCGAGAAACCACCCACAGGGGTGTGCACCTGGCTTTTGTGCTGGGCTTGATTTTTCTGGTATTTGCAGCCTTCAAATCGGTTGCAGACACCCCTTCCAAAAGTCGTCTGAGCATCGGTGGTGTGCCGCTGGTGGACTGGTTGCTGGGTCTGGCCTGTGCCGCCAGCGTCATGTACATCCCCTATGTATTTGACGATCTGGCCTTTCGGGTTGGCAATCCGGACACGATGGACGTGGTCATGGGTTCGATTTTGTTCATCACCCTGCTGGAGGCCACCCGCCGCTCGATGGGCTGGCCTTTGCCCTTGATCGCGATAGGCTTCACGGCCTATGCGCTGGTCGGGCCTTATTTTCCGGGTTTGCTCAAGCATGCAGGGGCAAGCTGGAGCCAGATGATCAACCACCAGTACCTGACCAGCCAGGGCATTTACGGTGTGGCGGTGGGCGTGGTGGCGACCTACGTGTTTCATTTTGTCTTGTTTGGCGTGCTGGCCACGCGCATTGGTTTGGGCCAGTTGTTTTTGGACATCGCCTCCACGGTGGCGGGGCGCTATGCCGGTGGCCCAGCCAAGGTCAGTGTGTTTGGATCGGCCATGTTCGGCATGCTCAGCGGCTCATCGGTGGCCAACGCGGTCACGGTGGGTTCGCTCACCATTCCGGCCATGATCCGGGTGGGCTACCGCCGCGAATTCGCAGGCGCGGTCGAAGCCGCTTCCTCGACCGGAGGGCAAATTACGCCACCGGTGTTGGGAGCGGCCGCCTTCCTGATGGTGGAGTTTTTGAATGTGTCCTACCAGACCATTGTGGCGGCGGCTGTGGTACCCGCCTTTATGCACTTTTTTGGCGTGTTCATGCAGGTGCACTTCGAGGCCAAGCGTTACGGCTTACGCGGGCTGACCGAAGAGGAGATGCCCAAGCTGCGCGAGTCCTTCCAGCAGCGTTGGCCCACACTGATTCCTTTGTTCTTGTTGATCGCGATTTTGGTCTCAGGTCGCACGCCATATTTGGCTGCGTTCACGGGCATCACCTCGTGCATGATCGTGGGGCTGTGTACGTCTGTGCGCGGCAACCGTGGCCTCAATTGGACGCTCTTGCTCGTGTTGCATGTGCTGCTGGCGCTCGTTGCTTTTGTCGACTGGGGGGGTGACAGCGAAACCATCAAACTGGGTTTTTTGGCACTAGGCGTGGCCCTGATCTGGGTGGGGCAAAAGTGGATGGGTCTGGTCGGTCGCATCGACAATGCGGTGCTGCTTGAAGCGTTTGAGACGGGCGCCAAATACGCCCTCGCCGTGGGTGCAGCTGCGGCCACAGTAGGCATTGTGATTGGCGTGGTGACGCTCACCGGCGTGGGCTTCAAAATCAGCTACATCATCACCGGGTGGGCGCAGGCCATTGCCGCTTTCATGATGGACTGGCTGCCAGCTTTCATGGCGGACGCCAAAGCCTTGACCCTGTTGGCAGCGCTGTTCATGACTGGCATCGTTTGCATTTTGATGGGCTGCGGCATTCCCACCACTGCCAACTACATCATCATGGTGACCGTGGCGGCCCCCACCCTGGTGCAGCTAGGGGTGGAGCCCTTGGTGGCGCACTTCTTTGTTTTTTATTACGGCGTATTGGCTGACATCACGCCGCCAGTGGCACTGGCGGCTTATGCCGCAGCGGGCATGGCCGGCAGTGACCCCTTCAAGACTGGCAATATGGCCTTCCGCCTGGGCTTGGCCAAAGCCCTGGTCCCCTTTGTGTTCGTGTTTTCTCCCTCCTTGTTGCTGGTGGCCAAGGGTTTCAATGGAGTGGACTTTGCCATCACCTTCGTCGGCTGCATTTTGGGCATCATGGCGTTGGCTGCGGCGCTTAGCGGTTACCTCATGGCCGAGATGAAGCGCTGGGAGCGCATCTTTTGCGCTGTGGGTGCGCTGTGTCTGATTGCCCCTGGATTGAAAATCAGTTTGCTGGGCATCGCGCTGATGGTTCCTGTGGTGTTGCATCAGTGGCAAATGCGTCGGGCGAGCGAACCAAGCTGAAATGCGCGCAGGGTCATCATGCATCTGACGATGCTCAGGGGCTGCGCTTCACTCGTAGGTTAAAGCGGCTCGCCCCAAGAGTTTTTCGGCCACAATCTCATCGAAGATGGTTTCCACTTCGGTGAAATGACGGCGCATGCCGATCACCGGTTTAACCAACCCTCGGGCCATCACCTCCATGGTTTCGATCAGCTCTGTTCGGGTGGAATGACGCGAGCCAGTGATGGTTTTCTCGGTCAACATCAAAGGACGCGTCGGGATTTGAATATCGCCTTTGCCTACCCCGATCACCACGGCACGCCCTGACGTCGTCAGACTGTCATAGGCCACTTGAAAAGTCTGGGCATGACCCACATAATCAACCGCGGCGTCGACACCGCGACCATCGGTCAACTTTTTGACGGCGGCCACCAGATCTTTTTCCTTTTTGACATGGATCACCTCGTCCGCCCCCCATTGTTTGGCCAATTCCAACTTTTCATCGGACACATCCATGGCAATCACGCGGGCACCAAAGGCTTTGGCCACTTGCACACCATGAATGCCCACGCCCCCACCAGCACCGATTAACAGCACCTGATCGTGCGGATTCACCTTGGCCCGTTCTTTCATACAGTGCCAGTTGGTATTGACCGCATCGGTGGCCATCGCCGCCGCCTCATAGCTCAGGCCCGTTGGGATGTGCAGGAAATTCTCGACCGGCAAACTCACGTATTCGGCATACCCACCGTCGCGGTGTACACCCACAAAGCCCTTGAAGGCTTCGCACAGGGTTTCCCGGCCGCCACGACACCAACGGCAACGGTGACAGGTCAAGTAAAAATACACTGCGCATCGGTCGCCCACTTTGAGCTCGGTCACATCCGAGCCTACCTCGACAATGTCGCCGCCTAACTCGTGCCCCATGATGCGCGGGGCCTCGCCGCCAAAACTGCCGTTGCGCATGTTCAACAGCGTCAAGCCCACACCGGCCGCCCTGACCTTCAACACCGCCTCTCTCGGTCCGGGCTTGGGTTCGGGTCG
>CAYMJT010000144.1:0-5728 GCA_964390775.1 uncultured Bordetella sp.
CAGTTACTGGATATCTGAACAGTAACCACTGAGGTCCAATTTTCAGGAGTCGTTCGCATGGAACAGCCCAAACTCACCGCGCGTCAGCAACAAATCCTTGACCTGATTCAAAGTGCCATTGCCCGCACTGGGGCCCCGCCTACCCGGGCCGAAATCGCCAGCGAACTCGGGTTCAAATCGGCCAACGCGGCCGAAGAACATCTGCAGGCTCTCTCACGTAAAGGAGTGATCGAACTGGTCAGCGGGACCTCTCGCGGGATACGCCTTAAATCCGATACCCTGCGCAGCATTCACGAGTCACGCATCAAACAATTTGCCTTGCCCTTACCAGGTCTGGCTCAATTGGGTCTACCTCTGGTGGGCCGAGTGGCCGCTGGCTCACCCATCTTGGCCCAAGAGCATGTCGATCAAACCTATTACGTCGAAAGCAGTTTGTTTCAGCGCAAACCCGACTACCTGCTCAAGGTGCGTGGTATGTCGATGCGAGACGCCGGCATCATGGATGGCGATCTGTTGGCGGTACAAGCCACAAAGGACGCCAAAAACGGTCAAATCGTCGTTGCCCGACTGGGCGATGAAGTCACCGTCAAACGCTTTCGCCGCAACCGCGAGGTGATCGAGTTGCAAGCCGAAAACCCTGATTTCGCCACCATCGTCGTGCAGCCGGGCGAACCCTTTGAAATTGAAGGATTGGCCGTTGGCCTGATCCGCAACACCATGTTGATGTAAGGAATTGTCATGACCCTCGCCATTGCAGCCCTCTCTCGCCTGCTATCCCCATGGAGCTTGTCCAGCCTGCCCCAAGCGCCGGTTCAACCCAACAAGGCCCCGCGCTTTCCGGTGCGGACCGCCCCCACCCCCCTGCGGGTGACCCGCCTGCGCGAAGACCGTCTAGCACGCCACTTGGCTGGCCGAATGGTCATCAGTGGCCGATTTGACGAAGTTTGCCGCGAACTGGAAAGGCTAGAGGCGCTCGGCCAGGATCGACCGCACTGAAGCACCGCCCCATGGGAGCGAAGTGTCTTTCGGACAAGGCACAATGGAGGGTGTATGAACATCATCATCCTCGACGATTATCAAGACGCCGTAAGAAAATTATCGTGCGCCAGCAAGCTCGATGCCTATCCCGCCAAGGTCTACACCAACACGGTTAAAGGCGTGGGGCAGCTTTCGGTTCGACTCAAAGACGCCGAAGCGCTGGTCCTGATTCGGGAGCGCACTCACATCACGCGCCAATTGATCGAAAAACTGCCCCGACTGCGACTGATCTCGCAAACCGGCAAGGTCGGCTCTCACATCGATCTAGAGGCCTGTACCGAACGCGGTATCGCCGTGGCCGAAGGGGTCGGTTCCCCAGTGGCACCTGCCGAACTGACCTGGGGCCTGATCATGGCCGCCAGCCGACGCCTGCCCCAGTATGTGGCCTCGCTCAAGCACGGTGCTTGGCAGCAGTCTGGTTTACGTTCAGCCTCGATGCCGCCCAACTTTGGGATTGGCCATGTATTGCGCGGACGGGTGTTGGGCCTGTGGGGGTATGGCAAGATCGGCCAAATGGTCGCCGGCTATGGCAAAGCCTTCGGCATGAAGGTCATGATATGGGGCAGCGAGTCGGCTCGACTGCGTGCCAGTAGCGATGGTCTGATGGTGGCGGCCTCCAGAGAAGAGTTTTTTGAAACCGCCGATGTGCTCAGCCTGCATTTGCGTCTCGTTCCCCAGACGCGTGGCCTGGTCACCTTGCAAGACCTGTCGCGCATGAAACCCACTGCTTTACTGGTCAACACCTCGCGCGCCGAACTGATCGAGCCTGACGCCTTGATCACCAGCCTGAATCGGGGCCGCCCGGGCATGGCGGCGGTCGATGTCTTTGAAAGCGAACCGATTCTCCAAGGCCACCCCCTGCTGCGCCTGGAAAACTGCATCTGCACCCCCCACATTGGCTATGTGGAGCAAGACAGCTACGAGTTGTATTTCGGCTCGGCCTTTGACAACATCATCAATTTCGCCAAAGGCACGCCGACCAATATTGTCAACCCGGGTGCCTTGCAAAAAAGACGCTGATCAGGGTTTGGCTTTAGCCCGCAATGCCGCCATTTCGGCGGCATTTTGTTTGCGGTCTGCGTTGACTTTCTGCATGCTGGGGCGGGCATTCATTCGCTCCATATACGCAGCCAGACCTGGCAATGCCTCGGCCACCGGGTCTTCACCCAGGACCTTGCGACAGGCGGAGGCCGCCAGCGGTAAATGAATGGCGGCTGCGCAATCGGCCAAGCCAAATGTGTTGCCCGCCACATAGGGTTCGAAGCGAGCCAAGCGAGTGAATGCAGTCAAGCCCTTGGGCAGCAGTCGGCGCACCCGATCTTTGGTCTCGTCACTGGCTTTGCCACCGAAAAATGCTTCGCCGTACAACTCGCGGGCCACCAACTCAATGTGCAATTCCAGGTAAATGATCAATTCTCGGACTTTTGCCGCAGCAAAAGGGTCGGCGGGCAACAATGAGGGTTGCGGCCAGCGCTGCTCGATGTAATCGGCACACGCCATCGACTCGGACAAGGCACCGTGTTCTGTTTCGATGAAAGGGACTTTGCCCATGGGAGAACGGTTGATCAATTTGGGGTGGGTGTTGCCCACCCAGACCAACTCCTCCTCGAACGGTATTTCTTTTTCGAGCAATTGCATTTTTAATTTGCAATGGTAGTTGCTGAGTGAAAAACCGCAGAGTTTGATGGTCATGGAAGTCTCCTGTAGGGGGGGTATAGGCAAGCATCGGCGGCGCCTGCTCTCGAATCATTTTGTCACAGTCCAGCCAGCGGTGTTGGCGCTACAGCGGATCAATCCCAAGCGATAATGACGGCATGACTCATCCTTTTCAAACTGTGGGCATCGTGGGCACTGGCGCCATGGGCCGGGGCATCGCCCAAATCTGTGCCCAAGCGGGCAGTCTGGTCTTGTTGCACGACACTCAGGCCCAGGCCTGCCAACAAGCCATTGACAGCTTGCAGGCTCAGTGGAACAAACTGGCCGAAAAAGGTCGCCTAACCCCCGCCCAGGTGCAGGACTATGTCGCACGTTTGCGACCCGCCCCCAATCTGTCAGACTTGGCCGCGTGTGACCTGATCATCGAAGCCATTGTGGAAAAGCTGGAGGTCAAGCAAAGTGTGTTTCAGCAACTCGAATCGTTGGTGCGCCCCGAGACCGTATTGGCCACCAACACCTCTTCGTTGTCGGTCACGGCCATCGCCTCGGCACTGAAAAGCCCTCAGCGTTTCGCTGGCTACCACTACTTCAACCCAGTTCCCTTGATGAAAGTTGTTGAAGTCATCGCTGGCCTGCGCACCGACCCCAAGGTCTGCGAACAACTCGATGCCCATGCTCGCGCCACGGGTCACACTCCCGTGCATGCACAAGATACCCCTGGCTTTATCGTCAATCACGCGGGCCGTGGCTATGGAACCGAGGCCTTGCGCATTGTGTCGGAGGGCATCACAGACTTCGCCACCGTCGACCGCATCTTGCGTGATCAGGTTGGCTTCAAACTTGGCCCTTTTGAGTTACTTGATCTGACCGCCCTCGATGTGTCGCACCCGGTCATGGAGTCCATTTATCACCAGTATTACCAAGAGCCGCGCTATCGACCCAGCGTCATCACCGCCCAACGTCTGGCTGCGGGCGTCCTGGGCCGCAAGACGGGCATGGGCTTTTTTAATTATGTGGATGGCAAAGCCCAGATTGCAGCCGAAGCACCCGCCCCCTCGGTCCACGAAATGCCCCCGGTGTGGGTTTCTTCACGTGCGGTGCGACGCGCCGAATTGTTACAACTGCTCAAGGACCTGGGCGCCAAAATCGAAACTGGCGCATCGCCCTCCAGCCAGGCACTGTGCTTGGTAGCGCCGCTGGGCTTTGATGTCACCACCGTAGCGGTGGTCGAACGACTCGATCCGGCGCGTACGCTGGGCATCGATTTATTGTTTGCCGATGCCGCCACCCGACGTCGGGTATTGGCCACCAACCCTGCCACTCGCGAAGACATGCGCCATGCTGCCCATGCCTTGTTCGCCCGCGATGGCAAAGCCGTCAGCGTGATTCGCGACAGTGGCGGATTCGTGACGCAAAGGGTCGTTGCCAATATGGTCAACATTGCTTGCGACATATGCCAGCAACAGATTTGCACCCCCCAGGACCTGGAGTTGGCCGTGACCTTGGGTCTGGGCTACCCGATGGGCCCCTTGGCCATGGGCGATCTGTTGGGCCCAGACAATGTTTTGGAAACGCTGTTCAACCTTCAAACAGTTTATGGCGACCCCAGGTATCGCCCCAGTCCGTGGCTGCGTCGACGCGGGGCCATTGGGCTGAGTCTGACCCACGTCGAACCCCGCTGAGGTCCATCCATGCCTGCCCAACTCAAAAGCCATACCCAAGGTGCCACCCTGATTCTGACCCTGTCCAACCCCGAATACCGCAATGCCCTGGGGCCCGAAATTTATGCAGCAGGCACCGAAGCGCTGATCGCCGCCGAGTCCAACCCAGACATCAAAACCGTGGTGATCACTGGCGAAGGCGAACATTTTTGCGCTGGCGGCAACCTGAACCGACTGCTTGACAACAGAAAGCGCGAACCCGAAGTTCAAGCCCAAAGCATAGACGGCCTGCACGGTTGGATTCAGGCCATTCGTACCTTTCCTAAACCCGTCATCGCTGCGGTGGAAGGGGCCTGCGCCGGCGCCGGTTTTTCGCTCGCCTTGATGTGCGATATGGCCGTCGCTGCCAGCAACAGCACTTTTGTACTGGCTTATAGCAATGTCGGCTTGTCCACCGATGGTGGGGCTACCTGGAGTTTGGCGCGCGCCTTACCGCGCCCCTTGGCCACAGAAATGGTCATGTTGGGTGGTAAAGTCACTCCACAATTGTTGCTGCAACACGGCCTGCTCAACGCAGTCTGTGAACCTGGACAGGCCCTACTGGAAGCCTTAGCACTGGCTCAGCGCCTCAATGGCCGACCGGGCAATGTACTGGCCAGTCTGAAAGAATTGCTGGCCGACGGCATGACCGAAGCTCTGCCCCGGCAGCTGGATGCAGAAAGAAACCATTTCGTCCATAACCTGCACCACCCGAATGCCGAAGCTGGCATTCAGGCTTTTTTTGCTAAAAAATCACCCCAATACCGCTGACTCTGCCGGTTCGGTCTTGTCTTGCTGTTAGACACCCAAGTGACATCGGCACGATCAGAACCCCAAACCCCGACCGAAAATCTCCTGCGCTAATCAAGTTTTCCAATGGATGATCCAATCTTGACCGTCGAAGAACGCGAATCCATCAACGCAGGGCGTTGGTTTTCGTCTTTGTCGCCCTCCTTGCGGCATGACATCCTGCGTTGCGCCTACGTCAAGCGCCTCAAGGACGGCGACCTGATCACCGCCCGGGGTGACCCGGCCGAAGAGTGGATGGCTTGCGCCAAAGGTGCGGTGCGTGTGAGTTCGACTTCGCTGTCGGGCAAGCAAATCACCTTCACCTATGTCGAGCCCGGGATCTGGTTTGGCGATGTGTCCATCATCGACGGCGACAGCCGGACCCACGACGCCTATGCCCATGGCGATACCACCATTTTGTGCGTGGCGAGAGCCGATTTCCAAAAAATTCTTGCCCAGCACGTTGAGTTCTACGACGCCATGCTGCGTCTACAAGCACGTCGCATCCGGCAGTTGTTTGGTCTGGTGGAAGACCTCAATACTTT
>CAYMJT010000145.1:0-5704 GCA_964390775.1 uncultured Bordetella sp.
CCCATGATGATTTCCATGCCCTTCAAGTTGATGTTGTTTGTATTGGTCGATGGGTGGGGAATGATCATGGGCTCATTGGCCGCCAGTTTTGTCATGCCCTAAGGAAAACCATGGATTCCGCCACAGTTCTCGAGTTAATACGGCAGTCGCTCTGGATTTCAATCTTGGTCTGCGCGCCATTGTTAGTCGTCGCCTTGGGGGTGGGTGTGGTGATCGGCGTGATTCAAGCCGCCACCTCGATCAATGAGATGACCCTGAGCTTTATCCCCAAATTATTGGCCATGGCCTTGGTGCTTTTGGCCTTCGGCAGTTGGCAGCTGGGCATTTTGGTGGATTTCACCCGCGCCATCTTCGAGCGCATCCCCACCCTCTTCCACTGAGTCGGACATGCTGTCTTTGCTGGCTTCGGAAATCATGGAAAGGTTTTATGCCTTTTTATGGCCGATGCTGCGCATTTCAGCCATGATGGCAACAGCCCCCTTTTTCTCAGCCACATCCTATAACCTGCAGTTGCGCATTGCCACAGCCTTGGTCTTGACTTGGCTGGTCTATCCTTTGTACCGCTGGCCCCTGATAGACCCCGCTTCTGCGGCAGGTCTGCTGGAAATATTCAATCAACTGGCCATCGGGCTCTTGATGGGACTGATCTTGCAAGTGTCGGTCTCTGCGATCGTTTTGGGCGGCCAGTCGATCGCCAACGCCTTGGGCCTGTCCATGGCCAATATGATCGACCCGACCATGGGTCAGGTGCCCACGATTTCACAGCTGTTGCTGGTGATGTCGTCATTGATCTTCATCGGTTTTGGGGGCCACGGCATCATGCTGGGGATCATTGCCGATTCGTTTCAGTCTTTACCTGTGGGGGCATCGGTGCTGAACCCAGACACGCTAGGCAAGGTGGTGCGCTGGAGTTCAATGATTTTTCTGGGTGGTTTATTGCTGGCACTCCCGATCATGGTGATTTTGTTATTCATCAACATCGGCCTGGGGGTGGTCACACGCGCATCGCCCAGTTTGAATATTTTTTCATTGGGCTTTCCGGCCATGATTTTTGCTGGCTTGCTGGTTCTGACTTTTTCACTCGATGGCATCGGCGGGCGCATGGAATGGTTATGGATGCGTGCGTTTGAGATGACGCGTGATGTATTGGGGGTGGGTCCATGAGCGATATGGACAAAACAGAGCTTCCCACAGGTAAACGCCTGAGCAAAGCCCGCGAAGAAGGCCAGGTGGCCCGATCCATCGATTTAACCGCGGCAGTGATCACAGCCGGTTCGATGGGCTTGTTGATGTTTTTGGGGCATGCTCTGTTTTTACGCATCACCCATCTTTTTGCCAAGGGATTTGAGTTCGATCGCATCACACTGGATCGACCCGAAATGCTGATTGGCATTTTGGGTCGTCAAATCCTGGAGGGCCTGATTGTGGTGTTCCCTCTGATTGCCTTTACCTTGTTGGCGGCCTGCTTGTCCACCATGGCCATGAGCGGGATTCATTTCAGCCCCAAAGCCTTTGCACCCAATTTCGGCAAACTCAATTTGATCAAAGGCATAGGCCGAATTTTTGGCAAGCAAGGCTGGGTTGAGTTGGGCAAATCCATCGTCAAATTTTCAGTGGTCAGTCTGATTCTTTGGCTATGCGTCTCACACTTTTTATCCGACCTGCTGTTACTGGGACGCATGGATTTAGAGCCGGCCCTGAACCGAGCTGGCGATATGTTGACCCAGGTGGCGCTGTGGGTGTCCATGGGCCTGGTTTTATTGGCATTGTTTGATGTCCCCTATCAGAAGCACACCTATATCGAAGGCCTGAAGATGACCAAGCAGGAAGTCAAGGACGAGATGAAAAACGCCGAAGGCAGCCCTGAAGTCAAAGCGCAAATCAGGCGCAGACAAAGGGAGATGGCCAATGCCCGAATGATTCAAAGAGTCAAGGACGCCGATGTGGTCATCACCAACCCAGAACACTTTGCGGTGGCATTGGAATACGACCCCACGGGCGACGGCGCCCCCATTCTGGTCGCCAAGGGCAGCGACCATATGGCGGCCCGAATTCGCGAAGAAGCCGAAATGCATGGCATACACATTTTCCCTGCGCCAGCACTGGCCAGAGCCCTTTATTTCACCACCGAGCCGGAGCGATCCATTCCAGAAGAGCTTTATCACGCTGTGGCGCAAGTGATCGCTTATGTGTTTAGCCTGGAAGCCACCGCCCCCATGCGCCCCAACCGTGCCAAACCCCAGGTGAAAGTACCTGCGGGAATGCTATTCAATCCTGACGGTTCTAAAGTCAATACCCATGGAGCTACAGCATGAACATAGCCATCCAAGCTGACCACCCCCCTTTGATGGGTCCCGTATTACGAACCTCAGATCGAATGCGGCTTGAGGGATGTGTCAACGCCCTGACCCAAGAGAATTTATGCCTGTCATTGCACTGCGGCCATGAGGTCTTGCTCGATCACTATGTGCGCTTGCTCTTGACCCATCTGCGCACGCACTCGGAGTCGCATCAGGTGGAGGTCTATTTCCCGGCCAATACAGAATCATTGCTGGAGCGCTTTAATGCAGCCATTGCAGATCAAAGCATCAGTGACGCCACACGTCATCCGCGCGATAGCCAGCAGGTTCGGGTTTGGGTGGTCCATGACGCACAGAAGGTTTCGGAGTCAGAGTTGCAACTTTTGGCGCGACTGATCCATAACTTCCCAGGCTCGCGGATACGGGCCCTGTTGCTGTTTCATGGCC
The DNA here is from genome assembly GCA_964390775.1 of uncultured Bordetella sp. GTDB lineage: Bacteria > Pseudomonadota > Gammaproteobacteria > Burkholderiales > Burkholderiaceae_C > Limnohabitans. Next base: position 2,748 of record CAYMJT010000145.1, read on the forward strand.
CCTCGGAAGAACCAGAGGCCTTGCAAGCCTTTGGACGCAAGTTGTTGCGCTGGCATATTGATATGCCCACCCCCGAACAAGCCCAAGACGCCTTGGAATTGGCGCAAAGCGAAGGTCGACAGGCTCAGGTCTCCCAGTTATTGCGTCGCATTGGTTGCCTGCCGCAATCAGAGCCAGCCACTCCATTGAGTCTGGGTTTGGAAGCACAACAGCAAAGAATTGAAGAGAACCAACGACTCGCATTGCCCGCTACGCGCTGGTCCAGAGCCAGAGATCATGCGTCCAAGGCCCTATTGCGGCTTCAAAATGGATGGACAGACCTGACCAGTGGGTTGAAATCATTCAAAGGAAACTGGGGCGAAGCGTCCTCCCCCTCTAAAAAGCGTCTGATCGCCGGAACAGGTGTGGCTGTGGTTCTGTCTTTAAGCATCACCGCCTGGCTGCAACCGCACGCATTTATAGGTCGTCCATCCGCTGCTGCCAGCGCACCAGCTCCTGCCACTTTGCCCACCCATGCACAGGAAGATGGCCCTGATAAGAAAACCGATCGCATCCACCCTCTGGATTCGACACCAGATGGCGGGCGCAAAGGCCAGGGTTCCATTGGCCTGGTTCGCGCGATCATGGGACCCAAACTATGAATCAACCCGAGGTATTGCGCCAGTCGGGCCCGCACCGGGTCGAGGTGAGTGAGGGCTCCAAAAATGCCCAGCGCAGACAGGCGCAGGAGCGAAACGCCCTTCCCCCGACTCAGCACCTGCACCAGGGTGATGAGTGGGTGCCTGAGCCCACCGCCCATGAGTACAAAAGCATGACTCAAATTCCTGCTGCTGTGGTCGATACATCAGAAGTCTGGCATGGCGAGGATGTCTTGTCCGAGCGACTGGCGCAACTGCAGCGCTTCAACCAGAAGCTCCAGAGCAGGCTCCAGAGCAAGTCTTTAACCGGTGCCAATGAGGACACATATGAGTGATCAACAACCCACAGAACCCGTGTCAGGCGACGAAGATAAAACACCTGAACAGCATGAAGCGCATGCAGAACCGGCGCATGTGGAGCCCCACGTCGATCATGCTGAGCCAGTCACTCCCCCCGCGCCCGCCCAAGCTGCAGCGGCTGCCAAACCGGCCACCACGGGATCGGTGGACGAAAAAGCCTATGCGCAATACAAGCTTTTGGCTCAAGCAGTGCTTGAGTCGGCAGAACTGGCCAGTCGCTCGGCCGAAGCAGCCCTCAACAGTGGACAGGATTTAAAGCTGGCCACGCAGAATTTCAAACAGCTGACCGACGAAGGGCATAAAAAAGCGCGCTTGCTGCTGGCCATTTCGGGCGGTTTCATGTTGTTTTGTCTGATTTTTTTCCTGATCATGGGGGTTCGCATGGTCAGTCGGGTCAATCAATTGGATGTCACCGTCGCCGCCGCCGCTCAGCGGGTTGCCGATATGCAACTTGCCCTTGAATCGGTGGAAAAACTGGGCACCGGTTTGGGCGAATTGTCACAAAAGCAAACCGACCTGGCCAAAATTCAATCGTCGATTGAATCTCGGATCGAAGAGGCCTTGAAGCAGACCGAGGCGATGACCCAAAAAGTACCCACAGAAACGGCCAAGCAAGTGGCCAGCAAGAGCGACACCATGATGCGCCAAGTCCAGTCGGTAGGCAGTGGCTTGCAAGCGCAATCGAAAGCGGTGCAAGACTTGAGCAAAGAAGTTCAATCTCTGAAAGCTGGACTGGGCCAGGTCGATGGCTTGAAGCGCGATGTCGAAGCTCTGGTGACCCTGCAACGCGAGCGCTATCTGGAGGTCTTACAAAAGAATCAGGGCTCGGCGAAAAACAATTCAGACCGTGTGTTGCAATACCCCAGGCCAGCGCCCAATCAGTAATGGGTTTGACCGTGAAACCTAATTCGCTTGAGCCCCTGAGCGAAATTTACTGGACACAGTGAGCGACATAGCCCAGCACAAAAAGCCCGTTGGGCGGTATCTTGCGCCAATAGCCCTCTTCATTGATATCGAATAGTTTCTTGCCACTGAGCATGGGCCCGGCGTAACTGGTCACTTGGCTGATTCGATACATCTTGTTCTGACAGTCGTACTCATTGCGATAGCGGCGCGACATGACGCCATCGGGGTCGGCCTGCTTGAGATCCTGGAGCTCCCAAACCCTGCGGATGTAGCCATCGCGTTCAATCGAGTTTCGATTGACGTAGAGTGCAAGCTGATCAGTCTCGCCCAGTCGGGTCCAGGCCTGCGCTTGCGCAAGGCCAGACATGAAGCCCAGCAATAAAACGATCAGCGCCTGACTGAAGTAGGGGTTTGAGATCGGATGCTTCATGGGTGTATTTAGAAAAATGTGCCTGGCAAGGTGATCACTCTTCCACCAGCGCCCAGTTTAAATCGGGAAATACCCGCCAGGTCCCGGGTGTTGACGCCACCCAAATCCAAGCACTTGATCTGTGCCTGGGGTAATTCCATCATGGCACGCCACAACAAAAGGTTATGGGCATTGGCTTGCCGCCCTTCATCATTGGCCCAACCCACGTGGTAGGTGGCCACCTGGCCATGCAACAAGAACAGCATGCTGGCAATCGGCGTTCGCTGTTGCTCCACCCAAGCCAGGCGAAAAGCCTGAGCGGGTTTTTCGTGGGCCTCCACATAGCGGGTTACAAAGTCGGTCGGCAAACCAAAAAAACCCCTGCTTCGTCGCTGCTCCATTTCACGCGCCAACAAATTCTGCAATTGCGCGCGACTGGGCTGGAAAAAAAACCGCAACTCGGTATGGTTCTCGGCACGGACCAGTCGATTGCGCCATTTACCGTCCAGATCAGCCCGCAAATTCTGGGGGTCTTGCATCAAATCGATCAAAACCGTGGAATAACCCGTCAATACTCGGTGCATACCCTTGACTTCTTGCGCATCCCAGTCCGTGCGTGGGGTGTTGGGGGAAAACAAGGGCAC
>CAYMJT010000146.1:0-5687 GCA_964390775.1 uncultured Bordetella sp.
TGAAGGGGGATAACCACAGGGTTTCCCCGAGAATTCCAAGGATCTGCAATGTCCGTTAAGATACTGACATTGATCAACTGATCAAGAGCACTTAGACAGGAGCGTTCCATGAGATTAGGTTACTTCACCATGCCGGTGCACCCGGCCAGTCGCAACCCAACCGATACCCTGCGCGAGGATCGCGACATCATCATTTTGGCCGACCAACTGGGCTTTCATGACGCTTTTGTCGGTGAACACTTGACCGATTTGGTCGAGAACGTGACCAACTCCATGCTGTTTCAGGCCACGCTCATTCATTCGACCAAGCAAATTCGCCTGGGCACGGGCACTACCAACCTCTCGCATGTACATCCAGTGTTGGTGGCTGCTCACGCTGCCATGTTCGACCATTTGTCGCAGGGGCGTTTCATTCTGGGGGTCAGCCCAGGCGCTCTGCCCTCGGATGCCGAGGCGTTGGGCATCTTCCACGAAGACCGAAACAAAATGTTCGCCGAGTCGATCGAGGTGATTTTGAAACTGTGGGAATCTGATCCTCCCTACCACATCGACTTGCCCGACAACCGTTTCAAGGTCTCGACCTTGCAGACCATCGACGACGTGACCCACACCGGCAAAATGTACAAACCCTACCAGCGTCCACGGCCCGAGATCGTGGGCACGGTCGTGGCGCCGTTCTCCAAAGGCGTGATCGCCATGGGTGAAAAAGACATGCACCCAATCTCGGCCAACTTCCTGTTTGACCAGTGGCTGCCCTCGCATTGGGACAATTACGCCAAGGGCAAAGCCAATGTGGGCAAAGTGGCCGATCGTTCTGACTGGCGGGTGGCGCGCACGATCATGGTTCATGATGACGACAAGGTCGCCAATGAATACGGCAAAGTGTCGGCGCAAAGCCCTTACCGTTTTTATTACCGCAATCTGGGCCACAAATTGCACAAGGGCAAGCGCGATGCAGTGTTCACCAAAAACGGCGTCACCCCCGAGCAACCCGTTCCGCTCGAGGATATTTTGGACGAGCTGGTGATTTGCGGCAGCGTCAACCATGTGGTCGACCAGATTTTGGCCTTGCACGAAAAGCTGGGCGGGTTTGGCGAGTTGGTTTACGCAGGCCTCGATTGGACCGATCCGGCGCTGGCGCGTCGCTCGATGGTGTTGATGGCCGAGCAGGTTATGCCCCGCGTGCGCGAAGCGATAGGCGCCGAGGTCAGCGCATGACCCGTCCGCGTCTGGGTGACAAAGCTTTGGATCGGATGCCCCCGATCCCCGAAGGCCAGCAAACGCCTGCGCAACGCGCTGCGATGGAAGAAATCACCAACGGGCCGCGCGGCAAAATCGGCGGCCCCTTCATCTCGATGATGCGCAGCCCGGAGTTAATGGCCAGACTGCAAAAAGTGGGTGAATATGTGCGCTATCAAAACACGGTGGGCATGCGCAACTCGGAGTTTGCGGTGTTGGTCGTGGCGCGCCACTGGTCCAACCCCATCGAGTGGCACATCCACCGTCCGATCGCTGAAAAAGAGGGCGTAGATCCACGGACAGCCGACGCCATCGCCGAAGGCCGTCGTCCAACGACGATGACCGAAGACGAAGCGATCATTTATGACGCTTTGGAAGAATTGCGAGCCAACCGCTGCCTGTGCGATGACACCTACCAGCGCGTGGTTCGCCGCTGGGGCGAGCAAGGCGTGGTCGACATGGTGGCCCACTACGGTTACTACAGCACCCTGGCGATGCTGATGAATGTCGCCCGGACCCCCCTGCCTGAGGGGTCCGAGCCAGGCTTCAAGAGCCTTCCGGGTTAATCGCGGCCCAGACCTTGGCGGGCGTGAAAGGCATGTCCATGGCCTGCACGCCAAACTGGCGCAGAGCGTCCATCATGGCATTTGAGATGGCTGGCAACGAGCCCGTGCAACCCGACTCACCCACCCCCTTGGATCCCAAGGCATTGAGGTCGGTGGCGACTTCGATGGTTTCGTTGCGGATATTGGGCATGTGGCCTAAACGGGGCATGGCGTAGTCCATGAGCGAGCCTGTCAACAACTGCCCTTGCTCGTCGTACACGACTTGCTCGCAAAACGCCTGACCCCAGCCTTGAACCACGCCGCCGTGCACCTGACCGCGCACCAGATCGGGAGAAATGACTTTACCCAGATCGTCAATCGCCCAGTACTGCACGACTTCGGTCACACCGGTGGCCGGGTCGATTTCGATTTCGGCCACATGGCAACCGTTGGGGAAAGTCGAGCCCGAAGAGGCTTCGCCCATGGCTTGCAGCCGCGCCAACTGTGGCGGAGTGAGGCTGGCGAGCCATTGCGGCCAGTGATCGACCGTGGGGTGCAGGCCAAGTTCGGCCCGCAAGGCCTGCACCTGCTCTTTGAGGCGCTGCGCCAGGCTGAGAATGGCACTGCCAGCCCCATAAAGCGTGCGTGAACCACCGGTACCGTTGCCGACCAATTTTTTACTCTCGAGCGTGCCAGCCTGATAAAGCACCAGGTGTGCGGGCAAGCCAAGTTCGCGTTCGATGATCTGTGAGAACGAGGTCTCGTGCCCCTGGCCCGATGCACCAGTCACGCCGATCACGGCCAAGCAACCATCGGCCCGGAGATGGCCTTGTACCTGGTCTTTCGGGGCATTGCCGGCACCCGAAGCCTCGAGATAAGAGGCCAGACCGATGCCGCGCAGCTTGCCGTGCGCCTGGGCCCGGGCCTTGCGTTGGGCAAAGCCAGCATAGTCCGAGACCTCAAGGGCGCGGGTGAGCACACGGTCAAATTCACAACGGTCGTACACCGTTCCGTTGGCGGTCTTGTAGGGAAAGGCCTGAGGCGGGATGAAATTGAGTCGCCGCAGGGCGATGGGGTCAAATCCGTGTTCATGCGCGGCATGATCGACCAGGCGTTCGATGGCGAACGCAATGTCAGGACGCCCCGCGCCACGGTAGGCCGACACCGGGGTGGTGTTGGTGTAGACCAGGTCAGAGCGCATATACAAGGCCGGTACCTGATACACCCCTCCCATGGTGACCGATAGATTGCGGGTACCGATAAAACTACTCATGTAGGCGTTGTAGGCGCCCAAGTCGACTTGATCGTGGTAACGCAGGGCCAGGATTTTGCCCTGTGCGTCAAGTGCGATCGAGCCGTTCAGGGTCAGGGCGCGTCCATGCCAGTCGCTCAAAAAGACCTCGGAGCGGGTCGCGACCCAACGCAACGGGCGTTTGAGCTGGCGCGACGCCATGACCATGACAGCGTGTTCGCTGAACGGTCCGATGCGCACCCCAAAGGAGCCGCCCACGTCTTGCGTATCGACCTGCAAATGTTCCAGGGCAATGCCAGTTACAGTGCTGAGGTGGCCCAACATGCCGTGCACCCCCTGATTCGGGCTGTGCACTCGGGTCACGCCCGAAGCTTCGTCATGGCACACGACGACCGCACGCGGCTCCAGCGGCACACCCATCAAGCGCTGGCTGTGGATGCGCAGATGGCTGACATGGGCGGCACGGGCAAAGGCGGCTTCGGCCGCTTGCGCGTCGCCGGCTTCAAAATGCACTGACACATTGCCTTCGGCACTCTCATGCAGTTGCTGCGCACCCTCAGCGCGTGCAGCCTCGACGCTGGCGACGGCGGGCAAGGGGTCGATATCGACTTCGGCCAGACCTGCAGCGTCTTCGGCTGCCAGCGCAGACTCGGCCACCACCACAGCGATGGGTTGGCCGACAAACAAAACCCGGTCTTGGGCCAGCACCGGCATGCGGTTGACTTGTTGGGCGGCCCCGCCCATGCCTTGGGCGGCGAAGGCGTTGGGGATGGCTTGCAAACCCCAGGCCTGAACGTCGCTGGCGGTATAGACCGCGACCACACCGGGGGCGCGGCGCACGGCATCCAGGTTCAGACGGGTGATGCGACCGTGCGGCACCATCGAGCGCACCACATGCAGATGCAACTCACCTTCATAGTGCACGTCGGCGGTGAAACGGCCCTGGCCAGTGATCAGGCGCAAGTCTTCTTTGCGGGCCGCACGGACATGCTCTGGGCCGACAGGTTGGAAACGGGCGTTCATGCTTGCTCCTTGGCGGCTTGGCGTACGGCGGCGGCAATGTTGACGTAACCGGTGCAACGACACAGATTGCCCGACAGGCCTTCGGCAATGTCGGCGTCAGTGGGTTGGGGGCAACGGCGCAACAAGCCCACTGTGGCCATGATCATGCCGGGGGTGCAAAAGCCGCACTGCAGGGCATGGCACTCGGTAAAGGCCGCCTGCACTGGGTGCAGCTGGGTGCCGTTGGAGAGACCTTCGATGGTGGTCACCTCGCTGCCATCGGCTTGCGCCGCGAGCACCGAGCAAGATTTGACGCTTTGGCCGTCGAGCAAGACCGTGCAGCATCCGCATTGGCTGGTATCACATCCAATGTGGGTGCCAGTCAGACGCAGTTGATCGCGCAAGACATCGGCGAGCAAAGCGCGGGGTTCGATCTGCAGGCGGTGTGCCTGGCCGTTGACCTTGAGTTGAATGTCCATGGTGTTCATCCCTTTGCGGTGTCGAGTTGGTCCAGCGCCTGTTTGAACATCAGCGCAACAAGGTGGGCGCGGTAGCGCGCCGGGGCGTGAATGTCGTCCAGCAAACCGTCATGATGCAGGGGTCCCACGGCCTGACCACGGCCCCAGGCCTGCTCGGCCTCGGCCCAGCGAAATACACCGTCGGTGGCACCGGTCACGGCGACACGGTGTTGGCCGTCGGCCAGTTCGGCGATGAACACACCCGCCATGGCGTAGCCCGAGGCCGGGTGGCGGAACTTGGCGTAAGCGGCACGGCGTGGCACCTGAAAGCGAACCGCGACGATGACTTCATCGGGCTGCAAGGCGGTGCTGAACATGCCCAGGAAAAAATCGGCGGCAGCGATCTCGCGTTGATCGGTGATGACCACGGCGTCCAGTGCCAACAAAGCTGCTGGATAGTCGGCCGCGGGATCGTTGTTGGCGACCGAGCCACCCAAGGTGCCACGGGCACGCACCTGTGGGTCTCCAATTAAGCCTGCCAGATGGGCCAAGGCCGGGAGGGTCGATTGCACTTGCGGGTCGCTGGCGACTTCTTCGTGGCGCATACCAGCACCTATGCGCAAACTGGACCCTTGTCGCTCGATGCCCCGTAACTCGCCCAGGCGCGACAGATCGACCAGGTGGGACACCTGAGCCAAGCGATGTTTGAGCGATGGCACCAAGGTCATGCCACCGGACAAGGGGCGCGACTCGGGGTGCTGGCGCAACCAGTCACCCGCTTGTTTCAGGCCGCCCGCGCGCAGATATTCGAACGCATGCATAAAGTTCCTCGCTCTAAGAGTACAGACATGAGTTTAGGGCCAGCGGCGCAAGGCCGTCGCGCACTCGGACATTGGGCTGGCACAGAGCGCGTCGATTTTGACGCTTTGGCGACAAAAGAAGTGGGCTTCGTTGGAGAAATCGCAGGCTGCACGCGTTGTCGGTGCTGCGTCGGACGCGGTTTAACGCAAGCCGCGAGCAGCCGGTTGACCTCAAAAAATATATTTTTTTGGCGTCAACAAAGCCGAAACGGGCGGCGTTTTCAGAAGTACTCCACACACCGTGGGGCATCTTCAAAGGAAGGAAACCATCATGAAGAAAATCGCTACCGCACTGATCGCTTCGACCGCCGCTGTGCTGGCTCTGGCCACC
>CAYMJT010000147.1:0-5528 GCA_964390775.1 uncultured Bordetella sp.
CCCGAGGGTGTTTTGGGACTCGTGAAAAAATGGAAACAATCCTCGAAGTAAACCAAGTTGCCAAGCACTTTGGCGGCTTCACCGCCTTGCACAGCATCGACCTGCAATTGCAAAAAGGCGAGCGCTTGGGTCTGATTGGTCCCAACGGCTCTGGCAAAACCACTCTGATCAATTGCATTTCAGGGGCTTTGCAAAATGACGCAGGCTCGATCAAATTCAATGGCCGAGAATTGACGGGCATGCAGGCTTTTCAGCGCACCCGTTTGGGCATTGCCCGCAGCTTTCAAATTCCGCGCCCCTTTCGCAGCATGACCGTGCTGGAAAACCTGATGGTGCCACTGGCCTATGTGGGTGGTATCAGCGGTCACAAGGCGCAAGAAGAGGCCATGCGGATATTGACCAGCATGGGCTTGGCGGCCAAAGCCCAAACCATATCGGGTTCTTTGTCGCAGGTTGAGTTGCGCAAAATGGAGTTGGCCCGCGCCGTGGCCGCCAAACCGCAGTTGCTGGTCTCGGACGAAGCCATGGCGGGCCTGGCCGGGGCCGAAATCGACGAAGTGCTCGAGTTGTTGTTCGAACTCAACCGCATGGGCATCACCATCATCATGATCGAGCACATCATGCATGCGGTCATGAAGTTTTCTCAACGTCTGGTGTGTCTGGATGCCGGCAAAATCATTTGCCAAGGCGACCCGCAAACCATCATCAGCAACCCGGAAGTGCAGAGGGCATATCTTGGCGATTAAGCTTGACATTCAAAACGTCCACGCCGGTTACGGCGCGGTTCGCGCCCTGATGGGCGTGTCGCTCGAGCTCAGTCAGGGGCAAACCGTGGTGCTGCTGGGCACCAACGGCAACGGCAAGAGCACGCTCATGAAGTGCATCATGGGCATGGTCAAACCTGATTCGGGCTCGATTCGACTCGACATCGACGGTCAGCAACACGATCTGACCCAGATGTCGACCGAAGACATCGTCAATTTGGGAGTGGCTCTGGTGCCTGAAGGGCGGCGTCTGTTTCCCAAACTGACGGTGGAAGAAAACCTGTTTTTGGGGGCGTTTCGACCTCTGGCCCGGCAGCAAATCGCCAGCAATCTTGAATTCGCCTTCGATGCCTTTCCTTTGCTCAAGGAGCGGCGCAAGCAACTGGCTGGTTCCATGTCCGGCGGCCAGCAGCAAATGTTGGCCATTGCCCGGGCCCTGATGTCGGCCCCCAAGGTGCTGTTGGTTGACGAGCCTTCGGTGGGTTTGTCGCCCCTCTTGGTGTCGCAAACCATCACCAAGCTCAAAGAATTGAAGGAAAAGTACCACTTGACTGTGTTGATGGCGGAACAAAACTTCAACCAGGCCACTCGCATCGCCGATCACGGTTACATCATTGTCCATGGCGAGATCGTGTTCCAGGGCGACGTGGAGTCCATCAAGAACAATGAGATGGTCAAGAGTTTCTATTTGGGCGCTGTCGCCCATTGATCCGGTGGCCCTGGCGCGCATGTCGCCCGGGGCGCCATGTTTGAAAGGAGCGCCTGCATGAAAGCAGCGGCGTTTGATTACACCCGAGCTTCTTCGGTTGAGCAGGCCATAGACTTGTTGCGTGAGCATGCCCCCTCGGCCCAGATCCTGGCGGGGGGCCAGAGCCTGATGGCCATGATGAATTTGCGCTTGGCGCAGCCTGGCATCCTGATCGACATCGGCGGTATTCAAGCCCTGAAGTCGATCGCGGTCCAAGGCAAGGTCTTGCGCATAGGCGCGTTGGTGACGCATCACGCCGTCATGCAGTCTGACCTGGTGGCCAAGCATGTGCCGCTGTTGGCGCAGGCGGTGCCGCATGTGGCGCATCTGGCGATACGCAATGTCGGCACCATCGGTGGTAGTTTGGCCTTGGCCGATCCGGCTGCCGAATATCCCGCCGTCGCCTTGGCCCTGAAAGCGACCATCGTGGCCCAGGGACCGAAGGGCGAGAGGCGCATTGCCATCGACGATTATTTCCAGGGTCTGTATCAGACCGCCTTGCAAAGCGACGAATTGCTGGTGGCGATCGAGTTCCCGCTGGCCGAATCGGGACAGGTTTTTCATTTTGACGAGTTGTCTCGCCGCCGTGGCGATTACGCCATGGTGGGTTTGGCCTGTGCCCTGCGCATGCAAGGCCAGCTGGTGCAAGAGGTCCGTTTGGCGTATCTGGCTGTGGGTGATGGCCCGGTGCTGGCCAAGGCGGCCATGGACCGTCTGCAGGGCCAGACTTTGGACGCTGCCAGCATCCAGGCTGCACAGCAGGCGCTGGCCACTGATTTGCACCCTAACGGCGATTTACAGGCCGATGCGGCCACCAAGGTTCATTTGGCTCGGGTTCTGTTGGGCCGTGCCTTACAAGCGATGCGGAGTGCGTCATGAGCGAAAAGAAAATCCAAACGACTTTCACCCTCAATGGAGATTCGGTCCAGCGTGAGGTGCCAGTGCGCATGCACCTGACTGACCTGTTGCGCGAGGACCTGGGCCTCACGGGTTCCCACCTGGGCTGTGAGCACGGTGTGTGTGGTGCTTGCCAAGTCATGGTCGATGGACAAGTGGTTCGGGGCTGCCTGACTTTGGGGGTCTCGGTCGAAGGCAAAACGGTGGACACCATCGAGGGCTTGTCCGAGAGCGGTCAGTTGGCGGTCTTGCAACAGGCCTTTTTGCAGCACAACGCCTTTCAGTGCGGTTTTTGTTCATCGGGCATGTTGATCTCTGCCTTGGACATCGTGCGCCATCATCCGGATGCGAATCGCGATGAGATTCGCGACCTGATCTCGGGCAACTATTGCCGTTGCACGGGCTATCAGGCCATCGTCGATGCCATCGAATCTGTATTGAAGGCGCAGCGGGTGCTGCCGCTGACCCAAGGAGCTGCTGCATGAACGCTCGCGCTGAACTGCCCAACACACCGGTCGATACCCGTACCCAGGAAGCCTATATCGGCACCTCGGTGCCGCGTGCTGGGGCCCGCAAACTGTTGCAAGGGCGTGGGGTCTATCTGGACGATGTTCGTCTGCCACGTCTGGCCCATGTGGTGTTCTTCCGCAGCCCACATGCCCACGCCAAAATCAAGTCCCTGGACCTCAGCCAAGCGCGTCGACAGCCCGGCGTGATCGGTGCGTTTGATGGTGCCGCCATCGCCGAGTTTTGTACCCCTTGGGTGGGGGTGTTGGGGCATTTGAAGGGCATCAAATCGGCAACCCAATACGCCGTCGCCATTGACCGGGTGTGCTGGCAAGGCGAGGCAGTGGCTGCCATCGTCGCCGAAACCCGCCGTCAGGCCGAAGACGCCCTAGATCATGTGCTGGCTGAATTCGAACCGCTGCCCGCCGTCACCGATATGCGCTCATCGCTCAAGGGCGATGTGGTGATTCATCCCGATCTGGGGGACAACATCTGCTTTAGCCGTACGCTCGAAACCGAAGGCTTTGCCCAGGCCTGGGAAAAAGCCGATGTGGTGGTTGAAAAAACCTATGACTTTGGCCGCCACACAGGCGTGACCAACGAACCACGGGCGATTTTGGCCGATTACAACCCAGCCGAACACGCGCTGACGGTGTATCACGCGACTCAAGCGCCGAACATGATGCAGGACATCTTTTCGCGTCACCTCAACATTCCCGAGTCCAGCGTGCGCGTCATTTGCAAAGATGTGGGGGGCTCATTTGGCATCAAGGTTCACGTTTATGCCGACGAAATGGCCACCGCTGCACTGTCGGTGATGTTGCGCCGACCGGTTAAATTTCTGGCCGACCGGATCGAATCTTTCCTGACCGACATTCATGCCCGCGAACACACGGCCACGGTGCGACTGGCTTGCACCCAGCAAGGCGACATCATAGGCTTCGATCTGGACGACTTGACCGGCATCGGTCCTTATTCGGTCTACCCGCGCACCAGCGGCATCGAGGGCAATCAGGTCGTCAACCTGACCGGCGGCCCGTATCGGCACAAACACTATCGGGCCCGGCTCAATGTGGTGTTCACCAACAAAAACGTCACCTGCCAGTACCGTGCGGTGGGCCACCCCATTGCCATGGCTTTGACCGAAGGCATCGTGGATGAGGCGGCGCGTGCCATCGGCATGGACCCTGCCGAGTTCCGACGTCGCAACCTGATCCCCGACGACGCTTATCCGTATACCTTTCCATCGGGGACCAAATACGAAAAACTCTCACACCAGCAGTGTTTAGAGAAGTTGCTCAAAATGATGGATTACGAGGGATTGCGGGCTGAACAGGCGGCGTTGCGCCAAAAAGGGATTTATCGCGGCATCGGCTTGGCGGCCATGATCGAAGTGACCAACCCCTCACCCGCGTTTTATGGGGTGGGTGGGGCACGCATTTCGGCGCAAGACGGTGCCACCATCCGCCTGGACCCGCAAGGCATGATCAATGTATTGGTCAGTGTCACCGAGCAAGGGCAGGGCACCGAAGCGGTCTTTACCCAGATTGCGGCGCAAGCGGTGGGTGTGTCGGTGGACCGGGTGCGTGTGGTGACCGGTGACACGGGCGTCACGCCGTATGGCGGCGGCACCTGGGCCTCACGCGGTGCTGGCATCGGTGGCGAGGCGGTATTGCAGGCTGGCAAGGCCTTGAAGTCGAATATTTTGGACATTGCTGCGGCCATCTTGTCGGTGGACAAGGGGACCCTGGATTTGGCCAATAACCAAATCGTCGATCGCCTCAGTGGCGAAGTCAAATTGCCGCTCAATGAGGTGGGGCGCGTGGGTTATTTCCGACCCGACACCTTGCCCATGAATTTCCAGTCCGAGTTGACTGTCACGCGCCACTACACACCGCGTGAATACGGCTTTACCTTCACCAATGGCATTCAGGCCTCGTATGTCGAGGTCGATCCGGACACCGGTTTTGTGAAGTTGCTCAAGCACTGGTGCGTCGAAGACTGCGGCACGGTGATCAACCCGATGCTGGTCGATGAACAGATCCGTGGCGGCGTCGTGCAGGGCATCGGTGGGGCCTTGTTCGAAGAATGCCTCTACAGCGAAGACGGCCAGCTGCTCAATGGTTCGATGGCCGATTATTTGGTGCCCATGGCTGCCGAAATGCCCGACATCATCGTGGGCCATGTGGAGACACCGACACGCGGCTCCGAGCTGGGGGCCAAGGGGGCAGGTGAAGCCGGTACGGCTGGTGCGCCGGGTGCGGTCATGAATGCGATCAATGACGCTCTCGCACCGATGGGCGCGGTGGTCACGGCCCAACCGTTTACGCCGCAACGCGTGCTCAAAGCCCTGGGCAAGGTTTGAGCTCAGCCCGCACTGCGTGGACCATGCAGTGCTGGCCCTTTGCACGGATTCACTGCAGGTGAGCCACGCCAGGTATCTCGACCGCCGTTTCGCGGATCAGGTGGGTCGGATCGGTAAAGTAAGACACCCATTCGGCCATTTCGGCATTGGGGGGCGCAATCACGGCCCCCATTTGCTGCGCCATTTTGACCGCCAAATGCCCCACCGGCACCCGCAGGCCAGAGAATTCACGCAGGGCTTGCGGCAC
>CAYMJT010000148.1:0-5274 GCA_964390775.1 uncultured Bordetella sp.
AAGCCGTCCCGGTCAAGCATAATCTAACCTCAAATTTTTGAACTGAGTCCATTATGCACAGAGCGGACAGCTCGGCAAGAGGACCAGACACCCATATTTCAGGTTCTGCAGCATGAAAGCCAGTCAATTTCTCGTCGCCACCCTCAAGGAAGCCCCCGCCGATGCCGAGGTGGTCAGCCACCAGTTGATGATTCGGGCCGGCATGATCAAGCGCCTGGGGGCGGGCATTTACAACTACATGCCCATGGGGCTGAGGGTCATCCGCAAGGTCGAGGCCATCGTGCGCGAAGAGATGAACCGTGCCGGTGCCATCGAGCTGAGTATGCCGGTGGTACAGCCCGCCGAGCTGTGGCAAGAGACCGGTCGGTTCGAAAAAATGGGCCCCGAGTTGTTGCGCATCAAAGACCGGCATCAACGCGATTTTGTGGTCCAGCCCACCAGCGAAGAGGTGGTCACCGATATCGCCCGCCAGGAGTTGCGCAGCTACAAGCAACTGCCCAAGAATTTTTATCAGATTCAGGTCAAATTTCGCGACGAGCGCCGTCCCCGCTTCGGTTTGATGCGCGGGCGCGAGTTCATCATGAAAGACGCCTATAGCTTTGACCGAGACGCTGTCGGGGCCAAAGAGAGTTATCGCGTCATGGCCGACGCCTATCGCCGCATCTTCGACCGTTTTGGCTTGCGCTATCGGGCGGTGGCGGCAGACAGCGGCGCCATTGGCGGCGATCTGTCGGAAGAGTTTCAGGTGATAGCGGCCACCGGCGAAGACGCCATCGTCTACTGCCCGCAAAGCGATTATGCGGCCAATATGGAAAAAGCCGAGGCCATGGCCCCGCAGGGCCCACGCCCTGCGGCCCAAAAAGCCATGCAAGTCACGCCCACCCCGGGCAAAAGCACCTGCGAAGACGTGGCCGAGTTGCTGGGTGTGCCCTTGAGCACCACGGTCAAATCATTGGTCTTGGCCACCGATCGGGCGACGCCCGACGAGCAGAACCAGACCACGGTTTGGCTTTTGCTCTTGCGTGGCGACCACGATATGAACGAGGTCAAGGTCTCTAAATTGCCTGGCATGGAGGGCGGTTTCCGCTTTGCCACGGTGGCTGAAATTGAAGACCACTTTGGTTGCAAACCCGGCTTTTTGGGGCCGGTAGGCTTGAAAAAACCAGTGCGTGTGGTGGCCGATCGGGATGTGGCCTTGATGGCCGACTTTATTTGCGGGGCCAATCAAGCCGACCACCACATCACCAGCGTGAATTGGGGCCGCGATCTGCCCGAGCCCGATGCCGTGGCCGACTTGCGCAATGTGCTCGCAGGCGATCCGTCGCCAGACGGTGCGGGGACCTTGGCGATTGAGCGCGGCATTGAAGTGGGTCATGTCTTTTATTTGGGGACCAAATATTCGAAGGCCATGAATGCCACGTTTCTGGATGAAACCGGCAAACCCCAAGCCATGGAAATGGGTTGTTACGGCATCGGCATCACCCGCTTGCCAGCCGCCGCCATCGAGCAAAACCACGACGCCCGAGGCATTATTTGGCCCGATGCCATTGCTCCCTTTACCGTGGTGATCTGCCCCATAGGCATGGATCGCAGCGAGACAGTGCGCACCGCCGCCCTGGGGCTTTACGAGCAGTTATTGGCCCGTGGGGTGGATGTGATACTCGACGACCGGGGCGAGAGGCCTGGTGTCATGTTTGCCGATTGGGAACTGATCGGGGTGCCGCACCGGATCACGGTCGGGGAAAAAGCCTTGAAAGAGGGGCAGGTTGAATATCAGCACCGCCGCGATGCCGAGGCCACCAAGGTCAGCGCTGACGGCATCGCAAAACTCGTATTCGAACGACTCGGCCAACCCTGAGGCGCACCAAGGACGCGCAGGTACTCGCTGCGCCCTGCATCAAGCCTGGGGCTGTCCCAACACCTGTTGCAACTCGCCCGACTCGTACATCTCCATCATGATGTCCGAGCCACCGACGAATTCGCCCTTGACATAGAGTTGGGGAATCGTGGGCCAGTTGCTGTATTCCTTGATGCCTTGGCGAATTTCGGCATCGTCGAGCACATTGACTGTCTTGATCGCTTTCGGGTCGACGCCGCAAGCCTTCAAAATTTGAATCGCCCGGCCCGAGAAACCGCACATGGGAAAGCTGGCGCTGCCCTTCATGAACAACAGCACCGGGCTGCTTTTCACCAGTTCGTCGATGCGTTGCTGAACTTCACTCATTTCTTGCTCCATGGTCAGATTGACGCGATTATTTCATGCGGTGACATTTTTTGCACAAGGCCAAAATCCCCCACTGCAACGCTCGATACCCGCCAGATCGCGCTCGGAAGTCACCCCAGCAAAACCGGCCTGGCTGAGCAGCGTGCGAACTGCGGCGGCTTGATCGTGACCGTGCTCAAGCAAGAGCCAAGCACCCTCGCTCAAGTGCTCGCCCGCGCGATGAATGATCTGCCTGATGGCGTCCAGTCCGTCGGCACCGCTGACCAGAGCCAACTCGGGTTCATGGCGCAAAGCGCTCAGGTGCGGGTCGTTGGCGGCGATATAGGGTGGGTTGCTGACCAATAGATCAAAGCGTTGGCCACCCCAAGGGGCCCACCAATCACCTTGCGCCCAATGCACCCTCAGGCCCAGTTGCTGGGCGTTGTCACGGGCCAGGTTCAGGGCGTCGGCGCTCAGATCGCTGGCGAACACTTGCCAATGCGGTCGCGAATAGGCCAAAGCCAGGGCGATGGCGCCACTGCCGGTGCCCAAATCGAGCACCTTCAGGGGCGCTGTGTCGGGTGCTACCCGCAGAGCCCATTCCACCAGCGATTCGGTGTCGTCGCGCGGGTCCAGAACCCGTGCGTCGATCTTGAGAGTCAGGGCATGAAAGTTCTTGATCCCCAGCAAATACGCCATCGGCTCGCCAGCCAGTCTGCGCTGGGCTAGTTGATTCATCTGGGCCTGTTGCCCTGCCTCCAGCGCCTGTGTTTCATGGGTCAGTAGCCAGGCCCGGTCTTGGGGCGAGATGCCACAGATGTGCAGCACCAACATCTGGGCTTCAAGCCGGGACAAACCTTGCGCTAGTAGCGCAAGCAAAGCGGCATGCACAGTGCCCGGCGCGCTCATGAGCCCAATTCCAGCGCTTCAATTTGCTCGGCTTCGCGCGCGCTTTGCAAGGCATTGAGCACATCCTCGAGCTGACCTTCCATGATGGCGCTTAATTTGTATAAAGTCAGGTTGATGCGGTGGTCCGTCAAGCGCCCTTGCGGAAAGTTGTAGGTGCGAATGCGATCGCTGCGATCGCCACTGCCGATCAGGCCTTTGCGCGTGGCCGCCTCTTGGGCCGAGCGTTGAGCGCGCTCGCGCTCGGCGATGCGCGCTGCCAACACTTGCAGGGCTCGCGCCTTGTTGCGATGTTGGCTGCGATCGTCCTGACATTCGGCGACGATGCCAGTGGGCAAGTGAGTCACCCGCACCGCCGAGTCGGTTTTGTTGATGTGCTGTCCACCCGCGCCACTGGCGCGAAAAGTGTCGATGCGTAAATCGGCCGGATTGATCGCGACCGCTTGCGCTTCGTCGGGCTCGGGCATGACGGCCACAGTGCAGGCGCTGGTGTGGATGCGACCCTGCGATTCGGTGGCAGGCACCCTTTGCACCCGATGACCGCCTGATTCAAATTTCAGCCGCCCATAGACCCGTGTTCCGCTGACGCGCAAAACCACCTCTTTATAGCCCCCTAACTCACTGGCGGACTCGCTCAAGATCTCAACCCGCCAGCCCTGTCCGTCGGCATGGCGGCTGTACATGCGCAGCAAATCGGCGGCGAACAAAGCCGATTCGTCACCCCCTGTGCCAGCTCGAATTTCGACAAACGCATCGCGTTCATCGTCGGGGTCTTTGGGTATGAGCATGCGTTGCAACTCTGCTTCCAGTCGCAGGCATTGGGCTTGGGCCAGTGCCTGCTCTTCCTGGGCCATCGCGTGCAATTCACTCTCCAGCGTCGGGTCGGCTTGCAACTCCTGGCTTTGTCTCACCTCATTCTCGGCTTGCTGGTACGCGGTCCAGCGCGAGGCCACCGCCGCCACCTCAGTGTGTTCGCGCGAGAGTTTGGCGAAGCCTTGAGGGTCGCGCATGACGTCTTCTCGCGACAGCAAAAAGTCGAGTTCTTCGAGGCGTTGGGCATAGCGCTCGAGTTGAGCGCGCAAAAAGGGTTTCAAGGACGGTTTGGGCGGTTAGCGGTGGTCGCGCAAGAAAAAATGCTCAATCGCGGCGCGGGCCCGTTCCCGGGCCGCATGATCGCCAGCGTGCAATTCGGCCAATGCGCCGTGCAACATTTTGTGCGACAGACCTTGCGCCAGCACTTCGAGCACTTGCTCGGGGCTTTCACCTTTGGCCAGCAGCTTGCGGGCCTTGGTCAGTTCGGCCTGACGCCAGCGATCGGCTTGCTCATTGAGTTCGCGAATGACAGGCACTACGCTGCGCTGATCGAGCCAGTGCAAAAAGCTTTGCACCCCAGCGTCAATAATGGCCTCGGCTTGGGCCACCGCCGCTTGGCGATTGGCTTGCCCTGTTTGCACCACCCCCGAGAGGTCGTCGACCGAATACAAATAAACGTCGTCCAGCCCCTTCACCTCGGGCTCGATGTCGCGCGGCACTGCCAGATCCACCATGAACATGGGTCGATGGCGTCGGCGCCCAAGGGCGCGTTCGACCGCACCCAGCCCGATCAGGGGCAGGCTGCTGGCGGTGCAACTGATCACCACATCGAATTCGTGCAGTCGGTCGGGCAGTTCGGCCAGGCGCATCACTTCGCCGCCAAACTGGCTGGCCAATTTTTCACCCCGATCCAGGGTTCGGTTGGCAATCACCATTTGCTTGGGGCTGCGGGCGGCAAAGTGGGTGGCGCACAGCTCGATCATTTCACCGGCCCCGACAAACAGCACTCGGGTGCGGGCCAAGTCTTCAAACACCTGACTGGCCAACCTGACGCAGGCGGCCGCCATGCTGATGGAGTGGGCGCCGATTTCGGTCGAGGTGCGAACTTCCTTGGCCACCGCGAACGAGCGCTGAAACAGCTGGTGCAAGGTGGTGCCCAAGGCTCCCGCCTGTTGGGCGGCCCGGACTGCGTCCTTCATTTGCCCCAGGATCTGGGCTTCGCCCAGTACCATAGAGTCCAGCCCACTGGCGACCCGAAACGCATGCCGGGCCACTTGGCCCTGACTCAGCGTGTAGGTGTGGGCCATGAGGTCTTGGGCCGTGACACCGCCCGAGCGGGCGAGCCAGTCCAG
>CAYMJT010000149.1:0-729 GCA_964390775.1 uncultured Bordetella sp.
ATCCGCATCGTGGTGCCCTATACACCCGGTACCGGCAGCGATGTATTGGCGCGCACCATTGCCCAAAGCATCACTGAAAAAACTGGTTACACCGTGGTGGTTGAAAACAAAGAAGGGGCGGGCAGCCTGATTGGCACCCTGCAGGTGGCTAGGGCACCCGCCGACGGTTACACCCTATTGATGGCCGCCAATACCCTGGCGATTTTGCCCAGCCAAGCCGCCAAGCCGCCATTTGATGCGATCCGCGACTTTCAACCGGTGATCAAAGTGGCAACCATCCCCTTTGTTCTGGCGGCCACGCCGTCGCTGAAGTTCAATGGCGTCAAAGATATGGTGGCGTACGCAAAGGCCAACCCTGGCAAACTGAGCTATGGCACTTCCGGCCCCGGACCGGCGCAAAACCAGATGGAGTTGCTCAAGCAAGTCGCTGGCATTGACATCATGGAAACACCTTATAAAAGCACAGCGCAGGCAATGACGGACCTGATGAGCGGTCAGTTGTCGCTGTTCCCTTCGGTCTTGTCGGTGGCCTTGCCCCACATTCAATCGGGTCGAATCAAGGCGCTGGCTCTGGTGGATGTCAAGCGCTCGCCACAAGCCGGCGATTTGCCAACTGTGGTTGAAGAATTGAACATTCCCAATTACACCCCGACGCCGGTCTGGTATGGCTTTGTCGCTCCGGCCAAAACACCGCCCGAGGCGACGCAAGTGCTGTCCGAGTTGATTGGC
>CAYMJT010000149.1:739-5235 GCA_964390775.1 uncultured Bordetella sp.
GGTCAAGACCCGCTTGCTCACCTTGGGGGCCCAAGTCACCCTGGCCGACAGTGCCCGCTTTGCAGCCGATATCAAGGCTGAATTCGACAGCTCGTCCGAGCTGGCCAAGCGCTTGGGTCTGGTGAAATAAGGCCGCAATCATGTCTGGCTCTGGCTTGAAAGCCTATAACGTGGCCGATTTACGCCGATTGGCACGGCGCAAATTACCACGCGGATTGTTCGAATATGTAGATCGAGGAACCGAAGACGAACATGCCTTGCGGGCCATGACCCGAGCCATTGAAAGGCTGAAATTTCAGCCGCAGGTACTGGTTGATGTATCGGCCAGAAGCGCGCAAAGTGATTTTTTCGGCATCCCCACACAAATGCCCGTGGCGGTCGCCCCCACTGGGGCAGCGGGTTTGTTGTGGCATGACGGCGAAATTGCCTTGGCGCGTGCTGCGCATCGTGCCGGCATTCCCTTTACTTTATCGACTGCCTCGATCATCTCGATGGAGCGAGTTGCGGCCGAAGCGGGAGGCCGACTGTGGTTTCAGCTCTATATGTGGCCTGAGCGCGAACACTCTTTGGAATTGATCGAACGCGCCAAGCGCTGCGGTTTTGAGGCCTTGATGATCACGGTGGACACGCCTACGGCGCCTAATCGCGAGTACAACAAGCACAATGGGTTTTCGCTACCGATGCGAATTTCGGCGCAAAACGCCTGGGATGTGGCCCTGCACCCTGGCTGGTTTTTCAAGGTATTTGCCCGCTACTTGCTTCGTTCTGGCGTTCCTACGCTAGAGAACTACCCCAGCCAATTGCGACAACGCTTGAATGAGTCGCACACACCGCCCAAATGTGACTCATTGAGCTGGGCCGATCTGAGGGAGTTGCGACGGCGTTGGTCGGGCCCCTTGATGGTCAAGGGCATCTTACGCCCGGATGATGCCCAAAAAGCGCATGAATGTGGCGCCGATGCCGTGGTGGTGTCGAACCACGGTGGCCGTAACCTGGACAGTTCAGTGCCTCCCATGAATGCGTTACCACGCGTTCTTGAGCAGGTAGGACACCGAATGTCCGTGATGGTCGATGGGGGTTTTAATCGAGGTGGAGATATCGCCAAGGCCTTGGCCTTGGGTGCCCGAGGGGTGCTGGTGGGTCGCGCCCCGTTATGGGGACTGGCCAGCGATGGTGAGGCTGGGGCTACCTTGGCACTGGACATTTTGCGTGAAGAACTCGAACGGGTGATGGCTTTTACGGGCGTCCCCAATGTATCGGCGTACAACCCCCAACTTTTGCATGCATTAGCCGACTGAACCCATGAAATTCCCCCGCTCCACCACCTTGGTCAGCAGCGAAGAACTGCAGGCCTTGCGCCAACTCTTTGATGATTATGCCGATACCCTGGACGAGCAAGACCTGCAAGCCTGGCCAGAATATTTCACTGAGGACTGTCTGTATCAAGTGATATCGCGCGAGGGCTATTTGGCGGGTTTGCTACATGCCACCATGCACTGCGATGGTCTGGGCATGGTCAAGGACCGAGCCCAAGCCACCCAAGAGTGCACGGTCTATGAGCCCCGTTTTCTGCGTCACTTCATGCATGGATTGAAGGTGGTCGGACGCGGCCCCGACAGTTGGGAGACACGCTGCAACTTCATGGTGATCGAGAGCACCTCGGACGACGAGCCGCGTGTACTGCTGGTCGGCCAATACGTGGATGTGGTGGTCGACACACCGCAAGGTCTGAAATTTCGCCGTCGGCTCTGTGTGTACGACAACTTCCGCATATATACCTCTTTGGTATTTCCTGTTTGAGGCTGCTCATGAGTCAAACCCCTATCGCAACCCAGGACAAGGCCGACCGCCGCTGGCCAGCAGAAGGCATCACGCGGGTGCCGGCCTGGATTTATTCGGACCCCGATTTGTTTCGACGCGAACTCGATGAGTTTTTTGCTGGCGACAGTTGGAATTTTGTCGGTATCGACAGTGAGATTCCCGAGGTGGGCGATTACAAGCGCGCTTGGATCGGCGATCGGCAGGTGATCGTCACGCGCGATACCGACGGCATACATGTGCTTGAGAACCGTTGCCCCCACCGGGGTGGGGCTGTGGTGTGGCAAAACAAGGGGCACACCCGCATGTTGACTTGCCCTTACCACCAGTGGGGCTTCAACCTGAAGGGCGAATGCCGAGGGGTGTCCTTGATCAAAGGGGTGCACGGCACTGGCGGCATGCCGCAAGACTTTGACATGAAGCAATATGGTCTGCGGCGCTTGCGTGTGGCGGTCGCTGGGGGTTCGGTGTGGGCCACCTTCAGCGATACCGTGCCCGACTTCGAGACCTACTGCGGCCCCTGGGCGATGAAGCGTTTGCATCGACTCATGCCAGGACGACCGCTGAAATTGCTGGGGCACTCCAGGCAGTTGATACCGTGCAATTGGAAGCTCTATTACGAGAACAACCGTGACCCTTATCACGGCACCTTGCTGCATACATTTTTCATCACCTTTGGTTTGTATCGCGCCGACTCTAGACACGCGACATCGCCCGAACAGGGGGGCATGCATTCGGTCAACGTGGCTGCTCCTGGCGATCGTCAAGGTGACGGCGACTTCACTAAAGAGCTCAAGCGCTTCAAGGACTTCAAGCTCAATGACATGGAGGCAGTTAAATTTGCCGATGAATACGGCGATGGCGAGATGACGGCGATGCAAATATTTCCAAGTGCATTCATCCAGCAACATGCCAATGTCTTGGCTGTGCGCCTGATTGTCCCCAAGGGGGTTCGCGAAACCCAAGTCGATTGGACCTATTTCGGATATGCCGATGACAGCGAGGACATGCAGCGCATTCGCTTAAAGCAGGCGAACCTGTTGGGTCCATCGGGCTTTGTGTCCATGGATGACAGCGAATTGCTCAAGCAATTGCAGCGCCAGGTCGACGGTTACCCCGAGTCAAAGGCTGTGCTCGAAATGGGTGGTCGAGATGTTCAACCCCAGGTGACCATGGCGACCGAGGTCGGACTGCGTGCATTTTATGATTTTTATCGCAAGCGCTTGGGACTTTGAATCACTGCGGGTCAGGCGCGTGGCGCTTTGAGGGTGCGTCTCACATTGGCCACAGAGGGTGATTTACGGGTCGACTTGTTCAGGACATCCAGCGTGATGTGGTCTGGGTAGGCAATTAAAACCAGGTCGCGCATGTGTTGCAAGTGCTCGCGCCAGAAGCGCTCGACCTGAGCTGACTTGCCAGCCCGCATCAGGGCTACTGCTTGCTCACGGGTACGTAAGCTTTCCTGGCGCAATTTGTCCACGCTGGTCTTATCACGGGTGATTTCAGTCACATGGGCATGTTGACGCCGAATCAGATCGTGAATCAGGGCTGCGAACAGATGCAAGCTGTTGTTGCCGCAGTTGCGGGTGATCAGCAGAGAAAACTCAGCGCTCAAATCAGCGTAACGGTTCAGGTCGGTCTTGGCGGCCTGATGCGCCTCTTGAATATTGGCCTCCAACTGCGTCAGCGCCGCCTGATTGCGCTGCTCGGCCAACAAACTGGCTGCCGGCGGTTCGATCACGGTGCGGGCGAACCAGATATCGGCCAATGTGGTCGATTCAATTTGCAGATAGACGCCGATCTGGCGCGAGACAGCAGCCAGATCAATGGTGCGCACCGTGGCGCCTCCGTGCTTGCCGCGGCTGATGGAGATCAGCGACTCGGACTCGAGCAGGCGCAGGGCCTCGCGCATGGTGGGACGAGAAATCTCAAACTCGGCTTGCAACACATTTTCGGGCTGCAACTTGTCGCCTGGCTTGAGTTTTCCTGTGACGATTTGACGGCGCAGTTCGGCCGCAGCCAATTCGGCGGCCTTTGGTTTTTTGGCCGAGGCGCTGGCGCCGACCCTGGGGCGTGGAGGAAAAGGCATGCGTCGAATTATCACCCCGTTGTCGCCCGTCGGACAACGAATTTTTAAAATTAGTTGACTATTTGAATTAACCCGTCATAATAGTTATACAAATAGATAATTTGAAAGCCCTAATTGAACTGGCCCCACGTCATTTACAGCGAAGAGATCATGCGCGAAGGTTTTGGCATAGCTCGAGCCCAAGTGCCGTTGACCGACCGAGTGCGCTTGCTCGAGGCCTTGTCAGACACCGGATTGAAACGTATCACAGTGGGCGCATTCGTCAGCCCCCGTTACGTGCCCCAAATGCACGATTTCGAGCAGTTGCTGCAATCGTTTCAACCGCGCCCGGGGGTGCAATACCTGACCTTCATGCACAACCAAAAGGCGCGCCAGAAGGCTCAAGCCTTTTCGCCACCTTTAACCATCGAGCCAGAGGTGGTGACCTTGTTTCAGGATATTTGCGATGTCCACCAAAGACGCAACGTCAATCGGTCGATCCAAGAGGCCATGGACGGATGGGGGGCGATGATCGCCGATGCGCAAAGCCGAGGCGTGCGCCGCGCACGCCTCGGCTTTGCGCATCGGCGATCATCGCCCCCCATCCGTC
>CAYMJT010000150.1:0-5189 GCA_964390775.1 uncultured Bordetella sp.
CAACAAGGCGATTACGAAGAAATGGATCAATTGGCGATCGCCAAACCTTTGTGCAAGGCCGCATATCGGGTGCTCGAGGCCGAGGACATCGGGGTCGGCATCGCACGCGCCATACGCTCGGCGCTGTCTGGGCGCCCAGGCGGTGTTTACCTCGATTTGCCGGCCCAGTTGTTCACCCAAAGCCTGCCCGTGGATGAAGGACGCCAGTCCTTGATCAAGGTGGTCGATCCTGCCCCGCGACAAATTCCGGCCCCGGAGGCGGTTAGCCGTGCGCTGGACTTGCTCAAGGGGGCCAAAAAACCCCTGATTTTGTTGGGCAAGGGGGCGGCTTACGCCCGTGCCGAGAACGAAATTCGTCAATTGGTCGAAAAAACTGGCATTCCCTACTTGCCCATGTCGATGGCCAAAGGCATCTTGCCCGACACGCACGCGCAGTCGGCGGCAGCGGCCCGTTCTTATGTCTTGCCCGAGGCCGACGTGGTGTTGCTGATCGGCGCCCGATTGAATTGGTTGCTCTCGCATGGCAAGGGCAAAACCTGGGGTGGTAAAACCGCCAAGAGCTGGGGTGGCCAGCAATACATCCAGATTGATATCTCCCCCATCGAGGCCGATAGCAACGTGCCCATCGCGGCCCCCCTGGTGGGTGACGTGGGTTCGTGTGTCTCGGCCTTGTTGGCTGGACTGGGCAGCCAATGGCAGCGCCCGCCGGCCGAGTGGCTCAATGCCATTGAGGAACGCAAGACCAAAAATGTGGCCAAGATGGCTGAAACCCTGGCCAAGAACCCAAGCCCCATGAATTTCCACAGTGCCTTGGCCGTGGTGCGTGATGTGATGCGCGACAAACCTGACACAGTATTGGTCAATGAGGGGGCCAACGCGCTGGATTTCACCCGCAGCATCGTGGACATGTACAAGCCTCGCAAGCGTCTCGATGTGGGGACCTGGGGCATCATGGGCATCGGCATGGGGTTTTCGGTGGCTGCCGCCGTAGAAACGGGCGAGCAAGTGCTGGCCATAGAGGGCGACAGCGCCTTTGGCTTTTCTGGCATGGAAGTGGAGACGATTTGTCGCTACAAACTGCCAGTTTGCATTGTGGTCATGAACAACAACGGGGTCTATAAAGGCACCGATATCAATCAAAGCGGCGGTGCCGATGTGGCACCCACGGTGTTTGTTAAAAATGCCCGCTATGACCAGATGATGGCGGCTTTTGGTGGGGTCGGCGTGTATGCCACCACACCCGAGCAATTGCGGCTAGGCATCGACGAGGCGTTCCGCAGCCGTCGCCCGACGCTGATCAATGCCGTCATCGACGAGACCGCAGGCACCGAAAGCGGTCGCATCACCTCCCTCAACCCCACCGCGGCCAAAAAGACCGCCTGACTCTGTTTTCCAACCCAAGGAGATTGTCCAAATGGCCCAAAAAGACTTGCCCCTGAGCGGCATCAAAATCATTGACTTCACCCACGTCCAAGCCGGACCGGCCTGTACCCAGTTATTGGCCTGGTTTGGTGCCGATGTGATCAAGGTCGAGCGCCCTGGCGCTGGTGACGTGACCCGCAGTCAGTTGCGTGACGTTCCTGACGCCGACGCCCTGTACTTCACCATGCTCAATAGCAACAAGCGCTCGTTGACCCTGGACACCAAGACCCAGGAGGGCAAAGAGGTTCTGGAGAAACTCATCAAACAATCTGATGTGATGGTGGAGAACTTTGGCCCCGGCGCACTCGATCGCATGGGCTTTACTTGGGAATACATTCAAAAGCTCAACCCTGGCATGATTTTGGCCTCGGTCAAGGGCTTTAGCGAAGGGCACCATTACGAAGACCTGAAGGTCTATGAGAACGTGGCCCAATGTGCCGGTGGCGCTGCTTCGACCACCGGTTGGTGGAAGGGCGGCAATACCGAGCCCACCATCTCGGCGGCCGCCTTGGGCGATTCCAATACCGGCATGCACCTGGCGATCGGTATTTTGACCGCCATCATCGGTCGGCAAAAATCGGGCAAAGGTCAAAAGGTGGCGGTGTCGATGCAAGATGCTGTGCTCAATTTGTGCCGGGTCAAGATGCGCGACCAGCAGCGCCTGGAGCGGGTGGGTTATCTGGAAGAGTACCCTCAGTATCCGCACGAGTCCTTTGGCGACACCGTGCCGCGTGGTGGTAACGCAGGCGGCGGCGGTCAACCCGGTTGGATTTTGAAGTGCAAGGGCTGGGAAACCGACCCCAATGCCTACATTTACTTCACCGTTCAAGGCCATGCCTGGGAGCCAATTTGCGATGCCTTGGGCAAACCCGAGTGGAAAACCGACCCCAACTACACCACGGCTCGTGCGCGTCAACCGCACATCATGGACATCTTTCGCACCATCGAAGATTTCATCAAGGACAAGACCAAATACGAAGCGGTCGATATATTCCGCAAGTACGACATTCCTTGCGCCCCGGTTCTGTCCATGAAGGAGCTGTTGCGGGACGAATCGTTGCGCAAGAGTGGTTCGATCGTTGAGGTACCGCACAAAGTGCGTGGCAGTTATTTCACCGTGGGCAGCCCGATCAAGTTCTCGGACATGAAGCCCGAGGTGACGGCATCCCCCTTGTTGGGCGAGCACACCGATGAGGTCCTGGCCGAGCTGGGCTATTCGGCCGAGCAGATCAAGGCCATGCATTCCAAAAAGGCGGTCTGAGCGCAGGGCCGCCCACCAGCCCCCCCTATTTTCTCGGCTTCTTTCCTGCTGGCCCTCAGAAAATGGGGTGGTTGGGCGTTTCGACCCAGTTCGTACGGGTATACACCTGCCGACCCAAGGCCATGGACAATACGGGTATCAGAACCCCTACCTGTAAGGCACGATCATGACCAAAGCACTGCAAGGCGTCCGCATTCTTGATTTCACCCATGTTCAGTCTGGGCCGACTTGTACCCAGTTATTGGCCTGGTTTGGGGCCGATGTCATCAAGGTCGAACGGGCCAAAGTCGGTGATGCGACCCGTGGGCAGTTGCGCGACATCCCGGGTGTTGACAGCTTGTATTTCACCATGCTGAATCACAACAAGCGGTCGATCACCCTGGACACCAAAAAGCGCGCTGGTCGCGAGGTCCTGGACCGACTGATCAAGGAGTGTGATGTGCTGGTCGAGAATTTCGCCCCGGGTGCGCTCGATCGGATGGGCATTACTTGGGAGCACATTCAATCGATCAACCCGCGCATGATTTTGGCTTCGGTCAAGGGGTTTGGGCCCGGCCCCTACGAGGATTGCAAGGTGTACGAAAACGTCGCCCAGTGTACGGGGGGTGCCGCGTCAACGACCGGCGACGAGGATGGTTTGCCGATGATCGCTGGGGCTCAAATTGGTGACAGTGGCACTGGCTTGCATTTGGCCCTGGGCATCGTCACCGCCCTATACCAGCGCACCTTGACTGGGCGCGGACAAAAGGTGCTGGCCCCCATGCAAGACGCCGTGATCAATTTGTGTCGGGTCAAACTGCGTGATCAGCAACGCTTGGAGCGCAATGGGGTGTTGCAGGAGTACCCGCAGTACCCCGATGGCCAGTTTGGTGACACCGTGCCGCGCGCGGGTAATGCATCGGGCGGGGGTCAACCCGGCTCGATCCTGAAGTGCAAAGGATGGGAGAGCGATCCCAATGCCTATATCTATTTCATTGTGCAAGAGGCGGTTTGGGCGTCGATTTGCAAAGTCATCGGCGAGGAGGGTTGGATCAGCGATGAGGCATTCGCCACCGCCGCGGCGCGTTTGTTGCACCTGAAGCCGATTTTTTCCCGCATCGAAAAATGGACCATGACCAAGACCAAGTATGAGGCCATGGAGATCCTGAACCAGTACGACATACCTTGTGGGCCGATTCTGTCCATGAAGGAAATCGTGGCCGACGAATCACTGCGTCGAACTGGCACCATCGTCGAGGTCGAGCACCCGACACGCGGCAAATACCTCTCCGTGGGTAACCCCATCAAATTGTCCGACAGCCCGACCGAGGTCGTGCGGTCCCCTTTGCTGGGGGAACATACCGAAGAGATTTTGAGTCAATTGGGTTTTGGGCCGCAAGAGATCGAGGGCCTTCGTTCAGAAGGTGTCATTTGAGGATCGCATGAACCATCCTGTTATTCCCATCGCCGTGCAATCCAGCACGCGTGAGCGTAAACGCCAAGGCCCCAAGGGTCGTCGAGCTTCGCCGCAGGCGCTGGCTCAAGTGCGGGATTTATTGGGAGACGCTTCGCGTCAGCGGGATTTATTGATTGAGCACTTGCACAAAATTCAAGATCAGTGGGGTCATTTGTCAGCCGATCATCTGGCTGCCCTGGCTGAAGAGATGCGGCTGCCGCAAACGGCGGTCTACGAAGTCGCTACCTTTTATCATCATTTCGATGTGGTCAAGACTGGGCATGAGCCGCCTGCAGCGCTGACAGTGCGGGTTTGTGATGGCCTGTCGTGTGAAATGGCTGGTGCCCAAGCGTTGCTCCAAAAACTACCGCAGTTGCTGGGGCGCGAGGTACGGGTGATCGCGGCCCCTTGCGTTGGGCGATGCGAACAAGCCCCTGCGGTCGTCGTGGGACAACACCCGGTGGGCCAGGCCACGACGGACAAAGTGCGCTCGGCGGTGCAGTCTGGGGTGGTTCGTCACCATCCCGAGCCATACACGGACCTCGATGCCTATCTGGCCCATGGGGGCTATGACTATTTGCGTGCCTGCGTGGCGGGGAAAGTGGATGTCGAGTCGGTGCTCAAGACCATGGAGGATTCGGGTTTGCGTGGCTTGGGCGGCGCAGGTTTTCCGGCGGGACGGAAATGGCGCATCGTGCGCGCCGAAACTGGCCCAAGGTTGATGGCCGTCAACATCGACGAAGGGGAGCCGGGAACGTTCAAGGACCGTCACTACCTCGAGCGCGATCCGCACCGATTCTTGGAGGGCATGTTGATTGCCGCTTGGGCTGTGGGCATAGCTCACATCTACATCTATTTGCGGGACGAATACCACGGCGCCCGGGCCATGTTGGAAACCGAATTGGCGCGATTGCAAGCCCAGCAGCCCATCGCTGACATGCCGCTCATCGAATTGCGCCGAGGCGCTGGGGCCTACATCTGCGGCGAAGAGTCGGCCATGATCGAGTCGATCGAGGGCAAGCGGGGCATGCCCCGCTTGCGTCCGCCCTATGTGGCTCAAGTGGGGTTGTT
>CAYMJT010000151.1:0-3696 GCA_964390775.1 uncultured Bordetella sp.
TTACGCCAGCACCCTGGCGGCCGAGGCCAATGTGTCTTTGCTTCATTCGCGCCGAGATCGAAACCCGTAGATCATCCAAGACCAGCCCAGGACATGCCTGAGATCTGACTTTCTAAATATCTATACAATAAGAAGATTCGAATGACATTTGGCTAAGTGGTTGATACCACGCGCCCAAACACATGAAACCTCTGCGCGGTATTCGGGTTCTGGATTTCTCCACCATCTTTGCTGGCCCACATTGCGGCCAACTGCTGGCCGATTACGGCGCCGATGTGATCAAAATCGAACCCAAAAAGGGCGACGATTCGCGCCATTGGGCGCCGTTTCACACCGGACAAACTGGGTCGGGGTCTTTGTTTCTGGTGGTCAATCGGGGCAAGCGCAGTTTGGTGGCCGACCTGAAAAACCCGGCGGGTCTGGCCCTGGTGCGGCGCTTGGCATTGCAGGCCGATGTGGTGTTGCAAAATTTCAGTGCTGGCGTCATGGGCCGTTTGGGTTTGGATTACCCCAGCCTGAAAAAGGACCATCCGCGGCTGATTTATTGCACCATCTCGGCATTCGGTGAAACTGGGCCCATGGCGCATGCCCGAGGCTACGACCCCATGATGCAGGCCTTCTCGGGCATGATGCGCTTGCCGCAAGAAGGCGAACCGCCGCCCTCGCGCATCAATATCCCCTTGATCGATTTCACCACGGGTCAAAATGCATTCACCGGCATATTGGCCGCCGTGTTGAATCGGCACAGCACGGGAGAAGGGGCGCACATCGAGGCTTGTCTGGCCGACTCGGCCTTGTCGCTGCAGGCTTGGGGTTTACAGCGCCTGTGGGCGGCGCAAAACACCAACACTGCCCCCGCTTCTGTGCAAGCCGTGTCTGACAATGTCCCGTATGAATCGTTCATGGCACAAGACGGCTGGATTTTCATTGCCTGTGGCAACAACAAACTGTGGCAACAGTTTTGTCGTGCCCTCGGTCGCCCTGAACTATCGGATCACCCTGCTTATGCGGCCAACGCCTCGCGCCGTGCCCACTATGACGAGCTGATGGGGCAGTTACGCCCACTCATTGCTGCTCAGCCACGCACACACTGGGAACAGGCATTTCTAAGCGCTGGCGTACCGTTTGCGCGTGTCAACACCTTGGCCGAACTGGCCACAGACCCGCAAATCGAGGCCTCGGGGATGATTCAGCAATACAGCAGTCCTGAATTTGGTCGCGTCAAATCGGTGGCGCCAGCGTTGCGTTTTAACGCCACTGTATCCCAGGTCCAAGCCCCGGCCCCGGCTTTAGGCGCCCACACTCGTCAAATCTTGAGTGAATTTGGGTGCACACAGACCGAGATCGAGCAGTTGTTCGCCTCTGGGGCCGTAGGCGGTCAATAAGGCTCAAGCCTTGTGGCTGGCCGTGGGTGAGGTCTCGGTCAAAAAGCCTGCAGCCACTGCACCATTGATCTTGCAATCGATCAAGATCGGCCCCTCAGGCTTGGCAAGCAGTGGTGCCAAAGCCCGCAACTCGTCCACCGTACGCACAGTGGCGGCTTGAAATCCGAAGGCTTCGGCCACAGGGGCGTAGTCGACATCGGGGAACTGGGTGGTTGATATCGGCATGTCGCGCAGCTTGAGGTAATGCAACTCGGCACCGTAGGCGCAGTCGTTCATCACGATGACGACCAGGGGAATGCCTTCCCGGGCCACCGTTTCGAGCTCGCTGAGTGTCATTAAAAATGCACCATCGCCAATGAACAACACCGTAGGTCGTAGTGGGTCGCCGTGGGCAAAACCCATGGCGGTGCCAAAGCCCATGCCAATGGATGAAAAATCGCTGGCTTGCTTGAAATGCGCAGGCCCAGGTACCGACACATAGGTGGCGCATTGCAAAAAATTGCCAGCGTCGTAGACCACATTGCGATCGCGCGGCAGCAAGCGATCGAGTTCAACCCCCACACTGCGCGGGTCCAAGGTTCGAGGGGTATGCTGAGCCTCAAAATCAAGATCAGGACGATAGTTCGCCAACACTTGCCGCATGGCTTCGCTACGCAAAGGTGGGTCAGCTTCGCTGCGCACAGCAAGGCCTGCACTCAGGGCCAGCGCCACGGTACGCGCGTCGCCCACGATGCCGATGTCACAATGCCACCAACGGCCCAAGGCCTCGCGTGAGACGTCCACCTGTATCAATGTGGCCTCGCTGGGCAAGGCGGTGCCCTGACTGCTGGTGCGTTGATTCAGGCCAGCCCCGAACACCACGATGCAGTCGGCCTGACCGATCAGACGCCGTCCTGCGCCATGAGAAAACGAGCCGACCACGCCACAATCGAAGGGGTGGTCCCGAAACAGGTCTTTGGCCTTCATCGTGGTGGACAAAGCGGCGCCGATGTGATCGGACAAGCCGATGATGGCATCGCGCGCTCCTGCCAGATGGGCGCCGTAGCCCGCCAAAATGAGGGGGCGTTGGGCTTGTTTCAGTGTGTTCACTGCAGCCTCTATCGCGCTCGGACGCGGGGCGCCTGGTGCGGTAGCTGGGCGCAATGGGTATGGGGGCACCAGGGCATCTTGAGGGGTCGTGGCCGAGAGCACTTGGGTTGGCAACAGCAAGGCTTGCAAGCCCTGCTGCGCCCGCAGCGCTGCATGGGCCAAGATGCTGGGCGCGATCTCGGGGTCGTGCAAGGTCATGACGCGCACACCAGCGGCGCTCAATACCGCTGCTGCGTCCAAGGCTTTGTTGTCGGGGCCAAAGCCGTTCGGATTCGCCGCTCCATCGGCCGAGGCACCCAGCAAGAGCAACACGCGCGAACCCGTTTTGCGCACATAGACCGTGCCATGCAAGCCATTGGCGGTGGCCGGGCCGCGCCCAATCAGTGCCACCCCAAGCCTGCCGCTGGAGCAGGCATAGCCCTCGGCCATGGCAACGGCGTTATTCTCATGGCGTGTACTGATGAAGCGGATGCCGACCGAGTCTATGCAAGCGATCAGCATCGCGGTTTCATCGCTCATCAGGCCAAAGATGCACTCAATGCCCAATTGCTTGAGTTGTAAAGCCAAGGCCTCGTAGGTGGGAATTCTTTGGCTCATGCGTCACCTGAGTGTGTCATTTAAAGGTGCCCAGCTTTTTGGCCAGGGCACCCGCTTTTTCGTATTCGGAGCGCAAATCATGGGTGAATTGCTCGTTGCTCACCACGATGCGTTGTGCACCCAGGCTGGCCAGACGGGTCTTGGCGTCGGGCGTGTCCATGGCGGCATTGATGAGGCCCGATAAAACCGATATGGCCTGTGCCGGGGTGCCGTTTGGCGCGACAAAACCATACCAAACCGGCGTTGGGGCATAGCCCGGCACATTGACTTGTTCACTGATGGCGGGGATATCGGGTAACAACTGTGAACGTCTGGAGTCGATGACGGCCAGCGCTGTGACACGCCCCGATTGAATGTGCGGTGCGACCAGGGGGACCACGACCGGGAACACCGACAAGGTACCGCCGATCAGGTCGGTCATGGCCTGAGCGGTGCTCTTGTATGGAATCTCAGGAATATCAATTCCCACCGCTTGCTTGAAGAGCTCCATCTCTTGTTGACTGATGGTGCCTGCCCCCGATGAACCATAGCTCAACTTGCCCGGGTTGGCTTTGGCATAAGCGATCAAATCTCCCAAGGTCTTGAATCCCAGACTTTTGGTGGTCGCCAGAACCAGGGGGATGAA
>CAYMJT010000151.1:3706-5110 GCA_964390775.1 uncultured Bordetella sp.
GGGTGTGGCCGTCGGGCACCGCCTTGGCCACGGCCATGGTACCAATCAGGCTGCCGCCACCGTCGCGGTTTTCGACCACCACCACTTTGCCCGTTTTGTCGGTGATGCCTTGAGCGACTGTGCGTGCCAGCGCATCACTGCCCGTGCCTGCCGAGTAAGGCACCACAATTTTGATCGCTTGGGTCGGAAAATCGCTCTGCGCGCGGGCGCAAAGCCCTACGGCCCACAGCCCAGCGCCAGCGGCAACGGTGAGCAGTTGTCGGCGATCCATCTCATGGTCATGACGGTAATTTTTGATTGGCGGTAATGGTGTCATGTGCGGTCTCCTTGTTGCTGATGTGGGCCGTCAAAACAGACCCGAGCGGCGAGCGGACTCGATGGCACTCGAATCCAGCCAGGGGCCCAAAATGTCGTGCGCTTGCTCGGGGTTCCAGGGTCGAAATGGCTGTGGCTGTGCCGTCGGAGTGAGGCTAAAGCGCGGTGCCGGCATGGGTTGCGTGACCCCGTCAATGTCGGCATATACGCCACGTGCCTTCAGGTGCGGATGCTGTGGCGCTTCAGCCAGCGACAACACAGGGGCGAAGCAGGCCTCTACCCCATCGAAGGCGGCGCACCATTCATCGCGGGTGCGGCTCTTAAAGCGTGCCGCAATGCGGTCTTTGGCTAGTGGCCAGGTGTCGCGTTGCCACTGCTGGGCCAGCAATTCTTCCAATCCAAGCACGCGCAAGGCTTGAGCATAAAACTTGGTTTCGACGGCTGCCAGCGACACCCAGGCGCCATCGGCACAGCAATAGGCGTCATAAAAGGGTGCACCCGAGTCGGTCGGATTGGTTCCGCGCTCTGTGTTGATCACTCCCGCTGCCAGGCTACCGTGGGGTTGGGTCATGAGCGAGGCCACCCCATCGACAATGGCAGCATCGACCACTTGCCCCTGACCGTGGGTTTTCAGGGCGTGCAATGCCGCCAAGATGCCCATCACCAAGTACAGCGTCCCACCGCCAAAATCGCCTACCAAGTTGATCGGGGGCGCCGGTGCTTGTCTGGCGCGACCTATGGCATTCAGAGCCCCAGTCAATGCGATGTAATTCAGATCGTGCCCCACATCTTGCGCCATCGGGCCAGTTTGGCCCCAGCCGGTGATGCGACCATAAATCAATTTTGGATTTCGCGTCAAGCATGGTTCGGGGCCTAAGCCCAGTCGCTCCATGACCCCGGGTCGAAAGCCCTCGATCAAAACGTCGCATTGGCGCACCAGATCCAGTGCGAAATCGATCGCTTGCGGGTTTTTTAAATCAAGCGGCACGGATCGCCGATTGCGCAGCAACAGATCGTACTTTAGGGGGCGTGGCACCCCCATTGCGACGGGTTCTTTGCGCTCGATGCGCAGCACCGTGGCCCCCATAT
>CAYMJT010000152.1:0-5022 GCA_964390775.1 uncultured Bordetella sp.
TGTTTGCCAACACCGAAATCCATGACATTGCCGTCGCCATTGGCGTCGATCCGCATGGCCCCAGCGACCAGCCTGACCTCTCGGGCCTGCGCTACGGCAAGGTCTGCATCTTGTCTGACGCCGATGTGGACGGCTCGCACATTCAGGTGCTGCTGCTGACCTTGTTTTTCCGCCACTTCCCCAAGCTGATCGAAGCCGGCCATGTCTACGTGGCCCGCCCACCGTTGTTTCGGGTTGATGTACCAGCACGTGGCAAAAAACCCGCTGCCAAAATGTATGCCCTCGACGACGGCGAATTGCACGCCATCTTGGACAAGTGCGCCAAAGACGGCGTGCCGCGCGAAAAGTGCCAGATCAGTCGATTCAAGGGCTTGGGCGAAATGAACGCCGAGCAACTTTGGGAAACCACCCTTAACCCCGACACCCGACGGTTGATGCCCGTACAACTCGGCACACTGGACTTTGCCGCCACTGAACAACTCATCGCCCAACTCATGGGCAAAGGCGAAGCTGCCGCTCGCCGTGAGCTGATGGAAATCCACGGCGACAGCATTGAGATCGACGTATGACCGAATCTTTATTCACCCCCGAAGCCCCGGCGTTTGACGACGATGCCAGCCTGGGCCAATACGCCCAGAGGGCCTATCTGGAATACGCCCTATCGGTGGTCAAGGGCCGCGCCTTGCCCGATGTGGCCGATGGTCAAAAACCCGTGCAACGCCGCATCTTGTACGCCATGTCGCGCATGGGCCTGGGCTTTGGTGGGGCCAACGGCAGCATCGGTGCCAAGCCAGTCAAGAGCGCCCGCGTCGTTGGCGATGTGTTGGGCCGCTTCCACCCGCACGGCGATCAGGCCGCCTATGACGCCTTGGTGCGCATGGCGCAAGATTTTTCGCAGCGCTACCCCCTGATTGACGGGCAAGGCAATTTCGGCAGCCGCGACGGCGACGGTGCCGCCGCCATGCGTTACACCGAAGCCCGCTTGGCGCGCATCAGCAATCTGTTGCTCGATGAGATCGACCAAGGCACCGTCGACTTCATCCCCAACTACGACGGCAGCACCGAAGAGCCGCGCCAGTTGCCGGCCCGCTTGCCCTTTAACCTGCTCAATGGTGCCAGCGGTATCGCCGTCGGCATGGCGACCGAAATTCCCAGTCACAACCTGCGCGAAGTGGCCGAAGCCTGCGTGGCCTTGATTAAAAATCCCAAACTCAGCGACGACGAATTGCTGACCCTGGTGCCAGGCCCCGATTTTCCGGGTGGGGGCCAAATCATCAGTCCGGCCGCCGACATTGCCGACGCTTACCGCACAGGTCGTGGCTCGCTCAAGGTGCGGGCCCGTTGGCGCATCGAGGAACTGGCGCGCGGCCAGTGGCAGATGGTGGTCTACGAACTGCCGCCTGGGACCAGCGCCCAAAAAGTGTTGGAAGAAATCGAAGAGCTCACCAACCCCAAAGTCAAGGCAGGCAAAAAAAACCTGAGCCAAGACCAACAACTGCTTAAAACCACGGTGCTGGCCGTGCTCGACGGTGTGCGCGACGAATCCAGCAAAGATGCCCCGGTACGTCTGGTGTTCGAGCCCAAGACCAGCCGCATTGAGCAGCAAGAACTGATCACCACCTTGCTGGCCCACACCAGCCTCGAGACCTCATCCTCGATCAACCTGACCGCCGTCGGTCTCGATGGCCGACCGGTGCAGAAAAACCTGCGCCAACTGTTTAGCGAGTGGATCGAATTCAGGCAGGCGACGGTGTTGCGTCGTTCGCGTCATCGCCTGGGTAAGGTCGAAGACCGTATCCACATCCTTGAAGGTCGACAGTTGGTGCTGTTGCACATCGACGAGGTCATCAAGATCATACGCAACAGCGATGAGCCCAAGCCCGCGCTGATCGATCGATTCAAGCTCAGCGAGCGCCAGGCCGAAGACATCCTCGAGATCCGGTTGCGCCAGTTGGCCCGACTTGAAGCCATCCGCATCGAGCAAGAACTGGGCGAATTGCGCGACGAGCGCGCCAAACTCCAAGACATCATCGACAGCCCGGCCGCCTTGCGGCGCCTGATCGTCAAGGAAATCGAAGCCGACGCCAAGACCTTTGGCGACGATCGTCGTACCTTGATTCAGGCCGAGAAAAAAGCCATTGCCGAAATCAAGATCATCGATGAGCCCGTCACCGTCGTGGTCTCTGAAAAAGGCTGGGTGCGCGCCCGCACCGGGCATGGCCATGATCCAGCGGGCTTTGCTTTCAAGGCCGGCGACGGCCTCTACGGCACCTTCGAATGTCGCACCGTCGATATCATGCTGGCCCTGGGCAGTAACGGTCGCGTCTATAGCGTGCCCGTCTCGGCTTTGCCCGGCGCCCGTGGCGACGGCCAACCACTGACCACCCTGATCGAACTCGAAGCCGGCACCCAGCTGGTTCACTATGTGGCGGCATCGCCGCAGTCGGTATTGTTGCTCTCAGGGTCGGGCGGTTACGGATTTTTGGCCCCAGTCGAGAGCATGGTCTCACGCGTCAAAGGCGGCAAGGCCTTCATCAGCCTCGCCGACGGCGAAACCCTGTGCCGACCGTCGCTGGTGAGCGGGCAGGGTGGCAACACCCCTGACGGCCAAGCTTGGCCTGCCGCCACCCATGTGTGCTGCGCGTCCACCGGTGGCCGCATACTGACCTTTGAGATCAGCGAACTCAAAGCCATGGAAAAAGGCGGACGCGGCCTGACCCTGATCGACCTCGACGCCAAAGACCAACTCGCTGGCGCAGCGGCCTACACCCGCAGCGTGCGCATCAGCGGTGTGGGTCGTGGCGGCAAAGAGCGCGAAGAAACCCTCGAGATCCGCTCCCTCAACAACGCACGCGCCGCCCGAGCCCGTAAAGGCAAAACCGCCGACCTGGGCTTCAAGCCCACCGCCGTGACCCGGATCCTCTGAGCCCAGTTCCCTGCATAAATTGGGGTCAGACCCCAATTTCTCAGTGGCGCCGAAACAACCACAAATTGGGGTCAGACCCCAATTAACACCCGTGGCCTTGGCGCCCCCCTATTGGCAAGCAAGATGGGGCGACGATATACTGTATAAATGAACAGTATGATTGAGGCCCCGCTGCCCCTGCTCGTGGGCAGTTCTGGCTGGGTTCAGGCCCTGCCAGCCAAGGTGGCGGCGGGGTTCCCGTCCCCCGCCGAAGACCATCAGGTGCAACGGGTCGATCTGATGGCCCAACTCATCCGCCATCCGCAAGCGACGTTTCTGCTGCGGGTGCGCGGTGACTCCATGCGTGACGCTGGCATTTTGGATGGGTCGGTGGTGTTGGTTGACCGTGCCATCGTGCCGCGCAGCGGCCACATCGTGATCGCCATCGTCGACGGCGAGTTCGTTTGCAAAACGCTCAGCACCCGCGCCGGTCGCATGCGCCTCAAGGCCGCCAACCCGACGTATCCGGACATCGTGCCCAAAGAGGGCCAGACGCTCGATGTCTGGGGCGTGGTGGTGGCCACGATCCATCAGCACCGGGTCTGAAGGGGGCGATATGTACGCCCTGATCGACGGCAACAATTTTTATGTTTCCTGCGAGCGGGTGTTTCGCCCCAGTCTGAACGGCCGCCCAGTGGTGGTGCTGTCCAACAACGACGGCTGCGCCATTTCGCGCAGTAACGAAGCCAAGGCCTTGGGCATCCGCATGGGGGCACCCTGGTTCCAGATTCGGCACCTCGAAGCCGACGCTGGCCTGGTCAGTCTGTCGGCCAACTTCGCCCTGTACGGTGATATGAGCGACCGCATGATGAGCCTGGCCGCTGGCTTGGGGCATCGGCAAGAGGTGTATTCCATCG
This sequence comes from uncultured Bordetella sp., assembly GCA_964390775.1. Taxonomy (GTDB): domain Bacteria; phylum Pseudomonadota; class Gammaproteobacteria; order Burkholderiales; family Burkholderiaceae_C; genus Limnohabitans. Next base: position 3,823 of record CAYMJT010000152.1, read on the forward strand.
ATGAGTGTTTTGTGGACTTGCAAGGCATCCCCGGTGATCTGGTGCGCCGCTCACACGCCATGCGCCAGCGTCTGTGGCGCTGGATCGGCATTCCGTGCGGTATTGGCATCGGCCCGACCAAGACCTTAGCCAAGCTGGCCAATCACATCGCCAAGACCGCTGAGCGCAAGCCGGGCAGTTACCCCGAGCAGCACGCCCAAGTGTGTCATCTGGGCGCGCTGGGGCAGGCGCAGTTGGACGAACTGCTGGCACGTACCGAGGTTGGCGAAGTTTGGGGGGTGGGTCCACGCATCGCCCGCCAGCTGATGGCGCAGGGCGTGCACACCGCCCTCGATTTGACGCGTCTGTCACCGGCCATCGCCCGCACCCATTGGGGCGTGGTGCTCGAGCGCACCGTGCGCGAGTTGCAAGGCACGCCGTGTATGGACCTCGAGGACGTGCCTTCGCCCAAAAAACAAATCGCCTGCACCCGCAGTTTCGGTCAACCGGTGCTGCAACTGGCCGATTTGCGCGAAGCCATCACCGAGTTCGCGTGTCGCGCTGCCGAAAAGCTGCGCCGTCAAAACAGCCACGCCGCTCAGGTGCTGGCCTTTGTGCGCACCAGCCCCTTTCGGGCCACGCCGCAGTACAGCCAAAGCGTGATCGTGCCGCTACGTACCCCTTGTGCCGACAGCGCGGCCATCACGCGCGCCGCGCTGCTCGCGCTTGAAGCCATCTATCAACCGGGTTATGTGTACGCCAAGGCGGGCGTGATGCTGCTCGACTTGCAGCCTGCGGGTTGGCCGCAAGCCGAGCTCGATTGGGACGAGGCGGATGCCTCAGCCTCTGGCGGGGTGCACGCCAGCGAGCGCCTGATGCAAGCCATCGACCGCATCCATCAACGCCATGGCCGTGGTGTGGTGCGTTTGGGTACAGCCAGTACGCACCGGGCCTCGCACCCTGTTTGGCAAATGAAACAAGCCCGGCTGACGCCGGGCTACACCACATGTTGGGAGGACCTGGCCATTGCGCGCACCTGATCGGTACGGTCACTCCCCTGAAGGGCCACAGCGCCGGCCCTTCAGTCGCTCCCTGGGGCCGGTGCGCTGGCCGGTGGTGACTCACTTGACCGTTGACTTGGCGGCGTCGGTCTTGGCGGGTGCGGCTTTCGCCACATCGGCCTTGGCATGCTGGTTCTTATCGGGGCTGGCTTTTTTGGCC
>CAYMJT010000153.1:0-2115 GCA_964390775.1 uncultured Bordetella sp.
AATCTGGCCGATGACATTCTTGGCCACGGCGTCGGGCTTGATGATGGAGAGGGTGCGTTCGATGGCCATGATGATGGAATCCTTGTGAGTATGTAAGTCAACCTGCTATTGTAGCAAGAAGCAGCCTATTCCCCGCCTGTCGCAGGGCTGAAATCAACGCTTTTGGGGGTTGCGCTGGCGCTGCCTTTGGGACGCCCGTTGACGGGCCAGGCTGTCGGCGCCTACCGTTCGGGCTTGCTTTTGCGGCTGGGTGGCGGTGCGCATCAGCGCCTGCACATCCCCCTGATCCAGTTCCATCCAGGTGCCACGTTTGAGGCCACGCGGCAGCATCATGGCCCCATAGCGCACGCGAATCAGGCGACTGACGGCATGGCCCAGGGCCTCAAAAAGGCGGCGGACCTCTCGGTTGCGACCCTCGGCGATGGTGACCCGATACCAGCAGTTGGCGCCCTCTCCACCGCCCTCTTGAATGGACAGGAACTGAGCAGGACCATCGTCAAGATCGATGCCCTGGGTCAGTCGTTGTTTTTCTTCCACCGACAAAGCCCCCAAGACCCGAGCCGCATACTCGCGCTCAAGGCCGAAGCGAGGGTGCATGAGTTTGTTGGCCAGCTCGCCCGAATTGGTAAACAGCAACAAACCTTCGGTGTTCAGATCCAGACGGCCAACGGCTTGCCATTTGCCGTTTTGCAGGCGCGGCAGCTTGCGAAACACGGTGGGGCGGTTTTGCGGGTCGTCGTGGGTCACCAATTCGCCGGCAGGCTTGTGATAAGCCAACACTCTGGGGGTTTGGGACTGGGTGTTCCACCTGACCAAGCGGCCATTGACCTTGATCTGGTCGCCGGCTTTGACCCGTTGACCCACATGCGCCACTTGAGCGTTGACAGTGACCGCACCCTCGGCGACCAGACGCTCCATGTCCAGTCGCGACCCCAGGCCGGCCTGAGCCAACACCTTGTGCAGTTTCGGTGTGTCCGAATCCGAGGTGGTCATGCTTGAATCTGAGGATCGGGCTCAGAACCCGAATCCGGCTGCTGGGTGGCAACGCCTTCAGCCTGGGTTTGGATCTCCAGGGGCAACGCATCTTGAACATCTTGCGGTGCGTCGATGGGGTCGGACGCAGGCAGGTCTTCAAACCCGGGCAAAGACTGCAATCCCATTTCAGGGGCATGAGGGTCTTGCAACGCAGGCAACTGATCGAGCGACGTCAAGCCCAAGTCGTCCAGAAATTGACGGGTGGTGGCGTACAGGGCCGGTCGGCCTACGGTTTCCCGGTGACCGATGACCTCGACCCAGCCGCGATCTTCAAGTTGCTTGATCACCGTGGTGTTGATGGTCACGCCCCGAATGTCTTCCATGTCGCCCCGTGTGACGGGTTGGCGGTAAGCGATGATGGCCAGCGTTTCCAGGGCCGCGCGGGTGTACTTGGGGGGTTTTTCCGGGTGCAGGCGATCAAGGTATTCCCGCATTTCGGGTCGGCTTTGAAAGCGCCAGCCGCTGGCCACTTGAACCAGCTCGACCCCGCGCTGGGCCCATTCGGTGCTGATGTCGTCCAACAAAGTGCGCAGGGTGTCCACCCCCAATTCCTCGTTGAACAACACACGCAGCTCACGCATGGGCAGCGGTTGAGCCGAACAAATCAGGGCCGTTTCCAAAACGCGACGGGCATGCTGGGTATTCATCATTGATCGAAATTGTAGCCCAGCCCCAACGCCTGGCAGACGGCCAAGAAATCGGCAGGCGGGGGCCTGCTCCACGACATCTGCTGTTGGGTTTGAGGATGATTGAAGGACAAACGCCAGGCATGCAAGGCTTGGCGTCGCATGTCGTGAGCCGGCTTGCCGCCATACAGGGCATCTCCCACCAGCGCAAAGCCATGGTGCGCCAAATGAACCCGAATTTGGTGCGTTCGACCGGTCTCGAGTTGGCAATGCAACAAGGCGTGGCTTTCGCCTTGCAACAGGCAGCGCACATGCGTTACGGCGACCTTGGCTGCATGCTTTTGCTCGTCCAGCACGGCCATGCGCAAACGGTTGGCCGGGTCGCGGCCGATGCTTCCGTTGATCGTGAATCCGTCGGCATAGTCGCCCCCATCGACGAGTACCACGTCGCCCG
>CAYMJT010000153.1:2125-2667 GCA_964390775.1 uncultured Bordetella sp.
CTGTCGATGCATGCCCATCACGGGCTGACCGCCGTACAGACCATCGCCCACCAATGGGTGCCCGTGGTGCGACAGATGAACCCGAATCTGATGGGTGCGGCCGGTCTCCAGACGGCAATGCAACAAGGCGCAGCCCCCAACCTGCTCCAAACAACGAACATGGGTCTTGGCGGGCTTGGCCGCCAGGTGCTGTGCGCCCAAAACCGCCATGCGCAACCGGTTGGAGGGATCACGCCCGATGGGGCCATCCAGGGTCACCGTGGTGCTGTGGGGCCATAGGCCTTGAACCAAAGCCAGGTATTCACGCTTGACCGTGCGCGCTGCGATGGCCTGCACCAGAGCGTCCATGGTCGGGCGGTCCCGTGCCACCATCATCAGACCGCTGGTGTCTTTATCCAGGCGGTGCACGATGCCGGCCCTGGGCAAGATCCCGGACTGACTGTCCAGAGCCAACAAGCCGTTGAGCAGGGTGCCGCTCCAATTGCCGGGTGCCGGATGAACCACCAAGCCAGCGGGCTTGTCGATCACCCGCAAATGTTCAT
>CAYMJT010000153.1:2677-5010 GCA_964390775.1 uncultured Bordetella sp.
CATCGCAAAACACACTGGTGATGGGCATCTCTTGCGGGGTGTAGGCCCGGCTTTCTTGCGTCGGCCTGAGCACCACCCGAAAACGCTGTCCGGCTGTGACCCGGTGCGCGGGCTTGAGTCGGGATGTGGATCGCGCGTCGGTCACATCCCCTTGCTCGATCAGTTGCTGCACATGGCTGCGAGAAAAGTCCGCCAAAACCAGGGCCAGTGCGCGATCCAGGCGCTCGCCATGGTGCTCGGCCTGGATGAGAATGTCCAACACCTCGGTGGCCGAGCCATCGCTGACGGCCTCTTCACCCACATCGCCGTCTATGACCGATAATGGAGGTTGACTGATATCCAAAGGGGGCTTCGTGCTCATTCGTTGCCGATTATCCGCTGTTCTGTTGGTTTTGGCCTTCACCGCTTGCTCATCTTTTGACAAAGATCCCACTGCCGGCTGGAGTGTGGACAAGATCTACTCGGAAGCCCGCGATGAGATGAACAACCTGCAATATGAAAAGGCCATCAAGCTGTACGAAAAGCTCGAAGGTCGCGCGGCAGGCACCACATTGGCCCAACAGGCGCAACTGGAAAAAGCCTACGCCCATTACAAAAACAAAGACACGGCGCTGGCCATTGCCACGCTGGATCGCTACATCAAGATTCACCCTGCCAGCCCGGCAGTGGATTACGCCTTGTACCTGAAAGGGATCATCAATTTCAACGATGAAGCAGGCATGTTTGACTTCTTGATCAAACAAGATCTGGCGGATCGCGATCAAAAAGCCGCCAAAGAATCTTTCGAATCATTCAAGGAACTGGTCACCCGTTTCCCTGAATCCAAGTACAGCGAAGATGCGCGTCTTCGCATGGCCTACATGGTCAACACCCTGGCTCGATCAGAGCTGGGCGTGGCGCGTTATTACTACAAACGCGGCGCTTATGTGGCAGCCCTCAACCGTGTGCAAACGGCCATCCAGGATTATCAAGGCACACCTGCGATCAAAGACGCTCTGCAATTGTTGGCCGACTGTTATGACAAGCTGGGTCTGCAACAACTGCGCGACGATACCTTGCGCGTGCTGAAGATCAATTACCCGCAACAAGAAACCAAGGCCCCCGAAAAAGCCTGGTGGAAATTCTGGTGATCGCTCAGCCCTGAGACCTGAGCCTGCGCAAGGCGTCCAGCAATAATTCGGTCGATGAGACCCGGGCCATGTCCGGCAAGGCATTCATGAGCGCCTTGCCATAACCCGTGGTGACCAAACGGCTGTCACACACCACCAAGACCCCTTTGTCGGTCTCTCGACGGATCAAGCGCCCCGCGCCTTGGCGCAACGATACCGCCGCTTCCGGAATGAAATAGTCGGTGAAAGGCTTGCGGCCCTGAGCTTGCAGCTCTTTGGAGCGCGCCTCAACCAGGGGGTCGTTGGGCGGAGGGAACGGCAGTTTGTCGATGATCACGGCCTGCAAAGCTTGCCCCGGTACATCAAATCCCTCCCAGAAGCTGGCCGAAGCAACCAGCACCCTGCCCGACTGGGCAGCGTCATCGTCTTCCTGTCGAAAGCGCTCCATCAATTGACGTTTGGATCTTTCGCCTTGCACCAGCAATTCGATCTGACCGTCTTCATCCAGAGCCTGGCGCAAATGGTCGCCGATCTGCCGGAGTGCGCGCAAGGTGGTGGTCAAAATCAGGGTGCGTCCCCCCAGTGCCTTCACCACCCGTTCGGCCAACGCCGCCACCTGATCGGTGTGACCGGGATCTTGAGGTGGCACCATGTCGCGCGGCACGAACAGAACGCCCTGGCGCTTGTAATCGAAGGGACTGGATACGCGCAACACTTGTGCCTGAGTCAAGCCACAGGGTTCGGTGAACCAACGCAACCGATCATCGTGGCCCAGGGTCGCGCTGGTGAAAATCCAGGCGCGACGAGCCACTTCAGGGATCGGTGCGCCATCCGTTTCGTCATCAGTTCGCTGCCATTCGATGTCGGGATCGGCATGGGCGGCCTGCTCTGACTCGAGCGCCAGTTGTTTTTTGAACAAATCGGCGATGTTCAATGGGCTTTCGGTGATGCGAACCCCACTGCCCCACTCGACCCATCGAACCATACCGGGCTCTGTTGGCGTGGTGAAACGGTCAATCAAACTGCACAAATCGGCCATGCGCTCTTGCAAACGAGCGAAGTCGGGGGCCGCATCGAGCACGGGTTCTAACGCCATGCCCACTTGTTCTGCCACCTGGGCGCAAGCCTGACAAGCCTGATGATAGGCCTGTGGGTCGATGTCGGTCGGGCCCTGTTCGCCCCAGGCCAAGCGCCCCGCCCCGTCTTTGGGAAAAACCAGCCTGA
>CAYMJT010000154.1:0-4846 GCA_964390775.1 uncultured Bordetella sp.
TCCGCTGCTCTACCAACTGAGCTACCGGGCCAGAGGTGGGATTGTAACACCTCTGCCCAAGCCACCCTGAACCATTCGTCCGACAGGGCATGGGCATAATGAATAGATGCCCCATTTCGCTGACTGGCGTTCTCTCTGGATGGGTGCCCTTACGTTGGTTTTGGGGCTTGGGTGGGCACCCCCCATGGCCAGAGCCCAAACCGTGACACCCCCGATCTGGATCAATGCGGGGTTTTACACCATCCATTTCGCCAGAAACCACGCCTTGCGCGACCCCAATCCTGGGATGGGCTTGGAATACAGCCTGAATGATGACCTGCGTTTGACGGCTGGCCGTTTTTTGAACAGCGACAGCGCTTATTCGAATTATGTGGGCGCTTATTACCAACCCTGGCGTCAGGGGTCCTTGAAGTTGGGCGTTGCGGCAGGCTTGTTTGACGGCTACCCCAGGGCCTTTGGCGGCGGCGGGTTTCCGGCCTTGCTGCCGGTTGCGACTTGGGAGGGTGAGTCGTTCGGAGCGAATGTGTCTTTTGTACCCGAGATTAAAAACCGACTCTATGGCGGCATCAGCTTGCAGCTGAAATATCGGCTGCGCTGAAGGGGCGTTTCACACGACTGTCATGCATTGGGGGCAAAATGGGTTCATGCCCATCATGCCCCCATTCATGGCCCCCACCCGCCACGCCGATCCGGCTTCAGCGGTGGCTCAAATTCAGCACATTTATGCGCAGGCGTCCGAGCACCTCAAAGCGCATTTGCAAGCCTTTACGCAAGGCCAGTCGCCCAACGATCGGGTGCGCGCCTGCTACCCCTTTGTCCGGGTGCAGACCGACACGGTCATGCGGCGTGACCGACATGCAGGGGCACACCTGAGTTATGGCTTTGTGGCGCAGCCGGGTCGCTTCGAGACCACCCTGACCCGGCCCGATCTGTACGGTCCGTATTTGCACAAACAGCTCGAACTGTTGTTGCGCAATCATGGGGGCGAATTGGAGGTGGGCATCAGCAACCAAGCCATTCCGGTTCATTTTGCGTTGGGCGAACACGATCACATCGAGGGTGAGATGGATGCCCAGCGGCGGCTTTTGCTGCGAGATTATTTTGATTTGCCCGACCTCTCGGTCATGGACGACGGCATTGCCAACGGCACTTGGCGCCCCAGGGGCAACGAGCCCCGTCCGCTGTCGCTTTTTACTGCGGCTCGCACCGACTATTCTTTACAGCGCCTGCGGCACTACACCGGTACCAGTCCTGACCACTTTCAGAATTTTGTGCTGTTTACGAACTATCAGTTTTACATCGACGAATTCATCCGACTTGGGGCACAGGCCATGGCCGACTCAGGGTCTGACTTTGAGGCCTTTGTCGAGCCGGGCAATTTGATCACGCGTCGCTTGGGGCTGCCTGCGCAAGTGGGCGACGAACGCGGCAAAGCCCCGCCACGCTTGCCGCAAATGCCCGCCTATCACCTCAAACGTGGCGATCGCAGCGGGATCACCATGGTCAATATCGGGGTTGGTCCTGCCAACGCCAAAAACATCACCGATCACATCGCGGTGTTGCGACCGCACGCCTGGCTGATGCTGGGTCATTGCGCGGGCTTGCGCAATAACCAACAGCTGGGCGACTATGTGTTGGCACACGGCTATGTGCGCGAAGACCACGTGTTGGACGAGGAGTTACCGCTTTGGGTGCCGATACCAGCGCTGGCCGAAGTTCAAATTGCGCTGGAGCAAGCGGTGTCGGAGATCACGGCCTGTGTGGGCGTCGATCTCAAGCGCATCATGCGCACTGGCACTGTCGCCAGCACCGACAACCGAAATTGGGAGTTGTTGCCCGATCAGGGTCCACAACGCCGTTTCAGTCAAAGTCGGGCGGTGGCTCTGGATATGGAGAGTGCCACCATCGCCGCCAATGGGTTTCGGTTTCGTGTGCCCTATGGCACCTTGCTGTGCGTGAGCGACAAGCCCTTGCATGGCGAAATCAAGTTGCCTGGCATGGCCAATCATTTTTATCGCGAACGGGTGGACCAGCATCTGCGCATCGGCATGCGGGCGCTGGAGTTGTTGCGCGCCCAAGGCCCCGAGCAATTGCACAGCCGCAAATTGCGAAGTTTCGATGAGGTGGCGTTTCAATAAGCCGGCTGCGATGCCACTTTAGGTCCAGTGCCCCATGGCTTGGCCCATGCGCACCGGGGTACCCGCCTGCCACTCGGGATTGAGTTCAACGGTGGCGCGCGGCCACAGCAGGACCACCGTCGAGCCCAGTAAAAAGCGCCCCATTTCGGCCCCTTGGGCCAAGGCGTGCGGCTTGACCGTGTAGTCCCACTGTCGAACGCTGCCCGTGCGCGGTGGATTGACGCGGCCATGCCAAACAGTGGCCATGCTGCCGACGATGGTCGCGCCCACCAAGACCATGGCCATGGGGCGTCCCCCAGGCAGGTCGCACAGGCACACGATGCGTTCGTTGCGAGCGAACAGACCGGGCACACCTGCGGCCGTCTCGGGGTTGACCGAGAACAAAGCGCCAGGCACATGGATCATGCGGCGCACTTGGGCGGCACAGGGCATGTGAATGCGGTGATAGTCGCGTGGGCTGAGATAGATGGTGGCAAATTCGCCGTGTTCGAAAGCGGCCCCGAGCTCGGCATCGCCCCCGAGCAAAGCGCGCGTCGAATAAGCATGGCCTTTGGCCTGAAAAATCTGATCGCCCTCGATGTGCCCCAGCTGGCTGACTGCGCCGTCCACCGGGCTGACCAAGTCGGCCTGCGCCAGCGGCCTGGCATCGGGGCGCAAGGCACGGGTGAAAAAATCATTGAAGCAATCGTAAGCCTCGATCTCGGGCAGGGCCGCCTCGGACAGGTCGACCCCGTAGCGGCGCACAAACCATCGGATCTGGGCTTGGGTGAGCCGGCCCGCACGAGCTTGGGCCAACAAGCCCGCCAAGCGGGTCAGGCCGAGCTGGGGCAACACATACTGCAGCATGACAAAAGGCGACATGGGTCCATTTTAGGGGCGGGTCTCAGACGCCCAAGTGTCTGGGTTGAAACATGGTTTGACCTAAACTCGGTTGATGAACACAAAATCGATCCCCACCGACTCGGCTTGGGTGCATTTGTCACCCGCCTGGTTTGTCCCCGTCATGGGTTGGACTGGGCTGGGCTTGGCATGGACACGCGCCATCGACGGCCTGGGTGAAGCGGCCGAATGGATCGCGTTGATCAGTGCCTCTATCGCCAGTGTGTTGTTATTGACCATTACTGTGGCCAGCTTGTGGCGCTGGAGTGCTTACCCGCAAGCCGTCACCGCTGACCTTCGTCATCCGGTCAAACACACTTTTGTGTCGGCCTTGCCAATTTCTATCATCTTGCTCGCCGCCCTGTGGATAGGCTTGACGCATCAGACCCCGCTGGGGCTGGAGTTGTTTTGGTGGGTGGGTGCCTTGGGCGAGTTGGCGGTGACTGTGTGGGTTTTGTCGCGGTGGATGAAGCCAGGCGATCAAGGGGGCACCCCTTTGACCGCCTTGACGCCGGTTGTTTTTTTGGCCACTGCCGGAAACTTGCTGGCGCCTTGGGCTGGCGTGCCCTTGGGCCACACGACCTGGTCGGCGGTCCAACTGGGTATCGGCCTGTTGCTGTGGCCCGTCAGCCTAAGCCTGCTCATGGTGCGGTTGTTTCATGGGGGGCCCTTGCCGTCGCGCATGACACCGACTTGGTTCATCTTGATCGTGCCGCCCTCGGCCTTGGCTTTGTCACTGAACCTTTGGCACCCACCAGGGTGGGTGCTTTGGGCCATTTGGGGTATGGCCCTGCTGTCTTTAATGTGGGCGCTCACTCAAATTAAAACCATTATCGATCTTCCCTTCGGATTGCCACATTGGAGTTTAAGCTTCCCTTTGGCGGCCTTTACCTCGGCCTCACTCATGCAAGCACACAGCGCCGATGGCGGCTGGTTGTGGACGCCTTCGCTGGCCTTGCTGGCCGTGACCAGCGTGGTGGTTTTGTGGCTCAGCCGCCAGACCTGGCGTGGGTTGACGCAGGGCGAGCTGTTGCGGCCCGATTGAAGTCGGCTCCGACCGGTATTGATTTCCTCTATAAAAGTCATCAATGTTTGACATCCGCCCCACGCAATCAGGGGCCTGGTGTCCGATAAGATGCGGTCTTTGCGCCCCAGCGTCCATGAATGTCTGCGGGTTTCGTTTTTTAACTTTTAGCCGCCCTTCATCATGAGCTCACGCACCATCGTTCATCAGCTGGAAGTCGCCAGCAATTTGTACCGATTCATCGAAGACGAGGCATTGCCCGACACCGGCGTGTCCAGTGCCGCTTTTTGGAAGGGCTTTGACGCCATCGTGGCCGAATTCGCCCCTCGCAACAATGCCTTGCTGGCTGAGCGCGATCGCTTGCAAGTGGAGTTGGACGCCTGGCACAAGGCCCACCCCGGCCCGATCAAGAACATGTTGGCTTATCGTGCCTTTTTGGAAAAGATCGGTTATCTGGTCAAAGACCCAGGCAAAGTCAAGTGCACCACTTCCAATGTGGATGCCGAGTTGGCGGTACAGGCAGGCCCGCAATTGGTGGTCCCGATTCTGAACGCGCGCTATGCCCTGAATGCGGCCAATGCGCGTTGGGGCTCGCTTTACGACGCCTTGTACGGCACGGACGCCATCCCCGAGACCGACGGCTGCGAGCGTGGCCCGGGGTATAACGAAAAGCGCGGCGCTAAAGTCATCGAATACGCCCGATATGTGCTCGATCGCACGGTGCCGCTGAAGAAGGGTTCGCACATCGATTCGACCGGCTACGCGGTGGTTCAGGGCCAATTGCAGGTTCGTCTGCGCTCAGGCG
>CAYMJT010000155.1:0-3507 GCA_964390775.1 uncultured Bordetella sp.
CTGCGCCCCCTGATCGGCCTGGCCCTGACGGGCTTGAGCCTGCTGGCCCAGGCTTTTCCCGATCGGCCTGTGGTGTTGGTGGTGCCCTTCACCCCCAGCAGTGGCAGCGACATCATCGCCCGTATCTTGGCCCCCAAACTGAGCGAGCGCTGGAAACAACCCGTCGTCGTTGACAACAAACCCGGCGCCAGCGGCAACCTGGGGGCGCAGTTCGTCAGTCAGGCCGCACCCGACGGCCACACCTTGCTGATGGCGATCAACACCATCACCATGACCCCGGCCATTTATAAAAACATGCCGTATGACACCGCCAACGACTTTGCGCCGGTGCTCAAACTGACCGAAGCCGGCTATGCGCTGGCGGTGCACCCCAGCGTGACCGCCAAAGACATGAGCGCCCTGGTGGCCCAAAGCAAAAAATCGCCTGGCTCGATGAACTACGCCTCGCCGGGTAACGGCACCCCGCATCATCTGGCGATGGAGTTGTTCAAATCGGCCTCGGGCCTGGACGCCACCCATGTGCCCTACAAAGGCATACAGGGGGCGCTGACCGATCTGGTCGGTGGCCAGGTGCAGATGATGTTTGGCACCGTGCACTCGCTCAAACCGCACACCCAATCTGGACGGGTGCGCTTGCTGGCCACCACCGGCACCAGCCGCAGCGCGCAAGCCCCAGATGTACCCACCTTTAAAGAACAAGGCATCGCCGTCATGGACCACGTCGACGCTTGGTATGCCGTCATGGCCCCGGCTCGCACCCCGTCTGATTTGATCCAGCGCCTGAACCGCGACTTTATCGAAGTAATGAACCAAGACGACGTCAAAGCCGCCCTGACCCAGCAAGGCATGGTGGTGCGCCCCTCGACCCCCGAACAACTGGGCACTTTGATCAAGAGCGATCTGGCGCGCTGGAAGAAAGTCGTCACCGACGCCCGCATTGCCGCCGATTGACCGCCCAAAGCCCCAATAAGTGAACCACAGGTGACCCCCTTGACCCCCAAAATCGACATCTACAACCACGTCATGCCCCAGGCCTACCTGGAGCTGGTCAAGCAACACGGCAAAGAGCCCGGCATGATCAAGCGCATGAGCAATTTGCGCATGCTCTGGGACATGCCCGCGCGCGTCGAGATGCTAAGCACCTGGCCCGAGGTGCAGCAAATCATTTCGCTGGCTGTGCCCTCGCCCGAGATGCTGGGCGGCCCGCAAGAGTCACCCCACTACGCCCGCGTCGCCAACGAAGGCATGGCCGAGATCTGCCGCCGCTGGCCCGACCAATTCCCGGGCTTTGTGGCCTCGTTGCCCATGAACAACCCCGACGCCGCACTCAAAGAAATGGACCACGCCATCGAGCAGCTGGGCGCCAAGGGGGTGCAAATCTTGTCGAGTGTGAACGGCAAGCCCGTGGACAGCCCCGAGGTGTTTCCGATCTTTGAGCGCATCACCCTGCACCACCGCAAACCCGTCTGGATGCACCCGACCCGACCCGCCTCCAAGCCCGACTATGTGGGCGAAGACAAATCGCAATACGAGATCTGGCAAGTGCTGGGCTGGCCCTTTGAGACCAGCGTGGCCATGGCGCGCATGGTGTTCTCGGGCCTGCTCGAGCGGCTGCCCGAACTGCGCCTGATCACCCACCACTGCGGCGGCATGCTGCCGTATTTTTCGGGCCGCGCCGAAACCCTGTGGGCGCAACTGGGCAGCCGCAGCGTGGACGGTGCCGAGGCCGAAGTCCTCAAACGCCTGTCCAAACCCCCGATCGAATATTTCAAGATGTTTTATGGCGACACGGTGCTGGGCGGCTCGAGCTCGGCGCTGCGCTGCGGGCTGGACTTTTTTGGGGCCGACCATGTGGTGTTTGCCAGCGACTGCCCCTTTGACCCCGAGGAAGGCCCGATGTTCATCCGCGAAGGCATCCGCTCGATCGAAGACCTGGACCTGAACGCCGACGATGCCCGCAAACTGTATTTCGGCAACGCCAGCAAACTGCTCGGACTCAAACCATGAAGTACCCCACCCTGTTCTCACCCTACACCCTGGGCAAGTTGAACCTGCGCAACCGCACCGTGGTGTCGTCACTCACACGTGCCAGCGCCACCGACGACGGGCGGGTCACCCCAGCCATGGTGGACTACTACCGGGACTACGCCCAAGGGGGCTGGGGACTGATCGGGACCGAAGCCACCTATGTCGACCTGCAATACAGCCAGGGCTATCTGAACCAACCCGGCATCGCCAACGACGCCCAGGCCCGGGGCTGGCGAGACGTGGTCCAAGCCGTGCACGACTGCGGAACACCCATCTATATGCAGCTGTTTCATGGCGGGGCGGTCAACCAGGGCAACCATTGGGTGCAAGGCTCGATCGCTCCCTCGGCGGTGACCCCCAAGGGCGTGCAGATCAGCCGCTATCGGGGCAACGGCGGGCCCTTTCAAACCCCGCGCGAGATCAGCCCCACCGAAATCAAAACCGTGATCGACAGCTTTGCCAATGCAGCCAGAAGGGCCATCGACGCCGGCTTTGATGGGGTGGAAATACACGGTGCCAACGGCTATTTGCCCGACCAGTTCCTGACCACCTACACCAACCAACGCAGCGACGGCTACAACGGCGATGTGCGCCACAGAATCAGATTCCACCTGGAACTGATCCAAGCAGTCAGGGCCGCCATACCCGGCCATTTGCTCGGGGTGCGTTTGTCACAAACCAAGGTCAATGACCTGGAGTACCACTGGCCAGGTCAGCTGGAAGACGCCCAAGTCATCTTTGGCGAGATCGGGCAAACCGGCATCGACTTCATCCACATCGCCGCGCACCAGGGCGTGAGCCCTGTCTTTAACAGCAGCAAAAGCCTGTCTGGCCTGGCCAAACAATTCAGCGGCCTGCCCGTGATCACCAACGGCAAACTGCAAGACCCGGCATTGGCCGAAAAAGCCATAACAGACGGCGAAGGCGACCTGGTCTCGATCGGCAAAGGCGCACTGGCCGATGGGCACTGGGCGGCCAAGGTGCAAGCGGGGCAAGCCCCCATCGAGTTTGACCCTGGGATGATCACCCCGTATGCGACGTTGGAGAATAGGCGGGGGTGGGAAGGTAAATAAAGCTGGCTTAAAGTTTAGAAAGATCTTAGGCTGCGAATAGCTCCCAACTCTTGAGACAAGTCTGAGTCACTGTATCTGCCAGGTCGGGAAATGCTGTATTCGTGAAAACAACTTGGCTCTTTGATAAAGCCGAATGTCGTGGCAATTTGAGAAGGTGAAAATATATTTTTAGTTCTTTTTGAAATTTCATCTACTCGTTTCAACTTATCATCAAATCGTTTATCATTTAGGTATCTAACATACTCGTGAGAAAAAGATTTGAACTCAATCTCACCAGGTGCGTGTATAACCCAATAGGTGGATCTAGTTAATTGAGTTGTGGATGTAGGATTAATGCATGGCCATAGGCTGGTGTCATTTGCCAATTTAACCAAAGTCGATCTACATTCCTCAGGAGCTAACTGAC
>CAYMJT010000155.1:3580-4825 GCA_964390775.1 uncultured Bordetella sp.
GTACAAAAATAATCTGATGGTAATGGCCCCAAAGTTATATCCCTGACATTTCGCACATACTGATAGCAAGCTAGCGGATCGTCCTTATTTAATTTATGGCATAAATCTTTACCCGCCTCATGAAATTGAAAATTATTTTGATCCAAGGGATCAACATATCCAACCATCAAGATTAAAAGAAGCAAGAAAACCGCCTGCACCAAAATATCAACGACAGAAATTCCCATGACCCTCTCGTTGTATATTTTTTTAGAATTAAACATGCAGTGACCAAAATAAGATCAATTAAATCGAGAAACAATCTGCGAAAGATCTTCAGCAGATGATTTCAAGTTATCAATAGCGGTTTTCAAAGACCCAATAGACTCAGACGTTAGTTTGATAGGTTCATTGGCTGATAGCAAAACCTGGGCAAACGATTGCGATGAAGTAACAGCAGACGCAAAGGAATTGATAAATAAATTGAAAGACTCATTCGATTGACCGAAAGAACTAGAAATCTCATGAAGCTTAGAGTTAACTTCAGCCAAGGCATTAGAGGCTTCGACAAAGGCTGATTGTACAGAATCTGTTCGATTAGAAAAATCAGTCATCCTAAGATTGACAGAATTGACAGACGAATCGAAATTAATAGCTTGTGCATTTAACTCAGCGAAAACTTCCGAGGAATTTCGAAGTGCGGAGGTAATGGACAATAAGCCTTGGGTCAACTCCCGTGATCGCTCGATCAAGGAAATGGACTCTTCACTTAAACTTTCTAGATTTTCTGAAGTTTTGATACTGTTATTTCTTAATTTGGTAAATTGCTTTGTAGACTCAGAAATAGATTGATTTTGTATATCTAAAAGTTCAATAGTATTTTGATTGACACCAATGAGTCGGTTTTTTGCATCAGTTAAATTATCAATAATAATTGTTTCTTCAATCACTGATCGTTTCAAATTCAACAAAGACGAGTTCAGTTCATTGAATGTGTGTAATGACCCAGCGAAATCTGCTCAGGTCAAGCTGCTAATTTAAACATTTCAAATGCCTGATTCGGGGTCTTCATTTTCAGCGCCTGATGAGGGCGCTGTTGGTTGTAGAACCCAATCCAGTCCGCAATCACCCGACTCGCATGTTGCAGCGTCTCAAACCGTTGCCTGTGGACACACTGCTCCTTGATCGTCCGAATGACCCTCTCCACCAACCCGTTTTGCTCAGGGCAATGCGGCGTGATGAATTCCTGTTGCAAGCCGTAGCTTC
>CAYMJT010000156.1:0-1789 GCA_964390775.1 uncultured Bordetella sp.
CATGGGCTCGGTGGTCGCCGACATGAAACGTCGCGTCGAACAAAACGTCAAGATTCCCGACAACTACGCAGTCAACTGGTCAGGTGAGTTCGAGAATCAGGAGCGCGCCATGAAACGCCTTGCGGTCGTGGTTCCGATCTCGCTGTTGCTGATCTTCGTCTTGTTGTTTGACGCCTTCAAAACCCTCAAGAGCGCGACCCTGATCTTGGTCAACGTCCCCTTGGCCCTGGTCGGTGGCGTCTTTGCCTTGTGGATCTTTGGCATTCCCTTGTCGGTATCGGCAGCCATCGGCTTTATTGCCTTGTCGGGACAAGCCGTGCTCAACGGGGTGGTCATGCTAACGGTCTTCCAACAATTGCGGGCTGCCGGACTGCCGGTGATCGACGCAGTCCGCGAAGGCTCGATGCAACGCTTGCGTACCGTGTTGATGACCGCCTTGTTGGCGGCGCTGGGTCTGCTGCCCATGGCTCTCAGCCATGACATCGGCGCCGAAACGCAGCGCCCTCTGGCTCTGGTCGTCATCGGGGGCCTGGTCTCGGCCACCTTGCTGACGCTGGTGGTGTTGCCCTCGCTGTATGTGGCTTGGTTCTCGCCTCGGCAAAAACAGGACGCAGAATCCACCCCAATTTGACTTAAGTCAATCTGGACCCACATACCCCTTGGGTATGTGGGCATTTGCGCCTACACTGGTTTCATGGATTCATCTGAACTGGTCTGTGACATCGGCGTTGGCGGCATGACCTGTGCGTCCTGCGTCACCCGCGTTGAGAAAGCCTTGGGCAAAGTTGCTGGCGTTCAATCGGCCAGCATCAATTTGGCCACCGAGATGGCGCGCGTGACCTTCAACACCGCGCCGGACGACGCCACCGAACAGATGGCCCGCCTGCGGCGCGCCATACGCGACGCTGGGTATGAGCCGCGCGAAGCGCACAACGACGCGGCAACCACAACGGTATCCAGTTGGCGCGAAGGCTGGCCGGTCTGGCTGGGACTGGCACTCAGCTTGCCCCTGGTCGCTCCGATGGTCAGCGCCCTTTGGGGTCAACACCTGATGCTGCCTCCCGCTTGGCAATTTGCCTTGGCAACTCCTGTTCAATTCATATTGGGTGCGCGTTTTTACAAAGCCGGCTGGCATGCATTGCGCAATGGCACGGGCAACATGGACCTGCTGGTTTCGTTGGGCACCTCTGCGGGTTGGGCTTTATCGGTTTGGTTGTGGCTGAACGCGCCTCCAGAGCACCACGATGCGCACGGCCCAGATCTTTATTTCGAGGGCTCGGCGGTGGTCATCACCCTGGTCTTGCTCGGCAAATGGCTGGAAGCCCGCGCCAAAGCCAGCACCCTGATGGCCATTCGGGCCCTGCAAGCCCTGCGTCCGCAAACCGCCCGCGTGTCCACATCGGATGGTGAACAAACCCTGCCGATCGCCGAGGTGCTGATCGGCGATGTGTTGCGGGTTTTGCCCGGTGAGCGCATCCCAGCCGATGGCGAAATCATCGGGGGCGAAAGCAGCGTCGATGAGTCCATGCTGACCGGCGAGCCGCTGCCCGTTCACAAGGCGGCAGGCGCACATGTGCGCGGAGGCACCCTGAATGGCGAGGGCGTGCTACAACTGCGGGTCAGCGCCATCGGTGCGACCTCGATGCTGGCTCAAATCATTCGCTTGGTCGAAGATGCACAAGCCGCCAAGGCCCCGATTCAGCGCTTGGTCGATCAGATTGCAGCGGTGTTCGTACCCGTGGTGCTGGGCATCGCCCTGTTCACCGGCTTGGCCTGGTGGTGGTTGGGT
>CAYMJT010000156.1:1799-2798 GCA_964390775.1 uncultured Bordetella sp.
GGCCCAACGTGGCGTGCTGATCCGTGATGCCCAGGCTCTGGAGTTGGCACACCGCGCGGGCATCGTTGCTTTCGACAAGACCGGCACCCTCACCTTGGGCCAACCCCGACTGTTACAAGTTTTGCCACTGGCCCATCTGGACGAGTCAGCCTTGCTGAACCTGGCTGCACGCTTGCAACAACACAGTGAGCACCCCTTGGCGCGTGCGGTCCTGCAATCGGCGCAACACGCACACCCCAACCTGGCTTTGGGTCCAGTGAACAACGCACAGGCCCTCAGTGGCAAAGGCATACAGGGCAACATCGACGGTCAAACCCATGCGCTAGGCAGTCTGAACTGGCTGTCCCACTTCCTAACCCCCGAGCAACAGGCCCTGTTGCAACAAGTCCCGGCCGGCCGAACCACCTCGCTGTTGGCGCGGCAGCTTGGTGATCAGCGCTGGCAGGTGCTGGGTTTGCTGGCCTTTGGCGATGAGCCCAAACCTGGCGTGTCCCAGGCCCTGAGCGCCTTGCGCCAACGGGGTCTGCAATTGGCATTGATTTCGGGCGACAACCAAGCGGCGGCACAGGCCATGGGGCTGAGCATGGGCCTGCATAAAGAAGAGATACACGCCGAAGTCTTGCCCGCCGAAAAAACCGAATGGGTCAAACGACTGCAAACCCAGGCCCACGCCGTGGGCAAAACCGTCATCTTTGTCGGCGACGGCATCAACGATGCACCGGCCTTGGCCGCCGCCGATGTCGGCATGGCCATGGCCAACACCGATGGCGGCGGTACCGACGTTGCCATGGGCAGCGCCGGCATCACCTTGATGCGTGGCGATGTCGCTCTGGTGGCCGAAGCGATCGACATTTCATCCCGCACGGTTGCCAAAATCCGTCAGAATCTGTTTTGGGCTTTTGCCTATAACGTCGCCGGCATCCCGCTGGCGGCGTTGGGTTACCTCAGCCCCGTGGTGGCGGGAGCCGCCATGGCCTTGAGCTCGGTTAGCGTCATGAC
>CAYMJT010000156.1:2808-4102 GCA_964390775.1 uncultured Bordetella sp.
ACAACTCCCCCCCCGACCTTCACGGCCGGATGATCACGACATCCACCGCCTCGGGTAGCGACGTCGTGCCGCAGCTGGCCTATGCGAAGCCGGAATGGGGCGGCACCGAAACCTTGTACGATCCCTACGAAATGCGGCTCGATCCCAAGGCCACGATCGAGATCGTGCGAACCGAGAACAAAGTGACGGTGCAAAGCGAACAGACCCGAGCCGCTTTGGCCAACGTGATCGCCGAAGAAGGCTACTCGGTTCAATGAGCCATTTCACACAGGCCCGGTCGATTGAGCGACTGGTGGCGGGCCAAGCCACATCCGACGGTGCCGGGGTCAAACTGACCCGCGTGTTGACCCACGAATGGCAACAGCGCCTGGACCCCTTCCTGATGTTGGACCACTTTGGCAGCGAAGAAGCTTCCGACTACATCGGCGGTTTTCCGGACCACCCACACCGTGGCTTTGAAACCGTGACCTATATGCTGCATGGCCGCATGCGGCACCGCGACAGCCGTGGCAACGAGGGCCTGCTACAAAACGGCGACGTGCAGTGGATGACCGCTGGCCGCGGACTGATCCACAGCGAGATGCCCGAACAGGATCAGGGCAAGATGGAAGGGTTTCAACTCTGGCTCAACCTGCCCTCGCGACTCAAGATGTGCGACCCCAAGTACATGGACATCCCCAACGCGCAGTTGCCCCAAATCGACGTCACCCCTCAGGTGCGCGTGACCGTGATCGGCGGGCGCGTGAACAGCACCAACGGCCCCATCCAGAGCGAACACACCCAACCGCAGTTTTGGGATATCCACTTCAATGCCGATGGCGCTACATTTGAACACGCCCTGCCCCTGGGCCACCACGCCTTCATTTACGTGTATCGCGGTAGCGTGAGCGTGAATGGCGCAAACAACCGCACCGAGGTGCCCTGCGAGCGCATGGGTATTTTGGGCGATGGCGACGGTTTGAAGCTGAGCGCACCCGCTGGCAGCAAAATGATCTTGCTGGCTGGCAAACCGCTGCGTGAGCCGATTGCCCAATACGGCCCTTTTGTGATGAACACCCGCCAGCAACTCATCGAGGCGGTCGATGACTACAAGGCGGGTCTGATGGCTTGATGTGGGCCCGACCAGCCTAGCCTAAAGGCTAATGGTTTTTCTTGTTTTGTATGATTTGGTTTTATATTGCGCTTGTTGGTGTATTTTTTAGTATGCCGACCTGCCTTTTAAATCATCACTCAAACCAAGAAAGGAAGCGCCATGAAACCTCACCACAAGACCGCGCTGGCTTGCTGTGTCGCC
>CAYMJT010000156.1:4112-4810 GCA_964390775.1 uncultured Bordetella sp.
TCACTACAGACCGTATCGGTCCAAACCTTTAGCGACCCAGACACCGAACTCGAGGGCGCCAAGTGCGGCATCAGTAACGACGAAGGCACCTGGTTCATCACAACGCCCGGAACCACCGCCGTGCATCGATCAAACAAAGACCTGCGCGTGGTGTGTAAAAAGTCAGAGTCAGCGCCAGGCACCGCTGATGTCGCGTCCAAAACCAAATACCAGATGTGGGGCAACATCATTCGCGGCGGGGGCCTGGGCGCACTGGTCGACCACAACAATGGGACCGCTTACGAATACCCCACCCTGATCAAGATCTATATGGGGCGCAACAACACGCCCGCCGCTGAAGTCAATACTGATGCGAGCCCCGTTGTACAGATAGAGTAACAAGGGTCACGCATAGAGCCTTTAAATTACACGTCGATATTCCCCGCCCTCAGGGCGTTGGTCTCAATGAAGTCACGTCGTGGCTCGACCTCGTCTCCCATCAGCATGGTAAAGACCCGGTCGGCTTCGATGGCGTCGTCTATTTGCACCCGCAACAAACGGCGCACCGCTGGGTCCATGGTGGTTTCCCACAGCTGAGCGGGGTTCATTTCGCCCAGGCCTTTATAGCGCTGTCGGCTGGTGGTGCGTTCGGCTTCAGAGATCAGCCACTGCATGGCCACGCGAAAGTCGCCAATGCGCTCTTCCTTTTGGCGCTCGCC
>CAYMJT010000157.1:0-4665 GCA_964390775.1 uncultured Bordetella sp.
CCCAATACGTTTTCACCATGAACCGGGTCGGCAAAATCGTGCCGCCCAAACGCCAGATCCTGAAGGACATTTCTTTGTCGTTTTTTCCGGGCGCCAAAATCGGCGTCCTGGGCCTGAACGGTTCGGGCAAATCGACCCTCCTCAAAATCATGGCGGGTGTCGATACCGAAATCGAAGGCGAGGCCATCCCCATGCCTGGCATCAAAGTCGGTTATCTGCCACAAGAACCGCAACTCGCCCCCGAAGAGACTGTGCGACAAGCGGTCGAAGGGGGCATGGGCGAGCTGTTGCACGCCAAGGCCAGGCTGGAAGAGATCTACGCCGCATATGCCGAACCCGACGCCGATTTTGACAAACTGGCCGCTGAGCAAGGCGAGCTCGAAGCCGTCATCGCCGCTGCCGGCACCGACTCTGAGCACCAATTGGAAATCGCCGCCGACGCCTTGCGTCTACCCCCTTGGGAAGCGACCATTCAACACCTGTCGGGGGGCGAAAAGCGCCGTGTCGCCTTGTGCCGACTCTTGCTCTCTAAGCCCGATATGTTGTTGCTCGACGAACCCACCAACCACCTCGACGCCGAATCGGTGGACTGGTTGGAGCAATTTTTGCAACGTTTTCCGGGCACCGTGGTGGCCATCACACACGACCGATATTTTCTCGATAACGCCGCCGAGTGGATCCTTGAGCTAGACCGTGGCCATGGCATTCCCTGGAAGGGCAACTACTCTACCTGGCTGGAACAAAAGCAAGATCGCTTGCAGCAAGAGCAAAAGGGCGAGGAGGCCCGAGCCAAAGCCTTGAAAAAAGAACTGGAGTGGGTGCGTCAAAACCCGAAAGGCCGGCAAGCCAAAAGCAAGGCCCGCATCGCCCGCTTCGAAGAACTCTCCAGCATTGAATATCAAAAGCGCAACGAGACGCAGGAAATTTTCATTCCTGTGGCCGAGCGCCTGGGCAATGAAGTGATCGAGTTCAATGGTGTGACCAAGAGCTTTGGCGATCGGGTTCTGATCGACAACCTCAGCTTCAAAGTGCCACCTGGGGCCATTGTGGGCATCATCGGACCCAACGGCGCCGGCAAATCGACCTTGTTTCGCATGATCGTGGGCCAGGAAAAACCCGATAGCGGTGAAGTCAAAATTGGCCAGACGGTGCAGATCGCGTTTGTCGACCAATCGCGCGACGACCTGGGCAACGACAAAACGGTTTGGGAAGACGTTTCGGGTGGCCTCGACATTCTGACGGTGGGAAAATTCGAAATGCCCAGTCGGGCCTATTGCGGGCGCTTCAATTTCAATGGCGGCGATCAGCAAAAGAAAGTCGGTCTGCTCTCAGGCGGAGAGCGAGGTCGCTTGCATCTGGCCAAAACCCTGATCAAGGGCGGCAATGTGCTGTTGCTCGACGAGCCCTCCAACGACCTTGATGTCGAGACTTTGCGCGCCCTCGAAGACGCGCTGCTCGAATTTGCGGGCTCGGTCATGGTCATCAGCCACGACCGTTGGTTTCTGGACCGCATCGCCACCCACATTTTGGCCTGCGAAGGCGATAGTCATTGGGTGTTCTTTGACGGTAACTATCAGGAATACGAAGCCGACAAGAAAAAGCGCTTGGGTGAAGAGGGGGCCAAACCCCATCGGGTTCGCTTCAAGGCCCTGAAATAATTCAGAGTTCGCGCGCCGAGGGCCACCACCGCGAGCCCAGCCGCAGACCGCTGGCCGACTGCACGGCATTGACGCAGGCCAGCGCCACGGCTTGGGCGGCCATGGCACTCAAGAGCATGGGGTTGGGCGTTTGCTCGCATTCGCCGGTGGCCAAGGCAAACAAGGTGTCGCCGTCCATGGGGGTGTGGGCCGGACGCACCGCGCGTGCCAGGCCATCGTGACCGGCCACCGCCAGCCGCTGAGCTTGGGCTTTGTCCAGTCGGGCGTTGCAGGCGATCACGCCGATGGTGGTGTTGCTACCCAGGGCCACGGCGGTCGGTGCACCTTGCAACAAGGCCGCGTCCGCATTGCACATGAGCCGGCTGTCGGCGCTTTGCCGGGCCCCAGCCAAGAGTTGTCCTGTGCGTGGGTCCAATACATCGCCCAAGGCATTGCAGGCCACCAGCGCGGCCACTTGCCAGGGACCGACCCGCACCAGTGAGTTGCCCAAACCGCCTTTCATGGCACGCTCGGACCCCAGTATTTTGCCCACTGTGGCACCGGTCCCAGCCCCCACATTGCCGCTGCTCACGGCTTCGGTGCTGGCCGCTTCGCACGCCGCCCATCCCGACTCGGCATCAGGTCGCAAAGACGGGTCGCCGAGCCCCAAATCAAAGATCACCGCCCCGGGCACGATGGGCACCAGCGCCCCAGCCACCTGCAGTCCATGCCCCTGCGCTTCCAGCCATCGCATGACCCCGGATGCGGCATCCAGACCATAAGCGCTGCCCCCCGCAAGCAGCAGGGCATGGATGTGCGGGACCGTGTTTCCAGGGGCCAGCAAATCGGTTTCCCGGGTGCCCGGAGCGGCGCCGCGCACATCGACACCGGCCACGACCCCTTGCGGGCACAGTACCACGGTGCAGCCAGTGGGACGCTGGGGGTGGGTCCAGTGGCCCACCCGCAGGCCTTTTATGGCGGTTAAGGTTGAGTTCAGCATATGTCTTGCATTGTTGCGCGTCTTCGCCAGTCTTGTGCAGGGCTTGCCTAGACCTGCCCCGAAGCGGGGGGTATGACTGAGTCAACCTTGATTTTGAAAGTTTTGTGGCGAATTTTGCAAAATGATGCATTATTTGGTATTATTAATTTAAGTCAGTTTAATCGTTTGAATTTCAAAAGAAAGGAAACTCATGAGTTCCATCCCCCCCACCGCCAACGCCCCAGGCGGGCAATTTTGCGGTACCACCGAAGTGGCGCGAATTTTGGGTTTATCCGTCGGGACCATCCAAACCCTGGTCGAGCGCCAGGAATTACACGCCTGGAAGACCCGGGGTGGGCATCGCCGCATCTCACTCGCCTCGGTGCAAGAGTATCAACGCCGCAACCACTCTTTGGCGCTGGGCAACGCGGGCAACGACCGCATCATGTGGGTGATGGAGAACGGCCCGCAACGGCAAAAACTGATGCAAAACCTGGCTCGCTGGGGCATTAAGCTGCAAATCGATTTGTTTGACAACATGGTCGAGGCCTTGATGGTCTTGCAATCGCATCGACCGGGTTTGGTGGTCATCGATCTCAAACCACCCTTGGCCGACGCCCAACAATTCATCCGCCATCTGCATGCCCATGCCGACTTCCGCCACATGACTCTACTGGCTCTGTCTTCGGCCAAGCTGACCGAAGATGTGCTCACCCCAGCACTGGGCGCCCGTGTGCATTGGGCGCGTAAACCGCTGGACTGGTCTTGGTTGCGCGGCTATTGCGAGGCCTATCAGATGCTGCAGCTGCGTCAACCCATGCATTGACCCCGAAGCACAGGGCAGACCCCAATCGGGGTCTGCGCGCGCTTGCGTTAGGCTTGGGGACACCATGAGACCTCATCACGACCATTGGCCAGCGCGGGTGCCCCACGCGATCAGTGTGCCCAGCACTTCGCTGTGGGACAACCTAGCCACCTCGGCCCGACGCTTCCCCAACAAATCGGCCCTCGAATTTTTGGGGCGCACCACCCGCTACAGCGAACTGATGCGGCAGGTTGAAGTGCTGGCAGCACATTTGCATCAAATCGGTGTGCGCCGTGGCGATCGGGTGGTGTTGGACATGCAAAACTGCCCGCAACTGGTGGTGGCGCATTTCGCCATCTTGCGCGCCAATGCGGTGGTGGTGCCGGTGAACCCCATGAATCGCCGCGAAGAACTCAAGCACTACATCACCGACCCCGACGCCCGGGTGGCCCTGGTCACCTCTGACCTGGCGCACGAGATGGCCCAGGCCAGCGACGCCTTGCCTAGCGAGCAGCGGTTGTCGCACCTGATCGTCACCCACTACAGCGACGCTTTCGACCCGCAGCAGGCCGGCCCCTTACCCGAGGCCTGGCCGTCTTGGCTGCTGGCGCGCCCCGAGTTGCCCAGTTTGCAAGGCGGCGTGGTCACCCCTTGGGATCAAGCCTTGGCCTGCACGGCCCTGGCCCCTGCGCATGAGGTGGGGCATGACGACATGGCCCTGTTGCCCTACACCAGTGGTACCACCGGTTTGCCCAAGGGTTGCATCCACCCGCACCGCAGCATCATGCACAATGTTTATGCGGGCACCCTGTGGGGTGCAGGCTCGCACGAAAACATCGCCCTGTGCGTGGTACCCATGTTTCACATCACGGGCATCGTGGTGTTGCTGCACACCAGCATTTTTTTGGGCGCGACCATGGTCATCATGCCGCGTTGGGACCGCGAAATGGCCGGCGCGCTCATTTCGCGCCACCGCATCACCCACTGGACCAATATCCCGACCATGGTCATCGACTTGTTGGGCAGTCCTAACTTCGACCGCTTCGACCTCAGCAGCCTGATCTACATCGGAGGCGGCGGCGCAGGCATGCCGCAGGCGGTCGCGCAACGGCTGCTCGAGCTCTACGGCTTGTCCTACATCGAAGGATATGGCCTGACCGAAACCGCTGCGCCTTCGCACAGCAACCCTCCCGACCGACCCAAACAGCAATGTCTGGGTGTGCCCTACATCAGCGCCGACGCGC
>CAYMJT010000158.1:0-3486 GCA_964390775.1 uncultured Bordetella sp.
TGGGGAGTGTATTGATCACATTCGATGTCAAGACGATCAAGCGACAATCCATCGAGTTCTCGAATCGTCTCGCGTTCAAATTGGTCTGGAGTTAACAATTGGACGCCGACGCCAGAACGAACCGGACCGCCATGCCATACCGCAGCCCCCAAATCGGCTCGAATACGCTCGCGAACTTGCGCCATGTCTTGAAATGCGGTTTGATTGAAACTGTTCAGATAGAGCTTGAGTGACTTGCTCTCGACGATGTGTGTGCTCTCGCAAGGGACCACAAATCGGGCCAGGGCCACCTGGGGTTTACCGCGATGGTTAAGCCAGCCGAGTTCGTAAGCAGTCCATAAATCGGCGCCGACAAAAGGCAGTGTATCGACCGCCAATCCCAAGGTGTCGCGTTGGATTTGCCGTGCGATGGGAAACAACAAACCAGGGTCGTATCGATCGGCATAGGCAACGGGTTTGCCCAAAGTGGAAAAATGAGCCTGATTCATTGCACGAGTGTGTGTCGTCGCAGATGGGGTAACAAAAATTCAAGCATGGCCTGACTGGCCCCAGGAGAGAAATCATGGCCCAAACCAGCAATGAGCCTGAAATCCGATCCTGGAATGCGACGGGCCGTATCCTGACCACAGGCCATAGGGACCATGCGATCCGCGTCGCCATGGATCACCAAAGTGGGAACCCTCATTTTTCCCAAGTCCTCGGCGCGATGGACATCGGCCATGACGGCCAAGGTTTGCCTGAGCAATCCGGCAGGACGATAAGCACGCAAATAGGCCCGCTGAATTTGTTGTCGCAGTACACCCTCGGGCTGGGGGAAAGCCGGGCTTGAAATCATTTGCAAAAACTTCAGCGCGTGCTCTATGGCCCCGTCCAGCCCAGCATGCCGAGGAGGGGTATATAACTGTTGCAAGACTTCGGAGTCAGGAACGGGCAGATCTTCAGCCCCGCTGCTGCTCATGATGCTACAAAGACTTTGTATTCGTTGCGGTGCAGCCAGGGCCAGCCTTTGGGCGATCATGCCCCCCATGCTCGCCCCCACCAGATGGGCTGATCGGATGTCCAGGGCGTCGATCACACCCAAAGCATCCATGGCCATGTCGTTGATCGTGTATATGGGTCGTTGCCGCCACCCCAATTTGTGCTTTAACCCAGCCCATAACAAATTGGGAACACCACGATCATCAAAGGACGTTGAAAGTCCACAGTCCCGATTGTCAAAGCGGATGACCCGAAAACCGGCCTGGACCAGGGTTTGGACCCAGATCTCGGGCCATGCCGTGAGTTGCATACCCAGACCCATGATCAGCAGCACGGCAGGCGCGTGAGTCGGACCGCTGTCCTCGACTTCAATCTGAATGCCGTTGGCTTGAATCTGCATGAATCAATCCTGATGACGCCTGAACACAAGCCGATGGGGCTCAGAGGCTTCGGGGCTAAAGGCATACCCTTCCAGATTGAATTTCTTCAGCGCAGCAGGGGTTTTGACCTGATTCAAAATGGCGTACCTGGCCATCAGGCCTCGGGCCCGCTTGGCCAAAAAGCTGATGACCTTATAGCTTCCCGCGCGATGTTCCTCAAATACGCATTCAATCACCTGGGCTTGCAGGGTTTTGAGGTCTACCGATTTAAAGTACTCTTGCGATGCCAGATTCACCACGATCGGTTTTTTGCTTGAAGCCAATCGGTGGTTCAAGTGCTCGGCGATGTCCGAGCCCCAAAAACGATACAAATTAGGACCTTTGGGATTGGGTAAAGCGGTCCCCATTTCGAGGCGATAGGGTTGCATCAGGTCGAGCGGTCGCAACACCCCATACAGGCCGCTCAAAATCACCAGGTGCTCTTGCGCCCAGTCCATTTGGCGGGGGTTGAGGGACTTGGCGTCGAGCCCCTCGTAGACATCGCCATTGAATGCCAGTAAAGCCGGTTTGGCATTGTCTGGGGTGAAACGAGGCGTCCAGGACCGGTAACGGGCCACATTGAGCTCGGCCAGTTTCTCGCTCAGGTCCATCAACTGGGCGATCTCAGCCGTTTTTTTCTTGCGCAACACCCCAATCAGTTGGGTCGATTGAGCAATGAATTGCGGTTCAGTGGGGGTCACCCCATTCCATGGGGTCTCGTAGTCGAGGGACTTTGCCGGAGAAAGCAGTAAAAGCATGGCAAAACTCACTTCTGGCTGAGGGCATTGCTGAGTAATTTGGCGGTGATATCGACAATTTGGATCATGCGGTCGTAATGCATCCGGGTGGGGCCGATGACTCCCAGGGTACCCACCACGTGGCCATCCACCTCGTAGGGAGCGCTGACCACCGACAGCTCTTCAATTGGCACCACCTGACTTTCGCCACCTATAAAAATTCGCACCCCTTCGGCCTGCGCCGAGGTATCGAGCAAACGGATCAATTGGGCTTTTTGCTCGAACAAGTTGAAGGCCCTTCGCAATTGACCCATGTCCTGATTGAAATCGGAAACCGACAGCAGATTGCGTTCGCCGCTGATGACGACTTCATCCTGGGCTTGCGACAGTGCCTCGGAGCTGACTTGCACAGCCGCTTGCATCAGCGCCGCAATTTCGCCCCGCAATCGATCCACCTCGACCTGCAAGCGTTCACGCACTTGCTCTAAAGCCATACCAGCGAAATTGGCATTCAAATAATTCGCCGTCTCCAGCAACTGGGTCTGGGTGTAGTTGGTGTCAGTGAACAAGATGCGATTTTGTACATCTCCATCGGGCGATACGATGATGACCAACAAACGGTGTTCGGATAAGCGAAGAAACTCGATGTGGCGAAAAACGGTTCCCCGTTTGGGTGCCATGACCACACCGACAAAATGAGACAAATTGGACAACAGATGGGCCGCGTTGGAAATCACCTTTTGGGGTTGATCAGGGGCCAGGCTGGGGGTGGTCTCCAGTTGACCACGCTGGGCCGTCAGCATGGTGTCGACGAACACCCGATAACCTCGAGCCGTGGGCACCCTGCCCGCCGAAGTGTGAGGACTGGCAATCAGGCCCAAGTCCTCTAGATCGGACATCACATTGCGAATGGTGGCAGGCGACAGGTCCAGCCCGGAGGCTTTGGACAAGGTGCGCGATCCAACGGGTTGACCCTCGTCGATGTAACGCTCAACGAGGATCTTGAGCAACAGGCGGGCGCGTTCGTCAAGCGGATTCATGATGAGAGGGCATTTTAATGATTTAATCTAGGGAAGCAAAACCATGAAAAGCCAATTCCGTCACATCGCCCTGATCGGCAAGCACCAACCCCCCGTGGCAGGTGGCATGCAACCGTCGTCACGTCAGGTCCTGGACAAGCTCGCCCAGTTATTGCATACCGAAGGTTGCGACGTCGTGCTGGAACGCGAAACCGCTGCCAACGCCGGCATGCCAGGCTATGCGGCCCTCGATGTCAGCCAAATTGGCCGCGAATGCGACCTGGCGGTGGTGGTCGGAGGCGATGGTTGACGCCGATCAGTGGCACGCCATAG
>CAYMJT010000158.1:3496-4614 GCA_964390775.1 uncultured Bordetella sp.
CCATGTTGGGTTTTGGGCGTAAATTGGCGCCCTATGGCGTGCCACTGATCGGCGTCAACCAGGGCCGACTGGGATTCATCACCGATATCGCATTGAATCAATTTGAGGAAGTCTTGCGACCCATGCTTAGAGGGCAATACGAGGTCGACGACCGGTCACTGATGCACGGCAAGGTTTGGCGTGACGGTCACTGTGTGTTTGAAGCACTTGCCATGAATGATGTGGTCGTCAACCGAGGGTCTACAGCGGGTATGGTTGAGTTGCGGGTCGAGGTCGATGGGCATTTTGTTGCGCGCCAACGGGCCGATGGTTTGATCATCGCCACACCGACCGGTTCGACAGCTTATGCCCTTTCTGCGGGCGGCCCCCTGCTTTATCCGAATTTATCTGGCTGGGTCATGGTTCCGATCGCCCCGCATACCTTGTCCAATCGCCCTTTGGTGTTGGCCGACCCGGGCGAAATCGTGATCGATTTGGTCGCCGGTGACGCCAGCGCCAACTTTGACATGCAATCACTGGCCTCGTTGCTGGTGGGCGACCGCATCACCGTACGACGCTCTGAACACCATGCCCGCTTTCTCCATCCAGTGGGGTGGAGTTACTTCGACACTTTGCGCGAGAAACTGCACTGGAACGAAGGTGCCGCATGAGTCTGAAACGCATCAGCCTGCGTGATTTTGCGATTGTCGCCACGCTGGATCTGGACCTGTCCGATGGCTTTACTGTTTTGACCGGTGAGACCGGTGCGGGCAAATCGATCCTGATTGACGCACTTCAATTGGCCTTGGGTGAACGGGCCGACGTGGGCAGTGTACGGGAAGGGGCCACGCGCACCGAAGTGAGCGCCGAATTCGAACCCAACGCGGACGTCCGACTTTGGCTCGAGGAAGCCGGCTTTGACGTCGATGAAGATACGTTGCTGCTGCGCCGAACTCTGGACAAACAAGGCAAAAGCCGGGCCTGGATCAATGGCAGCCCCGCCACAGCCGCCCAATTGCGCGAAGTAGGCGATGCCTTGCTCGATATCCATGGACAACACGCTTGGCAAAGCCTCACCCGAGCCAACAGCGTGCTGGGCTTATTGGATGCATATGCTGGGGTTCAGACCGACGCAGTAA
>CAYMJT010000159.1:0-4590 GCA_964390775.1 uncultured Bordetella sp.
TTTCCCGCAAGACTGATGACGGCGTCAGGCGTGCAACCCTCAGGAGCTCTGGCCGGATTACGGGTGTTGGATTT
Organism: uncultured Bordetella sp.; assembly: GCA_964390775.1. Taxonomy (GTDB): domain Bacteria; phylum Pseudomonadota; class Gammaproteobacteria; order Burkholderiales; family Burkholderiaceae_C; genus Limnohabitans. The sequence goes on from CAYMJT010000159.1 coordinate 75, forward strand.
GACCCGCGTGCTGGCTGGGCCTTGGTGTGGGATGTTGTTGGGCGATCTGGGCGCCGAGGTGATCAAGGTCGAGTCGGTCGGCTCGGGCGATGACACACGCGCCTGGGGGCCGCCCTTTGTTGGTGGCGAATCGGCCTATTTCCTGGGCTGCAATCGCAACAAGCGGGGGGTGTGCATTGACTTCTCCCAACCTGATGGCAAGGCCTTGCTGGGCCGCATGCTGTCCAGTGTAGATGTGGTGCTCGACAACTTCAAGACCGGGACGCTGGCCCGGTGGGGTTTTGACGATGCTTGGTTTGAGCAGCGTGCGCCCCAAACCGTTCGATGTTCGATCACCGGGTATGGCGAAGACGGCCCCGATGCCCAACTACCAGGATACGACTTCATTTTGCAGGCCGAATCGGGCTTGATGAGCATTTGCGGAATGCCAGATGGGGGGGCCACCAAGTATGGGGTGGCCATTGTCGATCTGGCCACAGGCATGATGGCGGCCAACGCCGTTCAGGCGGCTCTGATCGCCCGATTCAGAACGGGTCGTGGCCAAAAGGTCGAGGTTTGTCTGTTTGACACCGCCATCGCTTTGCTGGCCAATGTGGGCAACAGCCATTTGGCGACCGGCAAAGAGGCCTCTCGCTACGGCAATGGGCACCCTACCATCGTGCCCTACACCACGTTTGACTGTGCCGATGGCCCGATCGCGATTGCCGTGGGAAACGACAATCAATTTGCCCGACTGGCTCAACTTCTGGGACAGCCTGAGTGGGTGACAGATCCCAGGTTCGCGCGCAATGCCGATCGGGTGGTGAATCGTCAGGCGATTGAGGAACGGGTCGCGGTTGCAACGGCCCATTGGAAGAGCGAAGCCTTGATCACAGCCATGCGAGCCGACGGGATTCCCTGCGGGCGGGTGAATTCGGTTGCGCAGGCACTGGCCAATCCGCATACGTTAGCCCGGCACATGGTGATCATGGCCCAAAGGGCCGATGGTCAGGTGGTCAAAAGCTTGGCCAGCTCGATGAAGATGAAGGGTACACCATTACAAGTCCGGCTCACCCCGCCGCACCTGGGCGAACACACCCGCGAGGTTTTGACCGTTGAATTCGGATGCACCCAGGCGCAGGTCGATGAGTGGATGCGCAAGGGCGTGGTGGCCTAGGGAGACATCATGGTCAATGCTTTGAGTCATGTCAGCTTGGTGGTACCCAATCTCGAGAGCGCCAGCGAGCGAGTACGGCAACTGTTTGGCTTGAGCGTGGGGCCGGTGATGGTCAATGCGCAGCAGGGCGTGCGCATGGTCTATATCGAGCTGGGCAATGCACGCCTGGAGTTGATGGAGCCACAGCCCAGCAATCCGGCCCTGATGCGTTTTTTAGAAAAGCACCCTCAGGGCGGCTTGCATCACGTTTCGTTTGAAGTCGATTCGGTGGCGCAGGTCTGCGCTGACCTGCAAGCCCAAGGGGTGTCAAGCATCAGCGCGCCGCAGGCGCTTAATGTGCACGGACAACCGATCGCATTCATTCATCCGCGTGATTTTTTGGGCGCCTTGCTGGAGCTGGAAGAGCCACATGCAAAGCCAGTTGAATGACTGTCCCCGTACTGAGTGTGGACTCATTCTGGCTTGACACCCGATTCTTTTACCACGACCGACCATTTGGCGATTTCACTGCGGATGTACTGACCCAGTTGTTGTGGGGTACTGGTGCGCAACTCAAAACCAGAAGCCAAGAGTCGTTCGCGCAACTCAGGGTCTTTGAGGGCATTGGCCAAATCGGCGTTTAGGCGATCGATCACGGCGGATGGGGTCCCAGCCGTGGCGACAACAGCATAGACCAATTCCACTTCATAGCCGGGCAGGGTTTCAGCCACCGTGGGCACGTCGGGTGCCAGGTTGGTGCGCTGTGGGCTGGTAACGCCCAAGGCCGTCAGTCGTCCTGCCTTGACATGGTTGAGCACCGACGGCGTACCCACCATGGCCAGTTGCACCTGACCTCCCAAGACGTCTTGTAGCGCCGGAACCGCGCCCTTGTAGGGCACGTGCACTATTTGTATGTCGGCCGCCTTTTTGAGTAACTCACCTCCCAGGTGCAAAGGGGTGCCTGAACCTGAGGAGGCGTAGTTGTATTGGCCGGGATTGGCCTTGGCCAGTTTGATGAGATCTGGCAAGGTTTTGGCTGGCACTGATGGGTGAGCCACCAAGGCCAGCGATGAGGCGGCCACCAAACTGACAGGGGCAAAGTCTTTGACAGTGTCGTAGCTGAGTTTGGGATACATGGTCTCGTTGATGGCTTGGGTGCCCACCATCATCAGCAAAAGGGTATGACCGTCGGGTGCCGCTTTGGCGACCAGGTCGGCGGCCAAGTTGGTGCCCGCACCGGGTTTGTTTTCGACGATCACGGGTTTACCCAGACTGGCCGTGAGTTTTTGACCCAGAGCGCGACCCAGCACGTCCGAGGGCCCCCCCGGCGGAAATGGGATGACCAGACGCACGGACCGTTCAGGGTATAGGGTTTGCCCCCAAGCGGGCAAGGCCATGGCACACCAGGTGAGCAAGACCAGCAGGCCCAGGGTGTGTTTGCTGCGGTGTTTGGGATCCATCGCTTTTTCTTTCTTGGCAGAGGGTGGGTGGTGAATGAAGACCAGTTGGTTCGGACACGTTGTATGTTCGTGAAGATATGGAAAACAAGCGTTGCTACCCTCGTCAATAAATAATAGACTAAATTGAGACCCCAAGCCAGTGGCTTGTTCTTCTGTTTGGGCCATCTCTTTCCCTTCGATTTTTCTGGAGTTTGTCAGTGTTCAATCCATTCCAACAACCTGAGTTGATCAAAGCCGAGGTTTTCATGTCCATGCCCGCCAAGTTTCGCAAGAAGCAGCGCTCGGCTTGGTCCGACCCTAATCGGCAAGGAGCCGAGGTCGAGTGTTTCTTGGAGGGACCCTCGTTCGACCGCGAAGGCAATTTGTGGTTCACTGACATTCCCTTTGGGCGCATCTTTCGCATCACGCCCAAGGGCGATTGGGAGTTGGTAACGCAATACGATGGCTGGCCCAATGGCTTGAAGTTTCACAAAGACGGACGTGCTTTCATCACTTGCTATAAGCAAGGCCTGTTGGTGCTAGATCCCAAAACCGGCAAGATCGAAAACGCACTGGGCTCGATGTTCAGCGAGGGCTTCAAAGGCCTCAATGATTTGCACTTCGCCGCCAATGGCGATCTGTACTTCACCGACCAGGGTCAAACCGGCATTGCCGATCCTACAGGCCGGGTGTTTCGCTTGCGTGCCAACGGACAGTTGGATCGCTTGGCGTTGAATGTGCCCAGCCCAAACGGCATCACCCTGAACACGCAGGAGAAGCATTGTTTTGTCGCCGCCACCCGATCGCAACAGATTTGGCGACTGCCCTTGATGGCCGATGGCAACGTCTCCAAGACCGGGGTTGCGGTGCAATTGTCCGGCGGTGCAGCTGGTCCCGACGGCATCGAAATGGACTCCAAAAACGGTTTGTGGGTGTGCCATTTGGGTGTGGGCGTCTGGCGCTTCAACGACAACATGTTGCCCACCCATCTGGTCTACTCGGAAGATCCGCACCATCACCATTTGGCCAACATCGCCTTTGGTGGCCCAGACCTCAAGACCATGTACATCACCGAATCATTGTCCGGCGACATTTTGATGGCCAAGGTGCCGGTGGCTGGCAAGACCATGTACGGGCTGAGCTGATCACCGCCCCCATGGAGGCGCAGACACTACACACGCAAGTTGAGCTGGCGCTTGGCCAGCGGGTTGCTGCTAACACCCAAGGGCTCTTTGTGAACAATTCTGGATCAATAGCCATCAGTTACAGCACGTCTTGGCCACATCGCGAGACCAACTGGTCGAGACATACATGGAATGCGACGCATCTTCAGAATTCGAAGATGCAAGGAGACTGATCCACGGAGAGAAATACTCAGATTTACTCAAACGAATAAGACAGGGAAGGCTTTTGAGGTCATCAATGTGCAAAGCACAAAGGATTACAGATGAACAAGCAATTTGAACAACGAAGGAAAGTCTTGCAGGCTGCAGGGGCGGCTGCACTGTTGGGCGCACCAGATTGGGCTTGGTCTCAGGGGGCATATCCCAACCGACCCATCAAAATCCTGGTGCCTTTCCCACCGGGTAATACCATAGACATCATGGTGCGCTTGCTGCAAAACCACATGGCCGCTTCGTTGGGTCAGAGCATCGTGGTGGAAAACATCGGCGGGGCTGGTGGGCGTATCGGTACGGCGGCGATCGTGCGCGCCAATCCGGATGGATACACCATCGGCGCTGGCCAGTCGGGCACGCTGTGGGTACAACCGCACACCACCAAAGATCCTTCCTATGACGTCGTCAAAGACTTGACCCGCATTGCCGTGACAGTTCGCAACTTCAATGTGCTGGTCAGGAACAACAACACCCCATTCAATAGCTTGGCCGAGATGATCGCTTGGGGGCGAGCCAATCCGGGCAAGCTAACTTATGGCTCGAAT
>CAYMJT010000160.1:0-4503 GCA_964390775.1 uncultured Bordetella sp.
ATCCAGGGCGACACCGTGCTGGCGAAATTTTTTGATAAAAACGGACCCAGGGGTTGGTATTCCCACGCCTGAATATCGCGTGCGCTCCAATCGTTGAACAGCGTCAAACCAAACACATGGTCTTCGGCCTGCGCCATCTCGATCGCTTCCCCCGCACGATTGCCAGGGCCGATCACCACGCCTAATTCCAATTCGTAATCGAGGCGTGCGCTGGCTTGCAAGCGGGGGGTGTCTACATCGGGCGGTTTGACCTGACCGTGGGGGCGACGAAAGGGCGTGCCAGATGCGATCAGCGTCGAAGATCGTCCATGGTAGCCAATGGGCACCCAAGCGTAATTGGGCAGCAAGGGATTGTCGGGACGAAACAATTTGCCCACCGCTGTCGCATGGTGTATACCCACGTAAAAATCGGTGTAATCGCCAACCTCGCAAGGCGTGCCCAACTCGAGCTCGGACTGCGCATACAAAGCACGCTCCCAAGCCGCACGGTGCCCACTGCCTTCGGCCAGGCCTTGCGACAAAGCCACACGTAAGGCCACCCGTTGTGGTTTTGGCAGCGCCAGCAATTGCGCCATGTCGTCGTGCCCGATCAGGCCCGTCTCGCTCAATCCCAGCACCTGGTCCCCGATGGCGACCCCAATGCGCCACGCGCTCTCGCTGGGGCGGCGAAAGCGCCCAAAGGGCAGATTCTGAATCGGGAAATCACCCCCTGGCGTTTGCGCGCTCTCCACCCAGCTGCGCAGACTGGGCTTCAGGGTCGAGGCCAACTCGGCGTCAAGGTCCTTCATGAGCCAGCGTATTCTTTCTCGTGCATCCAGGCCGCATGCTTGGGGGCCCGCTTGGTGCGGCTCCATTCGTCCAGCATGGCCCACTTCACCTCGTCGAGTTGGCGGTACATGTCTGGGGTGCCAGTGTCGCAAGCGATCTCTAGCCTATGCCCATTGGGGTCGAAGAAATAGATCGAGTGGAATATGGTGTGGTCGGTCACCCCCAAGACCTCGACCCCATTGGCTTTCAGGCGATCTTTGTAGTCTTTCAACTCGTCCTGCGTCTTGACTTTGAACGCCAGGTGTTGCACCCACTCTGGGGTGTTTTCATCGCGTCCCATCTGGGGTGCGTTGGGCAGTTCAAAAAAAGCCAATACATTGCCATTGCCTGCATCCAGAAAGACGTGCATATAGGGGTCGGGTGCTTTGGTGCTGGGCACCTGGTCTTCGGCAATGGCCAATACAAAGTCCATGCCCAGGTTTTTCACATACCACTCGACTGTTTGTTTGGCGTCTTTGCAGCGATATGCCACATGGTGAATGCGATCGATCTTCATGCGCGGTCTCCTAATGCACAAGCCAGTATGGGTTCAGCCCTTGGGTCCTGATTTTGACACAGACACCCTCATCGCTGTGGCATGTCTTTGTACGAATAGCCCAGGCTTACCGTGGCGTCCTCGGGAATCGCTGGCATTGTGGCATCCCAGGCTTCCCAGGCCGCGCGCATTTCGGCCAGTCGGGCAGGCTCGCGCCCGCCCAAGTTCGCCCGTTCGCGCGCGTCGTTTTGCACATGGAACAAATAGTCATTGCCGTCCACGCGCAGGTATTTCCAGGGACCCAGTCGCATGGCCCTTTGACCCCGGTGTTTCATGCGCCAAAACATCGGTCGCTCAAAGACCGCTTGGGGCTTGCGCAAGATCGCTTCCAGCGACATCCCATCCAGCGGGTATTCGGGCTGCGCCTGGGCCTGCCCCAAAGCCAGCAAGGTGGCCGACCAGTCCATGGTCAGGCAGTGCTGCGCGCTCACCGAACCGGGCGCGATGACGGCGGGCCAATGGGCGATCCAGGGCACCCTTATGCCTCCCTCGGTCAAGTCCATCTTGCCGCCTACCAAAGGCCAGTTGTCGCTGAATCGCTCGCCACCGTTGTCGCTGGTGAAAACCAATAGCGTGTTCTCGAACTGTCCGGTTTCACGCAAGGCCTGCATCAGCCAGCCTATGCCTTCGTCCATGTGATGAATCATGCGGCGATAGGTTTCGATGTTACCGCCGTGCAGGTGAAACAAATGGTCTTTGACCTCTTGCGCCACCTCCGCGTCGTCACGACTCTCCCACGGCCAATGCGGGGCTGTGTAATGCAGGCTCAAGAAAAAAGGCCGCCCTTGACCCGATGGCCCTGCCATGTGGCGGACATAATCCACCGCCTTGTGCGACAACAAATCGGTCAAATACCCGGACTCGGCATGCTCATCCTCATTCAGATATAGATCGTGCGTGCCGTTGTTGCTGCAGTGGGTGAAGTAATCGACACCGCCCGACATGGGGCCAAAAAACTCGTCATACCCCGATTTCAGGGGCCCAAAGACCGGTGGGTAACCCAGGTGCCACTTGCCAATCAAGGCCGTGTGATAGCCCGCTTGCCGCAGCAACGAGGGCAGAGTGGGGTGCTCGGGGGGCAAACCCAGCACCGTGCTGCCCTTGCTTTTGCTGCTGATGGGCTCGTCGGCCGCACCGCGCAAGCGGTATTGGTAGCGCGCCGTCATCAGGGCAAAGCGGGTCGGTGAACACACTGGCGAATTGGCATAACCCTCGGTCATGCGTAAACCCCCTGAGGCCAGGGCATCCAAATGGGGCGACACTGGCCCAAAGGACGCATCGCGTCCGCCATAGCAGCCCAGATCGGCATAGCCCAGGTCATCGGCCACAATAAATATCAAATTCGGTTGTTTCATGGCTTCATCATTCAGGCTGCATGCCGGTGGCTTTGACGATGCGGGCGTAACGTGCCGATAAATCGGCCATGCGTTTTTGGGCTGCCTCGCCCGCCAATCCTTCGTAAAAAAGATCCAGCCCCGCCATGCGGGCTTGCATCTCGGGCCGCTGCAGCGCATCCTTCATGGCACTTTGCAAAACTTGAACCACCGCGTCTGGCGTTGCCGCCGGAACCATGGCTACATACAAGACCTCCAGTTCCAACTCCTTCAAGCCCGCTTCGGCCACGGTAGGCACCTCGGGCACCATTTTTGAGCGCTGGCGGCTCGTCACCGCCAAGGCTTGCACCCGTCCGCTCTTGACATGCGGCAACATACCCGGTGTGGCCAAAACACCCGCATCGACCTCGCCCGCCACCACCGCCGTCACCGCCGGGGTATTGCCCTTGTAAGGTACGTGCTGAATTTTCACGCCCGCCGCATCCATGAACACCTCGACCGCCAAGTGCCCCGGGCTGCCATTGCCGCCGCTGCTGAAGTTCAGCGTTTTGGCCTTGCCCGTCGCCACCAAGTCGCGCAATGACTTGATGCCAGTTGCAGGGTGTGCCCCCACCAGCAATCCCGACGAGCCCATGACCAGCACCGGTTTTAAATCTTGGGGTTTGAATGGCAGGGCTTTATAAATATGCGGGTTGACCGTGAAGGCCGTGTCGATGCCAAACAGCACCGTATACCCATCGGCAGCGCTTTTGGCCACGGCATCGGCACCCACATTGCCGCCAGCACCTACTTTGTTTTCGACAATAAAGCTTTGTTTCAAACTGCCTTGCAAAGCTTCGGCTACCGATCGGGCCAAAATATCAGATGGCCCTCCGGGGGGGAAGTTGTTGACAAAACGCACCGTTTTTTGCGGATAGCCTGGGGCAGGGATTTGCGCCCAAGCCAACCCGGCGATGCACAGCGACAGGCCCAAGCCGCATTTCATTAAGAGTCTCATACATCGGGTTCCAAAAAGACACCCGCTGACTTTAACCGCTGCCACCCCCATCGACAATGGGGGGTAAATTCGACCCGACGGGAAGAGCCCTATCTTGACACTCAGCGCCGGCGCTAGCTGCGATCTTTACCTGTTTTCCTAAAAGTCGAGTACCAGGCTATTCAACGGACAGTCAGGAAATTTAAAGCGCTCTTTGTCGCTCACGTTCAGCACCATAGGGCAATTCGGCCCTATGACAACCTATACATGTTACCCAACACTGCATACTTCAAGGTCTTTAACCCGCCCCTAAAATGAATTTAATCTAAACCTCCTGCTATGAATCAACTCACTCTCACCATTTTGATAGCTGCTTTATTGCCCGTGGTCTGCGCAGCTATTGCCAAGTGGGGGGCTCAAGGTTACGACAACAACCATCCCCGCTCTTGGATGAGTGCCCAGTCTGGCTTTCGGGCCCGAGCCGACGCAGCCCAGCAAAACAGCCTCGAGGCCTTCCCGCCCTTTGCAGTTGCCCTGATTCTGGCTTGGGTCCAGGGCCTGCCCGAGTCTTTGCTGGCCCCTTGGGCCTGGGCCTTTATTGCCTGCCGAGTGGCCTACATTGCCCTTTATGTCACCGATCGAGCCACCTGGCGCTCAGCGGTCTGGATATTGGGTTTGATCGTGGTCTTGCGCCTGTTCGCCTTTTCAATTTAAGCCGTATTGAATTTGTTGTCGCTGTCCGATCCACTTGGCCCCCTCATCGCCCGGCGCATTCAAGAGCTGACCGGTTCCAGCGCTTCGCTCGAGCCTTTTGCCCAAGCGCAGGGCGA
>CAYMJT010000161.1:0-2049 GCA_964390775.1 uncultured Bordetella sp.
TGGTCTGGTTCACGATGAAATTCGTCTGGCCGCCGATCACCGCGGCCCTGGACGAACGTGCCCAGAAAATTGCCGAAGGTCTCGCCGCTGCCGACAAGGCCAAGGCCGACCTCAGCGCCGCCAACAAGCGCGTGGAAGAAGAGCTGGCCAAAACCCGCAATGAAACGGCGACCCGCCTGGCCGATGCCGAGCGTCGGGCACAAGGCATCATCGAAGAAGCCAAAACCCGCGCCACGGAAGAAGCCAACAAGATCGTCGCTGCCGCCCGCGCCGAAGCCGATCAACAGGCCGTCAAGGCCCGCGAGGCCCTGCGCGAGCAAGTGGCTGAGTTGGCGGTCAAAGGCGCCGAGCAGATTTTGCGCAAGGAAGTCAATGCTGGCGTCCACGCCGACTTGCTCAAGCGCCTGAAAGCCGAGCTGTAAGAGGACACCATGGCCGAACTCGCCACCATTGCACGTCCCTACGCCGAAGCCCTGTACAAGGCGGCTGCCGGCCAGCTCGATGCCGTATCCAGCTGGCTGGACGAAGTGGCGGCCATTTCGTCCGACCCGCAGGTGCAGCAATTGGCGGGCAACCCCAAAGTCACCGACCAGCAGTTGTACGACCTGATCGCCGGCTTGGCCAAATCGCTCAAAGGCGATCTGGCCCAAAATTTCCTGCGCACCGTCATCGAAAACGACCGGCTTTCGGCCCTGGCCGAAGTGGCTCACCAATTCCGTACGCTCAAAAATGCCCAAGGGGGCACTTCTGATGCATTGGTGGGCAGTGCCTTCCCGATCGATGATGCTGTACTGGCAGATCTCAAAGCCACTCTCGAGAAGCGCTTTGGCCGCAAACTCAATCTCAGTGTTGAAATGCAGCCCGAGCTCATCGGTGGCATACGCGTGGTGGTCGGGGACGAGGTGCTCGACACCTCTGTTCGCGCCCGTCTGGAACAAATGAAAGTCGCGCTGACTGCGTGAGCCTCGGCTCACCCAGTTGGCCAAACAAAGGAAAAGGAAAGAGTCATGCAACTCAATCCCGCAGAAATTTCTGAGCTGATCAAAAGCCGCATTCAAGGTCTGTCTGGCAGCGCTGACGTTCGCAACCAAGGCACCGTCATCTCTGTGACCGACGGCATCTGTCGCATCCACGGCCTGTCTGACGTGATGCAAGGCGAAATGCTGGAGTTCCCCAACAACACCTTCGGCCTCGCGCTGAATCTGGAGCGCGACTCTGTCGGCGCTGTGATTTTGGGTGAGTATGAACACATCTCCGAAGGCGATACCGTCAAGTGCACGGGCCGTATTTTGGAAGTACCCGTGGGTCCCGAGTTGATCGGTCGCGTGGTCAACGCCCTGGGGCAGCCCATCGACGGCAAAGGCCCGATCAATGCCAAGTTGACCGACGTGATCGAAAAAGTCGCGCCTGGCGTGATCGCCCGCCAGTCGGTCAGCCAGCCCATGCAAACGGGTCTGAAGTCTATCGACTCCATGGTGCCCATTGGCCGTGGCCAGCGTGAACTGATCATTGGTGACCGCCAAACCGGTAAAACCGCGGTCGCCATCGACACCATCATCAACCAAAAAGGTCAGAATATGACCTGTATTTACGTCGCCATCGGTCAGAAGGCGTCGTCGATCAAAAACGTGGTTCGCGCTCTCGAGCAAGCGGGCGCCATGGATTACACCATCGTGGTTGCCGCCTCCGCTTCCGAGTCTGCGGCCATGCAATACGTCTCGGCCTACTCGGGCTGCACGATGGGCGAATACTTCCGCGATCGTGGTCAAGATGCCCTGATCATTTATGACGACCTCTCCAAGCAGGCCGTGGCTTATCGCCAGGTGTCCTTGCTGTTGCGTCGTCCACCCGGACGCGAAGCCTTCCCTGGCGATGTGTTCTATCTCCACAGCCGTTTGCTTGAGCGCGCGGCTCGTGTGAACGCCGACTACGTCGAGGCCTTCACCAAGGGTGAAGTCAAAGGCAAGACGGGCTCACTGACTGCTTTGCCGATCATTGAAACCCAAGCGGGCGACGTGTCTGCTTTCGTGCCCACCAACGTGATCTCGA
>CAYMJT010000161.1:2059-4433 GCA_964390775.1 uncultured Bordetella sp.
CTTGGCCCAGTACCGCGAACTCGCAGCCTTCGCCCAGTTCGCCTCCGACCTCGACGAAGCCACCCGCAAGCAGCTCGACCGTGGTGCCCGCGTGACCGAATTGCTCAAGCAGGCCCAGTACAGCCCGCTGCCGATCAGCTTGATGGGGACCACACTGTTTGCGGTCAACAAAGGCTACCTCGACGACATCGATGTCAAGAAAGTGCTCTCCTTTGAGTCTGGCCTGCATGGCCACCTCAAAGACAAGCACGCCGCCTTGCTGGCCAAGTTGGAAAACGACAAAGCCATGGACAAAGATGCCGAAGCCGAGTTGGCCTCCGCCATCGAAGCCTTCAAGAAGACCTTTGCTTGATGTAGTTGCGCTGGCGGACTCGGCGGCCTTTGGGCACTGAACCCGACAGCAGACACATCTCTTACCGGAGAACACTTCAATGGCAGCAGGCAAGGAAATACGAGGCAAGATCAAATCGGTGGAAAACACCAAGAAGATCACCAAGGCCATGGAAATGGTGGCCGCGTCCAAAATGCGCAAGGCGCAGGATCGCATGCGCGCCGCTCGCCCCTACAGCGAGAAGGTGCGCAATATCGCCACCCACCTCGGTCAAGCCAACCCAGAGTATGTGCACCCGTTCATGAAGGCGCACGACAGCAAGGAAGTTGGCTTCATCGTTGTCACCACCGATAAAGGCTTGTGCGGCGGACTCAACACCAACGTTTTGCGTTCGGTCACCCAAAAGATCCGTGACCTGCAAGCCCAAGGCCAGCGCGCTCGCGCTGTGGCCATCGGCAACAAAGGCCTGGGCTTTTTGAATCGCGTCGGTGCCAATGTGGTCGCGCACGTCACCCAGTTGGGCGACACACCGCATATGGAAAAGCTGATCGGACCAGTCAAGGTCTTGCTTGACGCTTATGCCAACGGTGAGTTGAGCGCGGTTTACCTGTGCTACACCCGCTTCATCAACACCATGAAGCAAGAGCCCATGGTCGAACAGTTGCTGCCTTTGTCGCATACCGACATGGCTGAGGAAACCGCTCAATCGGGCGCTCACCACGGCTGGGACTACATCTACGAACCCGACGCTCAAGCGGTCATTGATGACTTGCTGGTGCGCTATGTCGAGGCCCTGGTTTACCAAGCCGTTGCCGAAAACATGGCCTCCGAGCAATCGGCGCGCATGGTGGCCATGAAGGCCGCCACCGACAACGCCGGTAACGTCATCAGCGAACTCAAGCTCGTCTACAACAAGACCCGCCAAGCGGCGATCACCAAGGAACTGTCCGAGATCGTCGCTGGAGCGGCCGCCGTCTAATCACTTTTTAATCGGAGCAAAAAATGGCTCAAACGCAAGGAAAAATTGTTCAATGCATCGGTGCCGTGGTCGACGTCGAGTTCCCTCGCGACCAAATGCCCAAGGTCTACGATGCCCTCAAACTCGAAGGCTCGCCCCTGACCCTGGAGGTGCAACAGCAGCTGGGTGACGGTGTAGTGCGTACCATCGCGCTGGGTTCATCCGACGGTCTGCGCCGGGGTCTAATGGTCACCAACACAGGCGCCGCCATTACGGTGCCGGTGGGCAAGGCCACGCTGGGCCGGATCATGGACGTGTTGGGCAACCCCATTGACGAGCGTGGCCCCGTCGATTTGACTCATACCGCATCCATCCACCGCAAAGCCCCGGCCTACGACGAGCTCTCGCCTTCTCAAGAGTTGCTCGAGACCGGGATCAAGGTGATCGACTTGGTTTGCCCCTTCGCCAAGGGCGGTAAGGTGGGCCTGTTCGGTGGCGCTGGCGTGGGCAAAACCGTGAACATGATGGAGTTGATCAACAACATCGCCAAAGCCCACTCGGGTCTGTCGGTGTTTGCTGGCGTGGGTGAGCGTACCCGCGAAGGAAACGACTTCTATCACGAAATGATGGAGTCGAACGTGGTGGTCTCCGACAACCTCTCCGAGTCCAAAGTAGCCATGGTCTATGGCCAGATGAACGAGCCGCCCGGCAACCGTCTGCGTGTGGCCTTGACCGGTCTGACCATCGCCGAATCGTTCCGTGACGAAGGCCGTGACGTGCTCTTCTTCGTCGACAACATCTACCGCTACACCCTGGCCGGTACCGAGGTATCCGCCCTGCTGGGCCGCATGCCTTCTGCCGTGGGTTACCAGCCGACACTGGCCGAAGAGATGGGTCGTTTGCAAGAGCGCATCACCTCAACCAAAGTGGGCTCAATCACTTCGATTCAGGCTGTCTATGTGCCTGCCGACGACTTGACTGATCCTTCGCCCGCAACCACATTCGCGCACTTGGACTCTACTGTTGTGTTGTCGCGTGACATCGCTGCGCTGGGCATCTACCCCGCCGTTGATCCGCTCGACTCC
>CAYMJT010000162.1:0-4425 GCA_964390775.1 uncultured Bordetella sp.
CCTCCGGCCTCCACGTCCCGAACGTGGCGCTCTACCAGGCTAAGCTACACCCCGATGGTGTGAGCCAAACATTATAGCGGTCTTGTCAGATAGACCGCCTCGCGCCCCACGATGGGCAGACGGATGGGCATGAACACCGTGCATTGATCGCAAGGGGCGACGATGCGATGCGGACCATCGGTGGCGATGACCTCGCCTTGGGCGAAAGTCTCGAAACCCACGAGCGGACGGCTGAATTGAAATTCGGTGGTTTGCACCAAACAGGTTTGCAACAATTCAAATCGGCGCGGCGGCGTGGCCTTTTCGATGGGTCGATCGATCATGCCAAAGTGGGCGAGAAAGTCGAGCGTGATGGCTTGAGCCAGTTCTGCGGAGCTGCGTTTGAAATGTTGACCGCACTCAGCCACCAGGCCAGCGCCTGCCTGGCTGTGGGCTTGGCCGTGTTTGCCGTACTCGATCACCGGAGTGCCCGAACCCAATCCATTGGGCATGACCAAATGCACGGCCGGGCGGGGCAGGGCGAGTGCCACCTCGGCATTGCGCGCATGGCTCGGGTAGACCCAAAACGGTTCGACATCCTGACTGGTCGAATGCAGATCCAAGATGTGGTCGGCTGCCGCCACGATGGGGCGCATCAGCCGGGCGCGCCGTAGCTCAACGCTGTCTTGATCGCCATCGAGCCAGGCCTCGGACCAAATGCGATTGAAATTGTGGGTAATCAGTCGACTGTCGAAGGGGCGTTCGGGGTCAAAGGTTTCGTAGGCAGCCACATTGGCAAAGCTCACCGTCAGAGTCCCGCGCAAAGGACGCACTCCTGTGTCGAGCAGATGGCAGGCGGCCACCATGCCGCAAAACTCATTGCCATGAGTCAAAGCGTTGACCAGCACGTGCGGGCCTGGCTCCTTGGACTCGAAACGGTGCACATAGTCGATGCCCACATTGCCTGATCGATATGCCGACAAATCGCGCGGCAACACTTCGAGGATGGGGGGCGAGGCGGCAGTCATCATGCGCCTATTGTTCCACGTTGGGTGATTTGACTCGGCGCGCCCCGGTAAAGCGGCGGTCCCAATAAGCCTGCCGCATATCTTGGATCTGGACTTCCTGCCCCGGTTTGGGGCTGTGGATGAATTTGTTGTCGCCGATGTAGATGCCCACATGGCTGAATTTTTGCCGCATGGTGTTGAAGAACACCAGATCGCCCGGTTGAAGATCCTGACGCTCGATTTTTTGGGTCGATTCGGCTTGCTCACGAGCGCGACGAGGCAGCACTGCCCCCACGGTTTGCTCAAAAACCGCTCGCACGAAACCCGAGCAGTCGACCCCACCGTTATCGGCGCTGTTGCCGCCTCGTTTGTAGGGAACGCCCAAAAAGCCCATGGCATTAACCACCAGATCCGAGGCGGTCTGGCTCAGACGCTGACGCATTTGCCCAGTCTGTTCGAGAAACCCCCGTTCGGACAGAAAGCGTTCGATGTCGTCCACCGGTTTGGCGGGTTCGGCATGCGCCACACTGGCAACCAGCAAGGCTATGAAAGCGAACTTTCGCATCATTTGATCATACCGCAGCCCTGGCTCCATGAAAAGTATCCTCCTGTACCCTACCTAGGTTCGCTCGCCACTGGGCGTGACTCGTTGGCACCATCCAGTGGGGTATTGCGGTGCCTTTTTGCAACAAATAAGCCCATAAAAAAGAGGATATTGACCTGCTGGGTTTGACAGCATGGGGTGGGATACATATAGTAGTGATCATGAAGGGGAGTAGCTCCCTCGTTAGGTTGCACAGGGAGGCGCAAAAAGCGCTGCAACCCAACGTAAAGACGGGTCGTCATTACGAAGTAAAAAACTTCCGGGCCGTCTGGCAAAGACTTTACACTCCATGCCGAGCAAGACCTTCGATCAGTGCCCTTGACGGCGGTGTCGAAGCGTTGCGTTCCGGACCTATCTGGTTCCCCATGCTTTTAACTTTCGTCTCGGGTTTGAACGATGTCAACCTGAGGAATACAGCATGGAATTCATGTCCGCACCTTGGTGGTCTGCACTACTGGCCATCATTCTGATTGATTTGGTTTTGGCCGGCGACAACGCGATCGTGATCGCTTTGGCGGCCCGCAACCTGCCCCCCCATTTGCAAAAGAAGGCCATCCTTTGGGGCACCGTCGGCGCCATCGCGGTGCGCAGCCTGATGACCCTCGGTGTGGTCTGGCTGCTTAAAGTCCCGGGCCTGATGTTGGTCGGTGGCTTGGGGCTGCTGTGGATCGCTTACAAATTGCTCGTTGACACGGGCGACCAGGAAGACCACGGCCCTGCTGCCACTACTTTTGCGGGGGCCATGAAAACCATCATCGTTGCCGACGCACTGATGGGCGTGGACAATGTGCTGGGCGTCGCTGGCGCGGCGCACGGCTCGTTTGACCTGGTGGTGCTGGGCTTGTTGATCAGCGTGCCCATCGTCATTTTTGGTTCTTCCATCGTCTTGAAGCTGGTCGAGCGTTTCCCCATCATCATCCAGTTGGGCGCTGCTGTGCTGGCCTTCACCGCGGCCAAGATGATTGTGGGCGAGCCCTTGCTCGACCCGATCTTTGACGAATCCAGCTGGAACGCTTTGGCCCGTGGCCTGACCTACACCGTGGCGATTGTCGGTGTGCTGGGTTTGGGCACCTGGACCGCCCGTCGGGCGGCCCAGCAAAGCCAGTCGGGTAGCACCGTTTAAATCAGTTCTTTAATCACCCAACCAAGGAGAAATCATGGAAAACATCATCGTGGTTTTGGATGACGCGACCCACGCCCTCAATCAGGTCTTGCCCATGCGCAAAGAAGGCGTGCGCACGCACTGGATTTTGTTGGCTTGCCCGCCACGCTTGACCCGTCACATCAGCCGTTGGGTCAACCAAGGCTCACGCAATGCCTGGCGCAAGCGCTGGGCCCAGGATTTGCTCGGCAAGGTTCAACCGGCCTTGACCGAGCAGGGCGATACCTGCGAGCTGCGGGTATTGAATGGGCCTTTGATGGAAATGACCGCTGCCTTGCAAAAGGAATTTGCCCTGGCGCGCATCATGGACGCCCGCCGCCCGAAGGCCGGGCAAGAGCTCGAGCCTGCCACGGCCAACCAACCCGCCAACCCGGGTGCGGCTTGGGCCCTGCCTGGCGGTACGGCAGCCCTGGGCGCCATGATCATTCTGGCCACTGAGTAAAGGATCAATGGGCGGCTCAGTGGGTGCGTCCAGTGAGCTGCTCGGCCAGGACTCGCAGGGCTTCTTTGTAGACCCCTTCGGGCAGATCAAGCAGTGAGCGCAGGGCACGCTCGGCCTGCGCCGCCGCCGCTTCGCGGGTGGCCTGCATGGCCCCGCAGCCCTGCACCAGTGCCACGATCTGTGGCATTTGAGAGGCGTCGCCTTGTTCGATGGCGTTCTGGATCAGGGCGCTGCCCGCAGCGTCGCAGCGCTGCATGGCGATGATCAGTGGCAAGGTGTTCTTGCCTTCACGCAAGTCATCACCCAGGTTCTTACCGAGTTGGCCAGCGTCGCCTTCATAGTCGAGCACATCGTCGATGATTTGAAACGCCGTGCCCAGGGCCTGACCGTATGTGGCGCATGCATTTTCGATGGCAGAGCTACTGGACATGAGGATAGCGGGTAAGCGAGCGCTCGCTTCGAATAGTTTGGCTGTCTTCGACTGAATGACCTGAATATAGCCCTGCTCGCTCAGGCTGGCATCGTGCATATTCATCAGTTGCTGGACTTCGCCCTCGGCGATGGTGTTGGTGGCCTCGGCCAGAACATCCATGATGCGCATGCTGCCGCACTCAACCATCATTTGAAAGGCGCGCGAATACAAGAAGTCGCCCACCAGCACACTGGCTGGATTGCCAAATGAGACGTTGGCCGTCGCTCTGCCGCGGCGCAGCGAAGAGTCATCGACCACGTCGTCGTGCAGCAAAGTGGCGGTGTGGATGAATTCAACCACTGCCGCCAGGGTATGGCGTTGCGGGTTTTGGCACTGTAGTGCGCCAGACATTAACAGCAAAAGGGCCGGACGCAGCCGTTTCCCCCCGGCCGAGATGATGTAGCGAGAGACATCGCCCACCAGGGGCACGCCGGTGTGCAATCGTTCTTCGATGACCCGGTCCATGGCCGACATATCGGCGGTAATCAGGGCCAGTGCGTCGGCGGTATGGCGGATCTGGGACACGGTGCAGCGATTGGAAAAGGTGGATTGTAAACCCTTGAAAAACCAGCTACAATGGCAGGTTCCGTGGAAATCCGTCTGCGGACAGCGATTGGGGCCCCAAGCCCCGCTTGCTGCAATTTCTCTTCACAAAGAGGTCCTTATGTACGCGGTCATAAAAACCGGTGGCAAGCAATATCGCGTTGCCGCTGGCGAGAAGATCAAAGTAGAACAGATTGCTGCGGACGTTGGCCAGGA
>CAYMJT010000163.1:0-2088 GCA_964390775.1 uncultured Bordetella sp.
CACTGTTGTCTGGTTTCCGTTTCCCGTTCAAGAACTGAGGTGGCATGTGGCTAAATTAGCATTGATTCAACGCGAGCTCAAGCGCGAAAAACTGGTGGCCAAGTACGCCAAAAAATACGCCGAGCTCAAAAGCATCGCCGACGATGCCAAGCGCAGCGATGAAGAGCGCATGGCTGCCCGTGCTGCCTTGCAAAAGTTGCCCCGCAACGCCAATCCGACCCGCCAGCGCAACCGCTGCGAGGTGACCGGACGCCCGCGTGGCACATTCCGTCAATTTGGACTGGGTCGCGCCAAGATCCGCGAGATGGCCTTCGAAGGCAACATCCCCGGCGTGACCAAAGCCAGCTGGTAATCAGGCAGGAGAAATTTCATGAGCATGAGTGATCCCATTGCCGACCTGCTGACCCGCATCCGCAATGCACAAATGGTGGCCAAGCCCACCGTGATGGTCCCCTCTTCCAAGGTGAAGGTGGCGATCGCCCAGGTCCTCAAGGACGAGGGCTATATCGACGGCTTCCAGGTCAAGACCGAAGGTGGCAAGAATGAGCTGGAAATCAGCCTCAAGTACTATGCTGGTCGCCCCGTGATCGAGCGCATCGAGCGCGTCAGCCGCCCTGGCTTGCGTGTCTACAAAGGCCGCGATGACATTCCGCAGGTGATGAACGGTTTGGGCGTGGCCATCGTGACCACCCCCAAGGGCGTCATGACCGATCGCAAGGCGCGCGCCACAGGCGTGGGCGGCGAAGTGCTTTGCTACGTCGCTTGATTGCAGGAGTCCGAACATGTCCCGAGTTGGAAAAATGCCCGTGACCGTCCCGCAAGGCGTGGATGTGTCCATCAAAGAAGACCAAATCAGCGTCAAAGGCGCCGGCGGCACCCTGTCGGTGGCCAATAACGCGCTGGTGAAAGTCAAAAACGAAGGCGGCAAGCTGTCTTTCGAACCTGCCAATGAAAGCCGTGAGGCCAATGCCATGAGCGGCACCTTGCGCCAGTTGGTCAACAACATGGTGGTCGGTGTGACCAAGGGTTTCGAAAAGAAACTGTCCTTGGTCGGCGTGGGTTACAAGGCCCAGGCTCAAGGCGCCAAGTTGAACCTGGCCGTGGGTTATTCGCACCCGGTCAATATCGACATGCCCGCCGGCATCAAGGTCGAGACCCCGGCCCCGACCGAAATCATCATCAAAGGCGCCGATCGTCAGCGTGTCGGTCAGATCGCCGCCGAGATTCGCGCCGTTCGCCCCCCCGAGCCCTACAAGGGCAAGGGCATCCGTTACTCGGATGAGCGGATCGTGATCAAAGAGACCAAGAAGAAATAAGGAGCAGCAGCATGTTGAACAAGAAACAGCAGCGTCTGCGCCGTGCCCGTCAAACCCGCATCCGCATTGCCACGCAAGGCGTCGCCCGTTTGACGGTGAACCGCACCAATCTGCACATTTACGCCGCCATCGTCTCGGGTTGTGGCACCAAAGTGCTGGCCAGCGCCTCGACCGCCGAGGCCGAAGTTCGCCAGAGCCTGGGTGCCGTTGGCAAGGGGGGCAATGCCGCCGCTGCCGCCATCATTGGCAAGCGCATCGCCGAAAAAGCGAAGGCCGCTGGTGTGGACAAAGTGGCATTTGACCGTTCGGGCTTTGCCTATCACGGTCGTGTCAAGGCCTTGGCCGAAGCCGCTCGCGAAGCGGGTTTGCAGTTCTAAGCAGAGCGAGAAATCAATATGGCAAAAGTACAAGCTAAGGTTCAAGACGACGCCCGTGATGACGGTCTGCGCGAAAAAATGATTGCCGTCAATCGCGTGACCAAAGTGGTCAAGGGCGGTCGCATTCTGGGTTTCGCAGCCCTGACCGTGGTCGGTGATGGCGACGGTCGCGTGGGCATGGGCAAAGGCAAATCGAAAGAAGTGCCCGCCGCCGTGCAAAAAGCCATGGAGGAAGCCCGTCGCAATATGACCAAAGTGTCATTGAAGAACGGCACCATCCATCACAACGTCACCGGTCACCACGGTGCAGCTGTCGTCATGATGCACCCGGCCCCCAAGGGTACCGGCATCATCGCTGGCGGCCCGATGCGCGCTGTTTTTGAGGTGATGGGTAT
>CAYMJT010000163.1:2098-4424 GCA_964390775.1 uncultured Bordetella sp.
GCAAGTCGGTCGAAGACCTGTTCGCCTGACACTGGAGCATCACATGAGCAACACACCTCGCGTCAAGGTTCAGTTGGTTCGCAGCCCGATCGGCTGCAAGGAATCGCACCGTGCCACCGTGCGCGGCCTGGGCTTGCGCAAAATCAACTCGATCAGCGAACTCGAAGACACGCCCGCTGTGCGCGGCATGATCAACAAGATCAGCTACCTGGTCAAAGTCCTGTAAAGGTCACACCATGCAACTCAACACCATCAAACCCGCCGCTGGCGCCAAGCATGCCAAACGTCGCGTGGGCCGTGGCATCGGCTCTGGCCTGGGCAAAACCGCCGGCCGCGGACACAAGGGTCAGAAATCCCGTTCAGGCGGCTATCACAAGGTTGGCTTTGAAGGCGGTCAAATGCCGCTGCAGCGTCGCCTGCCCAAGCGCGGCTTCAAGTCGCATTTGCTCAAGTACAACGCCGAGATTTCTTTGACTGCACTCGACAAGCTGGGTGCCGCCGAAGTCGATCTGTTGACCCTCAAGCAAGCCGGCCTGGTGGCTGAGTTGGCCAAAGTGGTCAAAGTCATCAAGAGCGGTGAGATCAAGCGCTCGGTCAAACTCAACGGCATCGGTGCCACCGCAGGCGCCAAGGCGGCCATTGAGGCGGCTGGTGGCTCTTTGGCCTGATTGACCTCTTAGCACATCGAAACAACGACCATGGCAAGCACTGGCACCAACGCAAAGACCGGCAAGTACGGCGACCTGAGTCGCCGGCTGATCTTTTTGTTGCTCGCCCTGGTGGTTTACAGGGTCGGGGCACACATTCCTGTGCCCGGCATAGATCCGCAGCAATTGCAGCAGTTGTTCAATGGCCAGCAAGGCGGCATCTTGAACCTGTTCAATATGTTCTCGGGCGGGGCCTTGTCGCGCTTTACGGTGTTTGCGCTGGGCATCATGCCCTATATTTCGGCGTCGATCATCATGCAGCTGCTCACTTACGTGGTTCCCACGTTCGAGCAACTGAAGAAAGAAGGCGAAGCGGGCCGTCGCAAAATCACCCAATACACCCGCTACGGTACGCTGGGTCTGGCCTTGTTCCAATCGATGGGCATTGCTCTCGCACTAGAGTCCTCGGCCGGTTTGGTCCTCGAGCCTGGCATGGGTTTTCGCGTGACCACCATGGTCAGCCTGACAGCAGGCACCATGTTCCTGATGTGGCTGGGCGAGCAGATCACCGAGCGTGGTTTGGGTAACGGCATCTCGATTTTGATTTTTGCCGGTATCGCGGCCGGCCTGCCCAACGCCATAGGCGGCTTGCTCGAGTTGGTGCGTACCGGCGCCATGAGCATCATCGTGGCCTTGTTCATCGTGGCCCTGGTGGTGCTGGTGACCTATTTTGTGGTCTTTGTTGAGCGTGGCCAGCGCAAGATCCTGGTCAACTATGCGCGGCGCCAAGTCGGCAACAAAGTCTACGGCGGCCAGACCTCGCATCTGCCCCTCAAGCTCAATATGGCTGGTGTGATCCCGCCCATCTTTGCTTCATCCATTATTTTGTTGCCCGCTACCGTGGTCAGCTGGTTCAGTACTGGCGACAGCATGCGCTGGCTCAAAGACATTGCCAGCGCCATGTCGCCTGGCCAACCGGTCTACATCATGTTGTATGTGGCCGCGATTGTGTTTTTCTGCTTCTTCTACACGGCCCTGGTTTTCAACAGCCGTGAGACCGCAGACAACCTGAAAAAATCGGGCGCATTCGTTCCTGGCATACGCCCGGGCGACCAAACAGCTCGCTACATAGACAAAATTTTGGTGCGTTTGACGCTGGCGGGTGCGATTTATATCGCCTTTGTCTGCCTTTTGCCCGAGTTTCTGATTTTGAAATACAACGTTCCCTTCTACTTCGGTGGTACCTCGTTGCTGATCATTGTGGTGGTGACCATGGACTTCATGGCCCAGGTGCAAAACTACATGATGAGCCAGCAGTACGAATCGTTGTTGAAGAAAGCCAACTTCAAGATGACCATGGGTGGTTAAGAGGCAGATGGCAAAGGACGATGTCATTCAGATGCAAGGCGAAGTGGTGGAGAACCTGCCCAACGCCACCTTCCGGGTCAAACTGGAAAACGGACATGTGGTGCTGGGTCACATCTCCGGCAAGATGCGGATGCACTACATCCGCATCCTGCCGGGTGACAAAGTCACTGTGGAGTTGACGCCCTACGATTTGACCAGGGCAAGAATTGTGTTCCGGGCCAAATGAGGCCAGGGGCTTTTGAAAGAGTTTTAGGAGAATCGACATGAGAGTTTCGGCTTCCGTCAAAAAAATCTGCCGCAACTGCAAGATC
>CAYMJT010000164.1:0-4423 GCA_964390775.1 uncultured Bordetella sp.
CCCATGTGCAGCGTGACCTTGCCCCCAAAAATCGCTGGTGGTCGGTCTTGCTCGTCTTCGTGCGTGAACGGGCCACAACCCTTCATCGGGTTCTTCATGTTCGACAACACCGCCGCAGCGTCATCGTGCTCGTAATCGCGCCCACGCACCGACAGCGCCAGGCGGTATCCCTTGGGGATCACGATGCAAGTCGGCCAAATCTCGACATCCAGTTCGTAGACGGCACCAGGCTTGAGCGCTTGCTTTTCATCGTGAGTGTGCCAGGGTCGATAGGGCAGACTTTTCTTCGGGTCGAGTTTGCGGTGCGAAGCCCGCAACCAGCCCTGCGCCACCGGCGTCTTGGGGTCTAGTGCGCCATGGAACAGCACCTCTTTGCCCTGCGGATCAAAGACGCGCACCACGGCAAAAATATCGGCATCCACCGTGCTCGATGAAATAAACAGTTTGAGCGACATCGGCCCGGTCAGCTCGACTTCCTGGAGCTGTGGCGGGAACGCAAAAGTCACCCCATCGCCCATCATGTCGTACTCGATCGTGGCGTTTTGCTTCAAGGGAAATTGACTGAAAGTCTTTTTCTTGGGTTCCAGATACAGCGGCGTCCACTGGGTGCGTTTGAGCGGCCATTCGTTCTCGGTACGAGGCGTGAATTTCTCGCCCGGGCTGCGCACCAGCATCGACACCCTGGGCGTTTTTTCCCAACCGTTCTTCTTGCCCTTTAGGAAGTGATCAAAAAATCTCTTTTGAATGCCAATGCCGTAATCGGTGTAAAACGGGGCCCAGTGCGAGCCGCCGTGCACCTCGAGCCATTTGTTCTTGGACTTGGCGCGCACAAAGCCCTCAAAATTGCCGCGCGTATGCAGACCCTGTCCCCCCCAATTGGCCGCACTGAGCATCGGAATGTCCACATGGTCCAGATTGGCCGAACGTTCGATGTACCAATCGCACATCATCTCGTGGTCCATGATGGTTTTCCAGACATCGGCGATGTTGCGGCGCAACTCCGACTCTGGCAAAGTCTCGGGGCCGCAAACGGTTTCACCGGTGATCGGGCTGCGCTTGCCCCGATCGCCCACACCGTGCTGCACGGTTTTGATCTGCATCTCGAGCCAGTTTTTACGAAACGAACAGGCAATGCCGCCATGTCGATTTGACTCGCGGTAGTTGTCGTTCCAGCCCTCCCAAATGCAAATGGCCGCCAGGTGCTTGGGGCGCGAGGCTGCGGCCCGCCACTGGTTGCTGGCGTAGTACGAAATGCCGTTCATGCCAACACGACCATTTGACCACGGTTGCTTGGCGGCCCATTCGATGCAGATGTGGATGTCGCGCGTCTCGCGCGCATTGTTATGGTCCATGAAGCCGGGCGAGCGTCCTGCGCCGCGCGAGTCGATGCGGATGCACACATAGTCATCGGGCACCCATTTTTCGGGGTCGACCACTTCCCAGTTCTGGTATTTGTTGCTCGAACCGCGAATCACATCTGGATTTTCGCGTTCCATGATCTCCCACGCCGTTTTGTAACCCTCTTGAAATGCCAGCCCTTTGCCATACGGCCCGTAGGACAAAATGATCGGGTACTTGCCATCGCTTATGGGGCGAAAGATGTCGGCGCGCAAGACGAGCCCATCGTCCATTTCGATGGGCCGATCCCACTCGATGCACATGCCGTCGCGAATTTCTGTTTTCCAAGTGCTCAAGTTCTGTCTCCTGCTGATTGACAAGTCTAAATGCCTTGCTTAGAGTTTAAGCATAGCATTTGACAAGGTTGCATGATGGCGCGTAAACGCTTGAGCTCATTGGGGATGGCCTTGATTTTTTTATGGGCAGGTCATCTGGGTGTGCAGGCGCAAACTGCCGCCAATTACCCCAACAAAGCGATCACCATGATCGTGCCTTTCCCGCCCGGCGGGCCCACCGACACCTATGCCCGTCTGGTGGCCGGCAAGATGCAACAAAACTGGGGTCAGCCCGTGCTGGTCGAAAACAAACCTGGCGGCACAGGTGTGTTGGGCAATAACCTGGTCATCAAGTCGCCAGCCAACGGGTACACATTGCTGTTCACTTCCAACAGTGCGCACCTGATCAGTGCGCTGCTAAAAAACCCCAAGCCCTACGACTCGATCAAAGACTTTACGCCCATCAGTGTGGCCATACGCTACCCCATGTATTTGCTGGTCAACCCGAGCTTACCCGTCAAAACCGTGCCCGAATTCATCGCCTACGCCAAGGCCAACAGCGGCAAATTAAATTACGCCAGTGTCGGCCAGGGCAGCGGTGGGCACTTGGCTTGCGAGATGTTCAATCTGACGGCCAGCACCAACATCACCCATGTGCCTTACAAAGGCGCGGCGGCAGCCCAGGCTGCGACCATCTCTGGCGAGACCCAGATGTTCTGCGATAGCGTGGGCAATTCACAGCCCATGGTGGATGCGGGCAAGATGCGTGGCCTGGCGACCTTTTCAGAAAAACGCGTCTCCACCGTCGATCATGTGCCCACTCTGGGCGAAGTAGGCTTACCCGGCATGGCGGCCTACATCTGGCTGGGTCTTTTGGGCCCACCCGGCATGCCGGCTGACATCGTCCAAAAACTGCACGCCGAGATGGTGCGCATCATGGCCTTGCCCGATGTCAAAGAGCGCGCTCTCAAGGGTGGAAACGAAATATTGGCCAACACACCCGACCAATTTATAGCCGACATGGCGCAAGAGATTGAATTTTGGTCCAAGGTCATCAAGGCCAAAAACATACGCGAAGATTGATTCTCGGTTCAACCCATCTCTGCACATTTGAAAAAACACCAAGCAGCGATGCTGATGAATGGACGAGCATGCCTTTTTCAGCCAGCCTGATTTTGAATGGACACTGAATATGGCCGAAAGCATACACAGCACCGACACCATCGACGGTCGGGGTTATCCGCTTTGCTTCAAAACCAATGCCGGTTCAAGCCGGCCCAACGCGCTGCGATGTGACGACGCCGACGATCTGTATGTCACCCAGGCTCGTGCTATGGGGGGACATCAAAAAGAGGCGGTGGTCGCCGAGGGGGCAACAGGATCCAGTTGGCGCATGGTCAGTGATGAAGGCCCCGCGCTCAAGGGTACCGACTTGGCCCCCTTCCCGCTGGGCTATATGTCGGCTGGCCTGCAAGCCGACCTGTTGCAGCGCATCACCCATTTGGCCGCTGGCCAAGGCATCGATTGTCAAAGGCTGTCCTGTGGACTGGAAAACGATTACAGGTTCGAGGGTTCTTTTTTCAAAGGCACGGGTGTCGGGCACGCGTACCCACCGCGCCTGCAGGTTCAGCTGCAAAGTTCGGCCCCGGCTCAACGGGCCCGGCAGCTGTTGCGACAGGCGTTGGCTGCTTCACCCCTGTGGGCGGCTTGGGCCACCCCTTTGCACAACACCTTTGCCCTGTATGCCAATGGCCGTCGAGTGACGCTGCGTGATTTAGCCCCCAGTCCGGTCTCGGCCGATGACCCTTTCAAAGCCTGGTCGCAAGCGCCCACCCCGCTCAACCCAGTCGATGGGCTGCACGACATCGTCAGCAAAACGCTGCCCGTGGTGGTCAAGAACCCCACACCGCCTTCTGGCTGGGAAGCTGGCCGCGTCGATATTCCGATCCATGGCCGCTGTGAATCGGCCCAAGGCATCGGACACAGCGTGACCTGGGCCAATCGCCTAGGGGGCTCGGCCTTTGCGATCACCAGCGACGACCGACCCACCGATGATCAGGCACCCAGCGCACTGGCGCATGCCTTTGCCGGCATTGCCTTTTGCTTCATGACCCAGCTGTTGCGGTATGTCGAGCACCATCACATGAAGGTCAGGGCCTTGCGCTTGGTTCAACTCAGTCCCGCTCGGATCGCTTCAGGGGTGGCTGTTGCCCAGCCGCTGGACACCCACGTGTTTGTTCACACCGAGGAAAGCGAAGAGGTGATGGAGCGTTTGGTACAGATGTCAGCCCGCACCTGCTATTTGCATGCGGCTTTGGGTGCGGCCATGACGCCAGAGGTGACGCTGCGTCTGAACGCAGAGTCAGTGACGCTTTAGTCGATGGCCCCACTTGGAGACGCATGAGGTAAAGATCAAAGCGGCCGTTTTAGGAGTTGACTCGCCTGTCACTGGTGTACACGCTGGATCGACTGAAGCTGGAAGGTAGGCAATGGTACCCGTTCAAACGGTACGGCTCCAAAAATCTGATTTTTCGCCAGCCCTCTCCCGTCGTACCACGGCGAAAAGTCAGGAGGTCCTGAGACGAAACGGGGCTTGAGACGAGTTTCGGGAGGGCTATGGGGTCAGTCAGACGCCCAAAGTAAAAAGCCCCGCGTGGTGCGGGGCTATGGTGATACTCGATACCTGGCGGGTCAGAAGGGATTGTATAAATAACTTGCTCAGTTTTCAGACCCGCTGTTTTTGGTGAGGT
>CAYMJT010000165.1:0-4387 GCA_964390775.1 uncultured Bordetella sp.
CCCTTTTCACCGTGCTCTTTCACCAAGGCGGTGACCTCGCGCATGAGCTCGTCTTCGCTCTTGTTGAAGTCCAAGCCGATCAGGAAACCCTGACGTGCTTTCAAGCCCGTCTGCCAATAGACTTCCAATATATTGTCGTCAGGGTCTTTGAAATAACAACTGATGGCGTTGCCATGGGTGATGGTGTAGATGATTTTGACGTTGTTTTCGACAAAGCGCTTCCAATAACCGATCACATCGCTCAATCGGCTACAACGAAACGCGATTTGTTGCAGCAACTTGACGTTGGGCGGTACGTCACGACCACTGGCCAGCAGAATCTCGTGGTGTTCATCGTCGGGGTGCGAGGACAAAAAAATCAGCCCAGGTCCTCTATCTTCGTCGGTGACGGTCAGGCCCAAAATATCGCGGTAAAAGGCAATCGAGCGATCGAGGTCGGTGACAAAAACGCCAACATGGGCGACGCGTTCGATGGAAGGTGCGGGTGTCATGGCGGGTCTCCTTGGTCTTTAAAAGTTCAAATATAAAGGGTTTTTGGGCCCCCATCAGGCCGCCTCACCCAAATAGGCTTGACGGATGTGGGCCTGTTCGCGCAGTTCATGGGCCGGCCCGTCGGCGACGGTACGCCCACCCTCCAGGACATAAGCCCGACCCGCAATTTCAAGCGCGCGGGTGACGTTTTGCTCAATCAAAAGCATGGATACCCCGCTGCGGTGCACCGACTCTAAGGCCTCGAATACCTGATCAACCAGGGCTGGGGCCAGGCCCAAAGACGGCTCGTCGATCAGCAGCAGTTGGGGTTGCGCCATCAAGGCACGCCCAATGGCCACCATTTGCTGTTGCCCACCAGACAGCGTACCAGCCTGTTGCCATAGGCGCTCTTTGAGGATCGGAAACAACTTGAAAATACGTTCTTTGGTTTCAGCCGCCTGGTCACGCGCCTGTACACGATACGCACCCAAGTCGAGGTTTTCTTCGACCGTCATCTGGGTGAACAATTTGCGGCCTTCAGGGATGATCGATACCCCCCGCTCGCACATCGACTGGGCATCCAGATGGTGGATCAGCTCACCATTGAGCAGCAACTCTCCCGCACGTACCGGAAGCAAGCGCATCAAGGTATTGACCAGGGTGGTTTTGCCTGCACCATTGGGTCCGACCACAGCCACTAACTCGCCCGGATTGATGTGCAAACTGACATCCCAGACCGCAATGGCATCGCCGTACGACACACTCAATTGCCGAGCTTGCAAAACAGGGGTGATGGGGCTGTTCATGCGGTTTTTCCAGGGCTACCCAAATAGGCAGAGATGACATCGGGTTGTCGAACCACGTCGGTGGGCTTGCCATCGGCGATGACTTTGCCGTGATTGAGTACCATCAAGCGGTCGGACAATTCAAGCACGGCGCGCATATTGTGCTCAATGAACAAAATAGACGAGCCCCGATCGCGTATGGTTCGCACGGTCAAAATGGCTTGGTCAATTTCGGTCGGCGTCAATCCAGCCAACACTTCATCGAGCAGGACCAAACGGGGGGCATTGGCCAAGGCACGGGCCAGTTCGAGAAATTTACGCTGATGCAAATTGAGTTCGGTCGGGTGATCGTGCGCCCGATCAGCCAGGTCGACAAACTCCAGCCAATGCATGGCCTGCTCTTGCGCTTGCTTCATGCTCTGGTGTTGTGACCCAAACAGACCGGGCAATATCACGTTTTGCAATACCGTCAAGTTGGGGTATGGACGCGGGATTTGATAGGTTCGGGCGATGCCCAGTTGCGCCGCCCGGTAACTGGGCTGGGGCACCAAGTCTTGCCCCTGAAACCAAAGCTGACCTTGCTCGGGCTTGAAAAACCCGGTGATCACATTGACCAGGGTGGACTTGCCCGAACCATTGGGACCTACCAGGCCCAAAATTTCACCATGCCGTATGCTCAGATTGACTTCCGACAAGGCCTGGACGCCATGGAAGTTCTTGCTGATGCGCAAGGCTTTGAGCAACTCGGGATTGGGTTCGGTCGAGGGCTCAATGGGCAGCGGCGCGGCCGCCTTGGGCAGCACTGGAACCCGACCCAAGCGCCGCTGCCGCGCCAGCCACTGCCCGACGATCCCCATGGGCATGAACAAGATCACCATGATCAAAGACAGACCCACCAAGGCCCGACCAGCCACTGCCATATCGCCACTGGTGAAGGAATACAGCAATACGGTGATAAAGACCGCACCCACGGCAGGTCCAGCCCAGTGCCTGACTCCACCCAACACACTCATGAGCATCACATACAGGGGAACCACCATATTGAAGATCTCGGCCACTGTCACGTAAGACACAAACAAGGCCTGTATGCCCCCTGCCAATCCAGCCAGACCACAGGAAATACCCAAAGCGATCAATTTATATTGAAAAGTCTGTACCCCCTGCACCTGGGCCACATCCTCGTCGTCATGAATGGCAAAAAGTCCCAGCCCCAGCTTGCCGCTGTAAATGGCGTATGCAACCAGCAGAGTGCAAAGCGCCAACAGCAAGGCCAGCAGATAAAACGACGATGCAGGCGAACCATAGACTTGTGGTACCTGAACATTCGACAAATAAATACCTGGCCCGCCGTCAATGGGCGTGTTCAAAATGACCATCGAAACGACAAAGGTGATGGCCAGGGTCAGCAGTGCAAACAACTCTCCGCGCAAACGGTTCAGACGAAACACCACTGCTCCCAATGCAACACCAAAGATGGCGGCCAACAAGGCGGCAAAGGGCAAGGTGGCCAAAAAAGGCCAGTCAAAATGTCCAGACAACACCGCAGTGGTGTAGACCCCGATGCCATAAAAAGCACCGTGCCCAAAAGAAAAATAGCCCGAATAGCCAGACAAAATGTTCCAGGAGACCGCCAATACGATCCAGTGAAAAATCAGGTACAACAAGGTCTCGTAAAAAGAGGGCAGTTGCAAGAGTGGCAACAAAGCCAGTAGCGCCGCCCCAGACAACAAGGTCCCAATGACTTTTGGACTCATGGTTCAGATCTTTTCAGGGCGAAATAAAAGCACGGCAATGAGCAAGGAAAAAGACACCAGCGGTGCCCAGGCTGGCGCGGTCACCGCCATGGTGATGGACTCGCTGACCCCGATGACAATGCCCGCGACCAAGGGCCCCAGCGGGTTGCCCAGACCACCGATCATCACAGCGGCAAAAATGACGCCGATCCAAACATAAATCTGTGACGGGGCCAAAGTGAAGCTCAGGGCCAAACAAACCCCGGCCACCCCGGCCATGGCCGCCGCCGCACCAGACATGGCGTGGGTGAGACGCGCCTCGGGGATGCCAAAGGCGCGCGCCATGGCAGGATCCATAGAGATCGCCCGCATGGCCTTTCCGGCTCGGGTGTAACGCAACACAGCCCAGGTGCTTAAAGCCAAAGAGGTCGACAGCAATAATGTCAACACCTCAGGCAATGGAAAATAAAAGCTGCCGACGGTGAACTTGATCGATGCGTAGGGGGTCTCAAGCTTTCGATAATCGCCCGTCCAAATCCACTGAATCGCACTGTCGATGATCACAGTCAGACCAAAGTTGACCAATAAGGTGTTAAAAACTGACACATTAAAACGCTTAAACAACGCATGCATCAGCAGGCCCATGCCGAAAAATAGGGGCACGATGACGAGCAAGGTCAGCATCGGGTCGATGCCCCCCACGCTGGACATCTGATAGGTCAGATAGGCCCCCAGAAAAGCCAAGGCAAAGTGCGCCAGATTGATCTGATTCAACATGCCCCAAGACAGGCTCAAGCCCAGACCCAACAATCCGTAAAGCGAGCCGATAAAGACCCCGCTCAAGATGGACTGCCCCAATAACTCCAGGCTGGGCAAGGTCATGGTGCGACCCGATCAACTGGGCTGGTATTGGGTGCCTGGTTTGGCCGAAGCGCGCGGCCAGACCACCACCCAGTCTTTGTTTTGCACCTGTTTGATTTTGGTCAGGTCGCTGCCGTAATTGTTAGGGCCATCAAAGCGCAGGGGACCCTGAATGCTGGCCACCGTATTGCGCTTAAGCCAGGCCGCGACAGCGTTATCGTCGATGCTGTTGGCCCCCTTGACGCCCGCCTCCAGTACTTGCCAGGCGGCATACGACGCTGCCGCCTGGGTGTCAACGGCGTTATCGGGCAAGTTGGCCGATTTGGCGCGGGCGTTGAACACGGGGACAAACTCTTTCGCCCCAGCATTGCTCATCATGGGTTCGTGTTCTTCGAAAATGGTGGCCACCAGCATGCCCTGGGCGTCTGGTGAATTCACCATGGGACCTGGGGAAGGCAGGTGGTGGAACATCGGGGGGGCCTTGTAGTCGATTTTTTTCATCGCATCGAGCAACATCATGCCCTCCATGGCGATCAC
>CAYMJT010000166.1:0-4387 GCA_964390775.1 uncultured Bordetella sp.
GCCTGTTCTTGCGCGGTCAGGTTTTTGTGGATGATGCCGATACCGCCCTCTTGGGCGATGGCAATCGCCAGGCGGGCCTCGGTGACGGTGTCCATGGCGGCCGAGACCAAGGGCAGATTGAGTTCAATGTGGCGAGAAAACCGGCTGGCTAAAGAGGTGTCCTTGGGAAGGACCTGGGAAAATGCGGGTACCAACAACACATCGTCGAAGGTGAGCGCTTTGCCGAGAAGTCGCATGAGATGGCTCCAAAAACAGCATTGTACGCAGGGGACCATCACGCCCTGTATACACGCTAAACTGCGGCCATGTTGCAACTCAATCATGCTCGGGCGGTCGCCCTGATGGTACTTAACGCCGCGCTGTGGGCCACGGCGGGCGTGGTGACGCGTCAACTGGAATCGGCGGCTTCATTTGAAATTACTTTTTGGCGCAGCCTCTTCACCCTTATCACCCTGGCCATCGTCTTGCCCTACTTGGCTGGGGCTGGATTTTGGTCAGGTTTACGGCAATCTGGCCCGCTGTTGTGGCTCTCTGGCCTGTGCTGGTCGGTCATGTTCACCGCCTTCATGATTGCGCTCACCCTGACCAGCGTCGCCAATGTGCTGATCACTCTGGCTCTGGGGCCTCTATTCACGGCCCTGGTCGCGCGCGCGGTGACCGGACAAGCCATACCCGCACGCACCTGGTTGGCGATTGCCCTGGCTGGCTTGGGCATTGCCTGGATGTTCTCTGATCAGTGGGGCGGTGCTGGGGTGCTGCAAGGCATGGCGGTAGCGCTGGGAGTGCCGATTGCGGCTGCTGTGAATTGGACCATCACTCAGCACGCCCACCAAAAAGGTCTGGCCATTGATCTGGCACCGGCAGTCATGATCGGTGCCCTGCTCTCTTGCTTGTTCACCCTGCCCCTGGCCTGGCCGCTGCAAGGCTCGGCCACCGATGTGGGCTGGCTGGCCCTGCTGGGGGTGTTTCAGTTGGCCCTGCCCTGCGTCATGGCGGTGTGGTGCGCGCGAGTATTGCACGCCGCTGAAGTGTCTTTATTGGCACTGCTGGAAGTGGTGTTTGGCATCGCCCTGGCCTGGCTGGGGGCCGGCGAAGAACCCAGCCTCAGGGTGCTCAGCGGCGGCGTGTTGGTGCTGCTGGCCTTGGCGGGCAACGAATGGCTGGGCTGGCGACGGCGTTAACCCAGCGTTACGAGCGTTTTCAGCGATGGCGCGCTTTCAGGGCCCGCTCCACCTCGCGTTTGCCCTCACGCTCTTTGATGGTATCGCGCTTGTCATGCTCGGCTTTGCCTCGGGCCAGGGCCAGTTCGCATTTCACCCGACCATTTTTCCAATGCAAGTTCAGCGGCACCAGGGTATGGCCTTTTTGTTCGACTTTGCCAATCAGTCGCCTGATTTCGTCTTTATGCATCAACAGTTTGCGGGTGCGCACCGAGTCGGGCGTGACATGGGTCGATGCGGTCTTGAGGGGGTTAATTTGACAGCCGATCAGGTACAACTCGCCATTGCGTATGACCACATAGCCGTCGGTGAGTTGTACTTTACCCTCACGCACAGCCTTGACCTCCCAACCCTGCAAGACCATGCCGGCCTCGTGTTTTTCTTCAAAGAAATAGTTGAATGCCGCCTTTTTGTTCTCGGCAATGCGGTCGCTTGAATTTTTTTTGTCTTTGGCCATGAATGAAAAAGGGCGAACTGTCCTCGCTAAAATGGGCTGGGGTGTTGCTGGTCAACCCCTGCATTCTATGAAAACCGTCCACAAGTCTGTTTTGATCTGGTTCAGTGCCGACGAAATGTTCCGTTTGGTCACCGATGTACCCAGCTACCCGCAGTTTTTGCCCTGGTGCGACCGCAGTGCGGTGCGCGAGACCTGGGCTGACGGCATGGTGGCCGAAATCGGCATGGCGTTCAGTGGCTTTCATAAAAGCTTTACCACCCGCAATGTCCATGTGCCAGGTCGACAAGTCAAGTTGACCCTCATCGACGGGCCGTTCAAGCACCTCGAGGGCACCTGGGATTTTATTGCGTTGGACCCCGAGCAACGCGCCTGCAAGGTTGAACTGACCCTGAATTACAGCTTTGAGAGCATGTTCGGTGCCCTGGTTGGGCCAGTGTTTGATCGCATTGCCTCGACCCTGGTGGATGCTTTTGTCAAACGCGCCGAGCAGGTTTACAAGTGATGCGCATCACATTGGCCCACAGCCCCCGAGCCGGGATCGTGATTGAGACCAGCCTCGACTTGCCTGCGGGCAGCACGGTCGAAGCGGCCTTGAATCAATTCCAAGGACCGCACCTGGATTTAGACCCCGCGAGTCTGGCGGTTTCCGTGTGGGGGCGGCATGCCCATGGCCAGCAGGTTTTGATGGAGGGTGATCGGGTCGAACTCACCCGAGAATTGCGGGTCGACCCCAAAGTGGCTCGCCGCGAGAGGTTCCAGAAACAGGGCCAGCGCAGGGCTGGTCTGTTCTCCAGAAGAGCCAAGCCTTGATCAAGCCTCGCGGCTGGCGCGCTTGCGTTCGTGCTCTTTCAAATGGCGTTTGCGCAAACGCACGCTTTTCGGGGTAATTTCAACCAATTCATCATCTTCGATGAACTCGACGCCATACTCCAGGTTCAGGTCGATCGGCGGTGTGACCTTGATCGCATCCTCTTTGCCACTGACGCGGAAGTTGGTCAGCTGCTTGGTGCGGGTGGCGTTAACCACCAAGTCGTTGTCGCGGTTGTGCACGCCCACGATCATGCCCTCGTAGACGGGGTCACCGGCTTTGACGAACATACGCCCGCGATCGTCAAGTTTGCCCAAAGCGTAGGTGAAAATTTCTCCGTCGTCCATCGAAATGAGAACGCCATTTTTGCGCCCGCCGATCTCGCCCTTGTGGGGCTCGTAGCTGTCAAAGATGTTCGAGATCAAGCCGCTGCCCCGAGTCAGGTTAAGGAATTCGTTGGAAAATCCAATCAGCCCACGGGCTGGTATACGGTACTCGAGTCGCACCCGTCCTCGGCCATCGGGCTCCATATTGACGAGTTCGCCCTTGCGCTCACCCAGCGCCTGCATCACCCCGCCTTGGTGGTTTTCTTCGATGTCGCAGGTCACCAACTCGATGGGCTCACAGCGCTCGCCGTCGATGTCCTTGAACACCACGCGCGGCTTAGAGACGGCCAGCTCGTAGCCTTCGCGGCGCATGTTTTCCAGCAAAATCGTCAGGTGCAATTCACCCCGACCCGAGACCTCGAAAATACCGTCTTCGTCGGTCTCGCGTACACGCAAAGCCACATTGGACTGCAACTCTTTTTGCAAGCGATCCCAAATCTGTCGGCTGGTGACGAATTTGCCTTCGCGCCCCGCCAAAGGTGAGGTGTTAACGCAAAAGTTCATGGTCAAGGTCGGCTCGTCGATTTTGAGCATGGGCAACGGCTGGGGATTTTGCACATCGGTCACCGTGACCCCTATGCCCAGTTCGGTGATGCCATTGATCAAAACGATGTCGCCCGGTCCGGCGGATTCGACCTGCACCCGATCCAGGCCCTCGAACTGATGCACCTGGTTGATGCGCCCCTTGTACGAGCCACCATCGGGTCCCTCCATGACCAACACCTCGGTGCCAGCGCGCAGGGTGCCGGCATTGATACGCCCGACTCCGATGCGGCCTACAAAAGTCGAGTAATCCAGGGCCGAGATCTGCAGTTGCAAGGGGGCCTCGGGGTCACCCTCGTGCACGGGCACATGCTCCAAAATGGTCTCGAAGAGGGCCGACATATCGGGACCCCACTGTTCACCAGCGGCCCCTTCCTGGTGCGACGACCATCCATTGATGCCTGAGGCATAGACGACGGGAAAGTCGAGCTGTTCGTCGTTGGCTCCCAGCTTGTCAAACAGGTCAAATGCTGCATTGATCACTTTGTCGCAATTGGCACCGGGTTTGTCGACTTTGTTGACCACCAAAATAGGTTTGAGGCCCAGCGCCAAGGCCTTTTTGGTCACGAAGCGGGTCTGCGGCATGGGCCCTTCCTGGGCGTCAATCAAAAGCAAAACACCGTCGACCATGGACAAGGCACGCTCGACTTCGCCACCAAAATCGGCGTGGCCCGGTGTATCCACAATGTTGATGTGGGTGCCTTGCCAGCTGACAGCGCAGTTTTTAGCCAAAATGGTGATGCCGCGCTCACGTTCGATATCGTTGTTGTCCATCACCGTGTCTTGCACTTTTTCGTGGGCAGCAAAGGTGCCCGATTGGCGCAGCAGCTGATCCACCATGGTGGTCTTACCGTGGTCAACGTGGGCAATGATGGCGATGTTGCGTATGGGTTTACTCATGCTTCTTCCGTTTCGTCCGCGCGTTGGCGGCTCATTGATTTAAAACCTGTTCTATTTCGAGCGGGCTCAAAAG
>CAYMJT010000167.1:0-4365 GCA_964390775.1 uncultured Bordetella sp.
CTGTCGGCTGATGGTTGGGGTTGCCATGGGCCGAATAGCGCCCAAAATGTCGGGCCACCTCAATATAGGCCCGATGCCGGTTGGGGTTGCTGGTACCGCCCTGGTAGTCGGGAACGGTGTATTTGTGAATGTACAAGTTGTGATAACCCTCGCAAAAGGCATTGACCGCCAGATTCCAGTTGGTCTTGAGCACCACTCGGTGGTCGGCAATCTTGATGCGCCCGTCGGTATAACCACGGTATTGCTCATACATATCTCCCAGCCAAGACGCCAGGCTTTCGCTGGCTTGTGGCTCGAAATTGACAAACACCATGTTTTCCCAAACTTCGCTGCGCACCTCCAGCAGTGGGGCTTGTTCGGGTTTGAAGTCGGGGAATTGCGTGGCGTCGGTAATCCCGATCAGCTTGCCGGTGTTCGAATATGACCATGCGTGAAATCCGCAAGTGAAAGTGCGGCGTTTGCCGCAGCCTTCGTGCACCAGTTTGTCGCCTCGATGGCGGCAAATATTGTGAAATACCCGAATGCGGTCATCGTCGCCGCGCACGACCAGCAACGAGGCCTTGAGCGGGGGCACATCGGTGACCAAATAGCTGCCGCGCTGCGGTAAATCCAGGGCGCTGGCAACGATCAACCAGCTTTTTTTGAAGACTCGCTCGACCTCCAGTTGATGGTATTCAGGGGTGAGTCGGTGTGCAATGGGCACCTCGCTTTTCAAGCGGCTCTCATCGCCTTTGAACTGAGTAATGGATGCGGTGTTCATGTTCGGGCTTTCAAAGTTTGATCATCGACGACAGCACGATATCGCCCAGCGCCTGAAAGCGGATCAGATTCCTGATTCGCTCCATGATGCCGCTGGTCAGGGCGACAAAAGTAATGTCGCGCTGCGGGTCGACCCAAAACCCCATCGACCCCAGGCCCCAGCCGCCAAATGTGCTGGGCGAACAAAGCGTGGCCATGTGGCTGGGAAAGATGCCCTCGCCACGCAAAAAGACCCCCAAACCCAAAAACGCCGGAAACGGCGCCATGCCGTGCAGGGCCCGTGACGAGTTCATCATGCTGTTGGGCTTGTCGCCAGTCTGGTTCTTGGTCATTAGTTCGATCATGGCGGGCGACAGCACCCGTGCGCCGTCCAGGGCACCGCCCTGGCGCAAGGCCTCGCCCATGCGCAATATGTCTTGTGCGGTCGAGAAGGTCGCCCCCCCAGAGGGAAGTTCGGTGCTCTCGATCACGCCCTGGTCTCGGTCGCTTAAGAATTTTCGGTTCAGCTCGGGTGCGTCCGAGTCGCGCACCACCACTGGCACACGACGCGCGGCCAGGCTCTCGCGCAGGCCCCAAACCGTGTCTTTCATGCCCAATGGGACAAAAACATCTTGTTCCAGTATTTTGCGCAAGGGCCGACCCCGCGCATCGAGTCGCCGGATCACCTCGCCCAAGATGGTGTAGCCCGTCATGGCGCTGTAACTCACCAACTCGCCCGGCGAAGACTCCAAGGGCAGGGCGCAGATGGCCGCCACCGATTTGTCCAGTTGCCCGATCTGATCAACAGGCAAGGGGGCCTGTGCCATGCCCAGACCCGCCGTGTGGGTCAAGATTTGGCCAACGGTGACCAAGGCTTTGCCGCGTTGTGCAAACTCGGGAATGATTTGTGCCACCGGGGTGAGCAGGCTCAGGTCGCCACGCTCGACACACTGCAACAGGGCAATGGCCGTCATGACCTTGGAGATCGACATGACGCTAAACACCGCATCGGGCGCAAGGGGTCGGTTTTTGTCCCGATCGGCATAGCCCACGGTCAAATCAAGAACGGTTTGCCCATGGCGTGCCACCATGATGCGGGCCCCGTCGTAGCGCATGCCCTCAACGTCCGACTGAACCTTGCGGGCAACCCGTTCCAGCAAAACGGGATCAAAGCCCAGGGCATGGGCCTGGGGTGAAATGGTTTGCAGCATGGTGGAACTCATGGTGTGCCCTTTGTCTATGTAATTTCGCGATGTGGGTTTAGGGTTGTGCGGAGATCTTGGCGTCTTTGATCACTTTGCCCCAGCGGGTGTATTCCGATTCAAAGTAAGCACGCGTTTCTCTGATCGCCGTCACGCCCATGGTGCCCACGGTCACCCCCACCTTGGCCAGTTCGGCGCGCGCTTGCGGGTTGGCCAAGATGACATTCATTTCCTGGTTCAAGCGGTTGATCACGTGCGCAGGTGTGCGTGCGGGCACCAAGATGCCTTGCCAGAACGAAAAACTCAAAGGAATGCCCTGTTCGGCAAAGGTTGGCAAATTTGGGGCGTTGTCCATGCGGTTGTTGGTGTCTACCGCCAGCATCTTGACCTTGCCCGCTTTCCAATTGGCTTCGGCCAAACCATAGGGCGCCATCATGGCGTCCACCTGACCTGAAATCACAGCCTGCAAGGCCTGTGCCGAGCCCTGATAGGGCACGTGCAGGGTCTTGATATTGGCAAAAATATTAAAGCTCTCCATGCGGATGTGCCCTCCGCTGCCCACACCCCAAGAGCCGTAGGTCAGTTGATTGGGCTTTTCGCGGGCTATCTGAATGAACTCGTTCAGGGTTTGCGACGATACCTTGGGATTGACGATCAGGGCATTGGGCATGCTGCCGACCATGGCCACTGGCGTGAAATCAGCCAAGGCGTCAAATCGAATATTGGGAAAAACATGCGGGTTGATCGAATGCGAATCTGCCACGGTGTATTGAATGGTGTATCCATCGGGTTCGGCTCGAGCGACAAATTCGGTGCCTATGATGCCACTGGCCCCGCTGCGGTTTTCTACCACCACCGACTGGCCCAGTCGTTCGCCCAGGTATCGGGCCACAATCCGCGCCACCGAGTCGGTGCCGCCACCAGCAGGCCAAGCGACGACCATGCGTATGGGGCGTTCTGGGTAGTTGGTTTGCGCATTCAGGCTTTGCGTGAAAAGCGACAGCAGCAGCCAGCAGAAAATCAAAGGTTTGACGATTAACTTCATATTGTCTCCTTGGGTGTTTGGGAGCGCAGTCTTCGATCAAATTCTAGGCAACTGCATCGATTTTGTTATAAACTTCTATGAATGTTATCTATTCAAAAAACAGATACTGATCCCATGCGCCTGATGCGCACGTTTCTGGTTTTGCTCCAGGAGCGCAGTGTCTCCAAGGCCGCCATGCGCCTGAACCTGAGCCAACCGGCAACCAGCCATGCGCTGGCCCGCTTGCGCGAACTGTTTTCTGACCCCTTGCTGTTGCGTTCTGGTCAAGGCCTAAGCGCAACGCCCCGGGCTTTGGCGTTAGAGCCCGACATCCAGAAGATGGTGAGCGAGTACGACTGGCTGGTGCGCTCGGGCTCACGGTTTGACCCAGCCAACTCGAACCGCACCTTTGTGCTCACGGCCCCTGAGTTTGGCGAGCGTATGCTGGTGCCGCATTTGTTTCGCACCTTGCGCACACTCGCACCAGGCGTTCGGGTTGAGTTTCAGGCGCCTGACCCTGATCGGGCGTTCGAGATGCTAGAGAGCGGCGCACTCGACTTTCGCATTGCCTGGTTGACCCGTCCACAGCCCAGCCTACGTTCAATCCCCCTGTATCAAGACCGGTTGGTGTGTCTGGCCTGCGCCAAGCACCCCGAGATACGAGGCGAGTTGACGCTAGAGCAGTTTTTGAATTTGCCACACGCCAGAACCATAGGGACTAACCACGCCACTACCATCCGCGTCATCGACGAGGCCGTGAGCAAAGTGGGCGGGCACTTGAGCCGCTCTTTTTTGGTGCAAAACTTCATGATTGTGCCGCCCACGCTTGAGGGCAGCGACATCATTGCGACCTTGCCCTCCATTCAGGCTCGTGCCTTTGCCCAGCAATACAAACTGCAAGTCCTCGAGCCACCACTGCGCTTGCCGCGCATCCGTTATGGGGCCTATTGGCACGAGCGTAGCCAGCATGATGCCGGTCATCAGTGGTTGCGCCAGCGCATCAAGGAAGCGGCCGGACTCTTTACCCCCTAGTCGAGCATTGAGCATGCCAGAGTTCGCGGTCTTGAAAGAACAAAGTCATCACTGACTTTGCTCGTTGTTAAGTTGTTCAAACTTCGCCGCCATGGTCGGGTTGCCTCGGGTCAGCCTTTGAATGGTCAGATCTTCGGCCTTGTTGTTGGCCAGGCGCAGATTATTGGCCGACTTGTACAGCGCCTCTTTGGTTTTTTCCAGGTCTTTGATGGCCTCGTCGATGCGCTTGACGGCCTCTTCAAACCCCTCTGAGGCCAGTCGCCAATTCCGACCAAAGGCAGATTTGAAGTCGTCAAGTTGAGCCTCGAAGCGGGTGATGTCGATGTTTTGCGCTTTCACAACCGCCAGCTCGCTCTTATATTCCATGGA
>CAYMJT010000168.1:0-4337 GCA_964390775.1 uncultured Bordetella sp.
GTTCAAGGGGGGGCGGATGGCGATTGGGGCCAGGTTTGCTCGACCACCACGAAGCTCACCGCGTAGTCGGTTTCATCGCTTAGGCTCACTTTGGCGCGCAGTCCACGGGCCTCGAACCATTGTTTCAACTCGCCGTGCAAAATCAGTGTAGGCTCACCGCTGGGCAAGCGGCCCACCTCGCAACGCAACCAAGTCATGGGCAGGCGCATACCCAGACCAAGGGCTTTGCTCAAGGCTTCCTTGGCCGAAAAGCGGGTGGCCACATAGCGCACCCCGCGCTCGGGCCAACGCGCGCTGCGGGCACGCCAGGTCGCTATTTCGTTCGGACACAATACCTTGGCCGCGAAGCGCTCGCCGTGACGCTCCAAAACCGCCGCAATGCGCCGCACATCGCATATGTCGGTGCCGATGCCATAAATCATGGCGTCGCCTTTGCGCAGGCATCAAGATAGGCGCGCACGGCGGCCGCATAGCCCGTTTCCAGTGCATCTGAAATCAGAGCGTGACCGATCGAGACTTCGAGCACCAGGGGTACCATCTGCAAAAAATCGGGTAAGTTCTGACGGTTCAAGTCATGGCCAGCGTTCACCCCCAACCCTTGTGCTTGTGCGCTGGCGGCAGCCCGTGCGTATTGGGCCAAGACTTCGGCCTGCCGAGGGTGGCCATATGACCGTGCATACGGCTCGGTGTAAAGCTCCACCCGATCGGCACCACAGGCCCGGGCCAGCGCCATGCTGTCGGCATCGGCATCCATGAACAAACTGACCCGTACTCCCAATTGATGGCACTCGTCGATCAGAGGTCGCAAGCTCTCAGCCTGCTCCTTCAATGCCCAACCATGATCGCTGGTGAACTGACCCTCGCCATCGGGGACAAAGGTGGCTTGATGCGGGCGGTGGCGTCGCACAAAATCCATCAAATTGTGAAAAGGGTTGCCTTCAATATTGAACTCTCGATTGGGCCAATCGCGCAAAAGATGGTGCAAATCGGCCACATCCTCGGGCCGAATGTGGCGACCATCGGGGCGAGGGTGGACGGTAATGCCTTGCGCCCCTGCCAGCAAACACAAACTTGCTGCTTTCGTCACACTGGGGATGCCCAAATGACGCGTATTGCGCACCAGCGCGACCTTGTTCAAATTCACACTTAATGCCGTCATGCCCGCATTATCCCGTCAATCACCGGGGGTCGCGCCCAGTTTCTGCAAATCCACCATCAATTGGCGAGTTTTCATCACCTCGGCCCCGCCGTGGTGATGTATCAAACCCCGCAGCTGTTGCTGTAAGGCATGGCGGTCCTCGCCCCCCCAGGAGGCCAGCAGACGAACCAACTCGGCAAATGCGTGAGGGGTGTGCAGGGCTTCATGCACGGCCAGCCATTTCGAGCCGCTGATCCCGGCACGTTTGGCAAGTGGTTCGTCGGCGGTCGTGGCGATGCGCAAGCCTGCTTCGGGTTCCAATTCATATGCCTGTTCGGCATCGGTGGGCTGCAGATTCAGCGTTTGGGTCTCCAGGCTGGGCAGCAGACCAATCTCGCGCAACAGCAGCAATTCAAAAGCCCGCAAAGCGGGGTGTACCGCCGCTTCGCCGCCTTGCGCCAGCATCAACACGGCTTGCCGAAAGTGGTCAAACAAGACCGGGTGCGGATCATCCCGCGCCAGCAGACGCAACAGCAATTCATTCAGGTAAAAGCCGGCCAGCAGGGCATCGCCCACGGGCATGACATGCCCCCCCAACCATTCGGCCGATTTCAGACTGCGAATTTCCCCCTCGCTACTCAAACCCAGGGCCAGGGGCTGCAGCGGCAGCAAAACAGGTCGAAAACTCGAAGTCGGCCGCTTCACCCCCTTGGCGGCGACCGCCAGACGACCATGGTGGCGTGTCAAGACCTCCAGAATCAGGCTGGACTCGCTCCAGGGGTACTGGTGCAGCACAAAAGCGGGCTCGTGGGTCAGGGGGCGGGTCTTGGACATGCAAAACGCTTTACTCCTGCCATTGTGCATCATGACCCGGGGTGGCTGAGTTCGCCCTCGGGCAGACCTACAATACATGCCTTATGTCTGAAAAAACCCCCAGCATTGAAACGGCGACCCCCGTGGTCGACGAAAACCAACTCATCGCCGAGCGCCGCGATAAGCTCAAAGCCCTTCGTGAACGCCACCGTGCTGGCGGTGCCGTGCCGTTCCCCAACGATTTCAAGCCCGCCCATCACGCCCATGACTTACACGACGCGCACGGCGACAAAAGCGCAGAGGCCTTGGCGCAAGAAGGCCACACGGTGCGGGTGGCTGGTCGCATGATGCTCAAGCGCGTCATGGGCAAGGCCAGTTTTGCGACCCTGTCCGATGCCACTGGCCGCATCCAGATCTACATCGCCCGCGACGACGTTGGCGAAGACGTCTACCAAGATTTCAAGCACTGGGACTTGGGCGACATCCTGGGCACGGAAGGCAAACTGTTTAAAACCCGGACAGGTGAATTGTCTATCCATGCCACCTCGGTGCGTTTGCTGACCAAGAGCTTGCGGCCCATGCCTGATAAGTTCCATGGCGTGGCCGACCAGGAAATCAAATACCGCCAGCGTTATGTCGATTTGATGACCGACGAAACCACCCGCAAGCGCTTTGTCGCCCGCAGCAAGGCGGTCAGTGGCATTCGCGAATTCATGGTTGAGCACGGCTTTCTTGAAGTAGAAACTCCCATGCTGCACCCCATTCCAGGGGGCGCCAATGCCCGTCCTTTTGTGACCCACC
Organism: uncultured Bordetella sp.; assembly: GCA_964390775.1. Classification (GTDB taxonomy): domain Bacteria; phylum Pseudomonadota; class Gammaproteobacteria; order Burkholderiales; family Burkholderiaceae_C; genus Limnohabitans. Next base: position 2,753 of record CAYMJT010000168.1, read on the forward strand.
ACAATGCCTTGGATCAGGAGATGTTTCTGCGCATTGCCCCCGAGCTCTACCTCAAGCGTTTGATCGTCGGCGGCTTTGAGCGCGTGTTCGAAATCAACCGTAACTTTCGCAACGAAGGCATTTCGGTGCGCCACAATCCCGAATTCACCATGATGGAGTTTTATGCGGCCTATTGGAACTACCAGGATCTGATGGGGTTTACCGAAGCGCTGATTCGCGATGCCGCACAAAAATCGGTCGGCACCCAGTTACTGACTTACGACGGGAAAACGGTCGATTTGTCGCAACCCTTTGAGCGTCTCACCATCCGCGAAGCCATTGTGCGCCACACTCAGGCTGGCCCTGGGGTCGACGATCCCCAGTTCTTGATTCAAGCCCTGAAAAAACTCGGCCTGTCTGAGGAAAAAAACAAGTTATCGACCCGCAGTCTGGCTGCCTTGCAAGTGCTGTATTTTGAAGAATCGGTGGAGGACAAACTCTGGCAACCCACCTTCATCATGGAACACCCCACCGAGATCTCGCCCTTGGCGCGCGCCAACGATCAGCGCCCCGAAGTGACCGAGCGTTTTGAGCTCTATATCACGGGCCGAGAGTTCGGCAATGGTTTTTCCGAGCTCAATGACGCTGAAGATCAAGCCGAGCGTTTTCATGCGCAAGTGGCGGCCAAAGACGACGGCGACGACGAAGCCATGTTCTTTGACCACGATTTTGTGCGCGCCCTCGAATACGGTATGCCGCCTACCGGCGGTTGTGGCATCGGGATCGACCGCCTCATGATGCTACTGACCGACAGCCCCAGCATTCGTGACGTCATTCTTTTCCCTGCCCTCAAGCGCGAGCACTGAACCATGAGCCAAGACAGCCCCCAGCGTCCCGAATTGCCCGACCACCTCAGCATTGACGCACGTTCCAGGTTTTATCACTCCGATGTACTCAGCCATGCCATAGGCGTGAGATTCAATGGCCGTGAGCGTCACGACGTTGAGGAGTACTGCCTGAGCGAGGGCTGGATCAAGGTGCCTGCGGGCAAGACCCTGGACCGTAAGGGCAACCCTTTGCTGATCAAACTCAAAGGCCAGGTGGAGGTCTATTACATCGAAGCGGCTTGATCGGGGTGCACCTGGGCTGGCTTTGGCCGCATCAGTCGGTCACCTGCGGCACACCCCAGTCCACCCACAGGTCGCTCAGTCCGACCTAAAATATCAGGTTCTATCCAACTTCAACCCCAGCGCAGCCATGGCACGCACCCTGTACGACAAAATCTGGGACGAACACGTCGTCCATACCGAAGAAGACGGCACCTCTGTGCTGTACATCGACCGTCATCTGGTGCACGAAGTCACCAGCCCGCAAGCCTTTGAGGGTATTCGGCAAGCTGGACGCAAGGTCTGGCGCGTCAGCTCTATCGTCGCCACCGCCGACCACAACACCCCGACCACGGGCTGGGACATGGGTTATGACGGCATCACCGACCCGATCAGCAAGGAACAGGTCACGACCCTGGACGCCAACATCGCTGCCTTTGGTGCCGCCGCCTATTTTCCCTTTCTACACAAACGTCAAGGCATCGTCCATGTGATTGGCC
>CAYMJT010000169.1:0-4312 GCA_964390775.1 uncultured Bordetella sp.
CCACCAAGGCTGCGTTGTTGTCGTATTGCTTTTTGGCAATCTCCACTTGGCCTTTGGCCGCCTCGGCCTGTTCCTGGGCCTGACGCAGCCGGCGCTCAAACTCGGTGGGGTCGATGCGCCCCATCACTTGGCCTGCTTTGACCGCATCACCCTCGCGCAGCTGAAAATCTTGTAGTTCGCCCGCCACCCGGGCCTTGACCCAGGCCGACTGCACGGCGCGCAAGCTGCCCGAGACTGAAACCCCTTCGGTAAGGGTCTGCTCTTGCAGCAGCACCAGATCGCCAGCGGCGACTTCGATGTGGTCGGACTGGGCGGCGGTGCTGTTGGCGGGTGTGGCCGCAGGCGCTGCAGAGTGTTGCCGATGAACAAACCAGGCCGAGACGGCCACGATCAGCACCAGCCACAAGCCCCATTTAACGATTTTCATGCCTGTCCTTTGCTCCTGGCGCATTGCTGGCCCAACCGCGCAACACCGTCTCCAGGTGAGTATTCAAAAAAACCTTGGGGTCAAAATCATGCCCTGGCGCGCAGCCGGCCATCGAGTGCCGCCACATCATCAAAAACACCATGGCTGAAATCAGACTCAGGCTAGCGGCCTGAACATCCAGGGCTTGAAACTCGCCGCGATCGATGCCGCGCTGCAATATGCGTTGCATCAAAGCCTGACCAGGCCGCATCACCTGCTCTCGGTAATAAGCAGCCACCTCGGGGAAATTGCGCGACTCACTCAACACCAATTTGGTCAAGCCGCCGGCCAAAGTGCTGCCGATGCGCTCCCACCAAGACTGGATGCCGTAGCGCAACAAGTCGGGCGTGCTGCCTTCAAACAATTCGTATTCCTGATCCCAGGCGCTGAAATGTTCGCTCAAATGGGCTTGGATCACGGCTTTGAACAGGTCTTCCTTGCTGTCGTAATACAAAAACAAGGTGCCCTTGGACACCCCTGCGCGCAGCGCCACTTCCTCGACCCGGGTGGCGGCAAACCCTTTCTCGACGAACAGCTGCAAGGCCGCCTGCAAAAGCTCCCCTGGGCGCTCTTGCTTGCGACGCTCACGGCGATGGTTGGGGCTGGCTAGGGCGGGCACGAGGCTTGGGAATGAAGGAGAAAATAAATGACCGATTGGTTATTAATGTAGCCGAAACCCCGGTTTTCGTCAAAATGCGTGCCCGATCAGGGCCGCCCCTGAAGCAACCAGGTTTCGGCTTGTTGCAGTCTGGGCAAGGTATCCACGTCCCAGACGCAGCCGATGTCGTCGAGCGCCAGGTGATACGCAGGGCCATGTCTTTGCACCACCTGGCGCGCTCCCTGATCGCCGCGCAGGGCCCGCAAATCAGCGCCGCAGAGGGCCCCAAAGCCCACCGGATGCCCCGATTCCTGGCCATATTGGGGTACCACCACGGGGTGTTCTGGAAGTGCGGCCGCGACGGCCAGCAAAGATGGCACCTGGATCAGCGGCAGATCGCCAGGCAAAATCAGCCAACCCTGGGTGTTTGGACTGGCCGCTACACCGGTGGCAATGCTGGTCCCCATGCCCTGTTCGGAGTGCTGCGCCGTGTCGGCAGGAGTGACCAATTGCCAAGGCAAGCCACTGGCGCGCACCGCGTCCAGCACATGCTCCAACACGGCTCGGCCGCACAAGGGTGCTTGCAATTTACCCGTGGCGCCCCCCGAGGCCTTGAAGCGTTCGCCCAGGCCGGCGGCCAACACCACCACCGTGGGTTTCATGGAGCCAGGCGCTGGCGCACCCAGGCCGAGTCCTGCCAGCCATAGCGCAGTCTGTCATGCAGACGGCTTTTTCGGCCTTGCCAAAACTCCCAACGCTCAGGCAGCAGCCGATATCCACCCCAATGCTCGGGCCGGGGCGGGGACATTAAATATTTGGCCCCGTACAGCGCAGCGTTTTTGACCAAGACCGTGCGGTCGGCGATGACCTCGCTTTGCGGGCTGGCCCAGGCGCCGATGCGAGAATCGAGTGGGCGGCTGGCGTAATAGGCATCGCTTTCCTCGGCGCTGGTTCTTTCAACCCGACCCTCGATGCGCACCACCCGTTCCAGCTCGACCCAATGAAACTGCAAGGATGCATAAGGGTTACCCGCCAGATCGCGCCCCTTGCGGCTGAGGTAATTGGTGTACCAGACCAGGCCGCGCTCGTCGCAGCCCTTGAGCAAAACCACCCGCGAGTTGGGGCGCAAGTCGGGGCCTACCGTGGCCAGCGTCATCGCCGTGGGCTCGGGAATTTCGCCCGCAATCGCCTCTTGGAGCCAACGATCGAACTGAACGAAAGGATTGGGGTCAGAGGCCTTTTCGTCCAATTCGGCCCGCTCATAGCTTTTGCGTAAATCGGCCAGATTGGGTTTCATGTTGAGGGCTTCAGATGGCGGGTGAAATGATGCTCGAATTTGGCGACTTTGGGGGCCACCACAAAGGCGCAATAGCCTTGATTCGGGTGTTGCTCAAAATAGTCCTGGTGATAGGCCTCGGCGGGCCAATAGCTTTGCAAGGGGGCCAACTCGGTCACGATGGGGGACTTGAAGATGCGGTTCTCTTCGAGTTTTTGCACATAAGCGCGGGCTGCCGCCAATTCATCGGTTTGTTCGGCATAAATCGCACTGCGGTACTGGGGTCCCACATCATGGCCTTGCCGATTCAAAGTGGTCGGATCGTGTACGGCAAAAAAGACTTCCAAAATATCGGACAGGCTGATCTGAGCCGGGTCGTATTTCAGGCGCACCACTTCGGCGTGTCCGGTCTCGCCAGTGCAGACCTGCTCATAAGTGGGGCGCTCAATGTGGCCGTTGGCATAGCCCGATTCGACGTCGGTGATGCCCTTCATGCGCACATAGACGGCCTCGACGCACCAAAAGCAGCCGCCACCCAAAAAGATGCTTTTTTCTGTCATGGCTGCAATGATAGTGGGTTTCAATACCTTCATATGCACCTTGTCCGCGCATGGCCAGTTCGATGCGGCGTTTCGCTTTTCAGACCGTTCAGTACATGCCGTCCCGCAGGCGTTGGGGTTTTTCGCGATCGTATTGAGTTGCATCCACCTCGCCGTCGGACAAAGCGGCAAAGATCTCGCCAGCACTGGGCGCCACGGGGGCATGGTCTGCGCGGCCTTGCCACAGGCCCGATCGCATCATCGACTTGCCGCACTGAAAAAACACCTGCTCGACACGGATCCAGAGCGCACATGCTGGGGGCTTGCCGTCCACGGCCAGGCTGTGCAGCAATTCGGGGTCGACGCTGATCTGGGCGCGGCCATTGACGCGCAGTGTTTCGTCCACCCCGGGAATCAAAAAAATCAGTGACACCCGTGGGTCGTGCAGAATGTTGCGCAAACCATCGATGCGGTTGTTTCCTTTGCGCTCGGGCAACACCAGGGTGTGCTCGTCGATAATGCGCACCAGTGGCACCGGGTCACCGCGTGGCGAGGTGTCCAGCCCAGTTGGACCGCTGGTGGCCAGCACCGCAAAGCCCGAGGCCTCGATCCAGCGCCGATATACCGGATGCAAATGATCGGTTTCCTTGCGTAATGAATTCGCCGACGGCGGACCAAACAAGGCTTCAAGTTGGTCTGGGGTCTGGACGAATTTCATGGCGCACCTCTGGCAAGGCGATAGGCCCCATCGCGATTCCAACGACGTGATCCTAGGGGGGTTGTCTACGCAGTATACCCAGCAAGGCCTCGCGGGCGCATACACCTTGGCTGGCCTAAAATGACTTGCACCATGCCCATTCGAACCATTCTCAAAATGGGTGACGAGCGCTTGTTGCGAGTCAGCGACCCTGTCACCGCCTTCGACACGCCCGAACTGCACGCTTTGTTGCAAGACCTGCGTGACACCATGAAGGCCGCCAACGGGGCGGGCATAGCCGCACCGCAGATTGGTGTGAACCTGCAGGTCGTGATATTTGGCAGCGGTCAGATCAACCCCCGCTACCCGCAGTACGAACCCATTCCCCCAACGGTCCTGATCAACCCGGTCATCACGGTGCTGGACCCAAGCGAGGACGAGGGCTGGGAGGGTTGCCTGTCGGTGCCTGGCATGCGTGGCATCGTGCCGCGCCCGCGTCGGGTGCGTTACCAGGGCTTTGACGAACAGGGGCAGGGCATCGACCGGACCGTCGAGGGCTTTCATGCCCGCGTGGTGCAGCACGAATGCGACCACCTGTGGGGCAAGCTGTACCCAATGCGAATTCGGGACTTCAGCCGTTTTGGCTATATCGACGTCCTGTTTCCCGACCTGAAGGACAACTAATCCCTCCAGGATTTAGGGCTCAATCGAGCCAGTGGCACTTGTATGCGTTGGG
>CAYMJT010000170.1:0-1465 GCA_964390775.1 uncultured Bordetella sp.
CGTCAACTATGTGATCTTGGGCGGCGACAACGCGGGTGAGCACCTGCTGATGTAGCGCCTTGGGGTCGGGCCCATGAGTCTAGGCTGAACGGTGCATGGACGCGCTTGGTGTGCATGAGATCTTGAGCTTAAAAGACTCCATCCATTCATCACCTGAATTAGCGACGACCTTCAACCATTTTGTGTCTTCCGACAGTTCCAAAGGCCCCATCACGACCATGAAAGTCAAACCCATGGCTTTTATCTGATCCTCGACTTGAAGTTGCGTGTTCTTTTCAAAGACCAGACGATGGCTTTTTTCGAGTTCGTCGGGTGGTATGGCCAACACTGCCACAGGCTCAGATGTATCGCTTCGCATGATCCGGACCTCCAAATCTTTGAACGGTCTATCGATCGGGGTCGCCACCTGGACGCATGCACATAGACGATGAACTGATGCAGGCAACATCGGCATGACCAATTGATCGGTGTATACCCCCATCAGTGACGGCTTATTACCCATTTCATGCCGAACATCATCACACCAAATGACGTGTATTGATCGTTGAGATGTCTGCTTCATCGCGCAACCCGATGACTAGAGTTCTCAAAGGCAAGCGCTAACTCGTCTAAACTGATGCCGATCGCCTTCGCAATTTTTTTCGCTGCCAACACAGAAGGGATCGTTGATCCAGTTTCATAGCGGGCAATTGTGGGCTGTTTCCAACCACACTGCTCTGCCAAAGTTTTTTGCGAAAGACCCGCCCTCAATCGAAGTGAAGCCAAAGTGACTTCGTCTTTATAAAAATTTTCTACAATCCAAGCACCTTGGGCATCAACCTGCTTGAGGGTATTTTGGTTGTCGCCTTCGCTCAGATAGTCTTCTATCGAAAACTCATCTGCCTTTCCTGTGTGCGGTATTTCATCACGACTGAAATCAAATACCCTAAAAGTAAGGTCGTTATTGCTTGGCAGCGACCTAAGAGATTCCATATGTATTTCGGGCACTAGCCAGTACACGCTGGCGGATGCTGTTGTTTTCATCGTCATAGTCGATCTCCTCACGCTTCACAATGGCCATGATCACAAATCGTGCTTCACGACGCAGGTATAAGTAGATGATTCGGTACTTCAGGCCCATGTCTTCCAAGTCCCAGCCCTTCAGGCGCCAAATATCTTTGTTTTGCTTCCAAAGGTCCAACCACTTACTGACCGAAATTACTTCAGTCCCATCGTCACCGTAACCATGATCCAACAATTTTTCTGCCAGGTTCGGGTCTTGTTGGAGTTGTCGGACCAATGCAGCGATCTTCGCGAACACCTCTTTTGATTCGTTTTTAATCGCATCGAGGTCTAACCTCACGTCCTTGTGCAAGGCAAGCATGATTGTATACCATATATGTTATTAAATCTCAAGACTCTGGCAGGATGATCTGCGCACAATCAGGGGCATACTTCTGCCTGATTTCGGAATCTTTTAATTCTA
>CAYMJT010000170.1:1475-4242 GCA_964390775.1 uncultured Bordetella sp.
GACGTGCAGAGCTCGATATCGTACGGCGGTGGCACCAAACTGATGGACATACGCCGGGTCAACTATGTGATTTTGGGCGGCGACAATGCGGGGGAGCACCTGCTGATGTGAGGGCTACCCCCTAACACAGCCTGCATTGACCCTCCACCCACGCACCCCACTCGGGGGTGGCGGGTGTGGCGGGCACGGTGTAGAAGGCGGGCAGTTCGTAGGGGTGGGCCGCTTTGAGTTGGGCCAGCAAGTCGGGTAATCGGTGTGGGGTGGTTTTGAAGGCCAAACGCCACTCGGGGTCTTGCTGAAGCTGGCCTTGCCAGCGATAGACGCTTTGGATGGCCTCGATGTGCACGCAAGCGGCCAGGTGGTGTTCGACGGCCAGACGCGCCAGCGTTTGGGCATCGGCCTCGTTGCCAACGGTGGTGTGCAAGATGAGGTGTGTTTGTCCGCTCATGGCCTGTGGCTTTCGGCGTTCAGTCGTTCACGCAGTTCGGTTTTGAGCACCTTGCCGTAATTGTTTTTGGGCAAATGGTCGACGAACACATAGCGCTTGGGGCGCTTGAAGCGGGCGATGTGTTCAATGCAATGGGCATCCAGCCCTTCGAGGCTGAGGGCCTGCCCCGCTTGGGGCACGACAAAGGCCACCACCACTTCGCCCCATTCGGGGTCGGGGCCGCCGACCACACTGACTTCGGCCACGCCGGGGGCGGTGAGCAAGACTTCTTCGACTTCGCGCGGGTAAATGTTGGTTCCACCCGATATGAGCAGGTCTTTGCTGCGGTCTTTCAGGGTTAAAAAACCGTCGGCATCCATACAACCCATGTCGCCGGTCCAGAGCCAGCCGTCGCGGATCGCAGTGGCCGTGGCCTCGGGGTTTTGCCAATAACCCGCCATGACGGTGTCACCCCGAACCACCACTTCGCCGATTTCGCCCAGCGGCAGGTCGACCCCGTCGGCGCCCACGACCCGCACCCGCACCGGGGTCTGGGTGATGCCCACCGACGCCAGTCGTTCTTCGTAACGGGGGTGCTTGTGATCGCCCAAGTGCTGGCGCGACAGGACCGTGGCCACCATAGGGGTTTCGCCCTGTCCATAGATCTGGACAAAGCGTTGTCCCATGACCCGCAAAGCCCGCTTGATGTCGGCAGCGTACATGGGTGCGCCGCCATAGACGATGGTCTTGAAGGTCTGGGCGCAGCGGTCGGCATCAAAACCCCGTGCTTGGGCCTCGTCCACCAGACGCTTGACGATGGTGGGGGCAGCGAACATGGACATGGGGCCGATCTGTAAGCCCAAGTCATACAACTCGGCCGCATCAAACCCGCCCGAGCTGGGCACCACATGGCGCGCCCCCGCCATGAGATGGGGAATGGCGTAGATGCCCGCACCGTGCGACATGGGGGCGGCATAGACGGCCGCATCGTGGACCGAAATGGCGTCCACATCGACAAAGTAGCCCATGCCCATGGCACGCAGATTGCGGTGCGTGATCATCACCCCCTTGGGGCGACCCGTGGTGCCACTGGTGTAGAACAGCCAGGCGGTGTCGTCGGCTTGGCGCTCTTGGGGTGGGACCAGGGTCAGCCCCTGTTCAAGCCAGTCGGTGGCTTGGGCGCTGTCGACTTCGGTGTGGCCTTGCAGGCCACTCAAGGCCTTTGGGTCGGGCACCAGTTCGGCGCTGACAAAAGCCCAGCGCGCCTGGGCGTTGTCGATGATCCACTGCAACTCTTTGAGGTGCAACTTGGCATTGACTGGAACCGCCACCAGACCCGCCCACCAGATGCCCAATAAGAACTCGAGGTAACGCGGGTGGTTGCGCATGAACAGCACCACCCGATCGCCCGGTTGTAAACCTTGCGCACTCAGGTGCTGGGCCAGTCGGGCGGCCCGCGCCGCCCACAGGGCATGGCTGGCGTGCAGCGTGTCGCCTGTATAAATGGCCGGCGAGTCTGGGGCCAGCAGGGCCCATTTTTGCAGCAGGTGGGCAATGTTCATGACCGAATTGTGCAACGAAGCCCGCCGCCGCGACAGCCCCAAAGTGACGGGCGGGTTAATATAGAGGCAGACAAAGGAGTCAGTGCCATATGAGTGTGATCACGACCATTGAAGACTTGCGCGTTTTGGCTGAAAAACGGGTGCCTCGCATGTTTTATGACTACGCCGACAGCGGGTCGTATACCGAGAGTACGTATCGGGCCAACGAGAGCGCCTTTGGCAAGATCAAATTGCGCCAGCGTGTGGCCGTCAATATGGAAGGTCGCAGCACCGCCAGCACCATGGTGGGCCAAGCCGTGGCCATGCCGGTAGCCATCGCGCCCACCGGGCTGACAGGGATGCAACACGCCGACGGCGAGATTCTGGCCGCGCGGGCAGCCAAGGCCTTTGGCATCCCCTTTACCCTGTCAACCATGAGCATTTGTTCCATCGAAGATGTGGCACAACACGCTGGCGAGGGCTTTTGGTTTCAGCTCTATGTGATGAAAGACCGTGGCTTCATCGAGCGCCTGATCGACCGCGCCAAGGCGGCGAATTGCGGTGCCCTGGTGTTGACGCTGGACCTGCAAATACTGGGACAGCGACACAAGGACATCAAAAACGGCTTGTCAGCCCCACCCAAGCTGACCCTGAAGAACATCGCCAATATGATGACCAAGCCGCGTTGGTGCTTGGGTATGTTGGGCACGCCGCGGCGGCAGTTCGGCAACATCGTCGGCCATGTCAGCGGGGTCGCCGACATGGGCAGTCTGTCCAGCTGGACCGCCTCGCAGTTTGA
>CAYMJT010000171.1:0-4236 GCA_964390775.1 uncultured Bordetella sp.
GAACGCCGAAAATGCCCCAGCCGATGACCCGTATGGGCTAAGCGCCGAACAGTTGGCGGTTTTGCGCGTCCGATCGAGTTGGCGAGGCTGGGCGGTAGTGTGTCATGCATGGGGCACGGTTGCTTTGGCGATGGCCGTATTCATGGTTTGGCCGAGCGTACTGACCTTTGTTCTGGCGTTCGTCGTCATCTCAGGCCGACAACTGGGTTTGGCCATTTTGATGCATGACGCGGCCCATCGCTTGTTGTTCCCCAACCGCCGGCTCAATGACTGGGTTGGGCAATATCTGTTGGGGGCCCCAGTGGGGGCCGACTTGCACTTGTACCGCCCCTACCACTTGCAGCACCATCGACACACGCAACAGGCGAATGACCCCGACCTGGAGTTGTCAGCGCCCTTCCCCATCAGTCGCGCCAGTTTGCGACGCAAGATCACCCGTGATGTGTTGGGCGTGACAGGGGTACAGCGCAAATTACTGCAGATCCGGGCTGGCTTGGGCGACCCGCAAGACCCTTTGCAGGTACGTTGCCTGCGCTTGTGGCGGCTTGAGGCCCCTTTTGTGCTCAGTCAAGGTCTGTTGTTGGGCCTGTTGATAGCCCTGGGGCATGGCTGGTTGTATTTGACCCTGTGGCTTTGGCCTTTGTTGACCGGCTATCAACTGGTCAGCCGATTGCGCAACATCGCCGAACATGCCGTGGTGGGCATGGCCGATGACCCCTTGCGCAATACCCGAACCACGCGAGCGAACTGGTTGGCGCGCATCACCGTAGCCCCCTATTGGGTGAATTACCACCTGGAGCACCATTTGTTTGTCAACACACCGTGCTGGAATCTGCCTCGTGCGCATGCCCTGCTCAAAAGTTGGTGGCCACAGATGGAGATCGCCTCGGGATACGGGGAGGTACTGCAGTTGGCCACCTCGAGGCCCGATGACGACCGAGGGGCATCGGGCGGGCGTAAAGGCCTGAGTGCCAACGCACTTTGAGGGGCATCCCCACTGCAATCGGGTGATGGCAGCGACGAAATAAAATGATTTCTTTGGTTAACTAGGGAAATTACTGATAAACTATTTTGTATTATTTATTATCTTGTATGGGGTCTGAGCAACGCACGGAAAGACCCTGACATGGATACACCCCAACTGTCCCAGCACCCTGCGCCCGCCCCGCAGTTGTACAACGAGGACTTGGCTCCCGTCAAAGAGCGCACCTGGGGCACCTTCAGCATCTTCAATGTCTGGACCTCTGATGTCCATAGCCTTTGGGGCTATTACCTGGCCGCCAGTTTGTTTCTGTTGTGTGGCAGCTTTTCATCCTTTTTATGGGCCATCGGTCTGGGTTCGCTGGTCATCTTTGGGTTGATGAATTTGATGGGTTGGGCTGGTGAAAAAACCGGCGTGCCCTATCCGGTGCTGGCGCGAGCGTCGTTTGGGGTTTGGGGGGCCAATCTGCCCGCGCTGGTCCGCGCCTTGGTGGCCATTTTTTGGTACGGCGCACAAACTTCAGCCGCCTCTGGTGCAGTGGTGGCCTTGCTGGTGCGCGAGGAGTCGATGCTGCAGTTTCATCAGAACTCGCACATGCTGGGGCATTCATCGCTGGAAGTGATCTGCTATGTGTTGATCTGGGGCCTGCAGCTGCTGATCATCCAGCGCGGCATGGAGACGGTGCGCAAGTTCCAAGACTGGGCGGGCCCGGCTGTTTGGGTGGGTATGCTGGTGCTGGCCATAGGGCTGGTGATCAAGGCCGGCGGTTTCTCTTTCGAGCACAGCATTCCGATGGAAGTGCTGATGGACAAGACGAAAGACACCGGGGTCAGCGGCGAGCCGGGTTCGTTTGGGGCCTTGTTAGCGGTCGGCGCGACTTGGGTCACGTATTTCGCCGCCCTGTATCTGAATTTCTGCGACTTCTCTCGCTATGCCAAAAACCGTCAGGCTGTCACCCGGGGCAATTTGTGGGGGCTGCCGATCAACCTGATGGCCTTCTCCTTTGTGGCTGGTGTCACCACCTTGGCCGCTTATCAGGTTTACGCCGAGGTGTTGCTGCATCCCGAACAGATATCGGCCAAGTTCGACAGTTGGTTCCTGGCCTTGCTGGCCGCCGTGACCTTTGCCGTAGCGACCTTGGGCATCAATGTGGTGGCCAATTTTGTTTCGGCCGCGTTTGATATTTCCAACGTGTTTCCACGTCATATCGGCTTCAAGCGCGGGGGTTTGATCGCCGCGCTGATTGCACTGGTGCTGTACCCGATAGCGCCATGGGAAGGCAATGCGGCGCAATTTGTCAACGCCATTGGCGCCACCATGGGTCCCTTGTTGGGCATCATCTTGGTCGATTACTACTGGGTCGCTCGGGGAAAGATCGATGTCGATGCCTTGTATCAATTGGAAGGGCCTTACCAATATCAGGGGGGTTGGAATGTGAATGCCGTGATCGCCACTGCCGTTGGGGCTGTTTTTTCGACGATTCTGCCCAACTTCACCACGCTGTTACCCGCATGGTGGGGTACTTTTGGCTGGTTCTTTGGCGTCGCCATTGGGGGCGGCACCTATTATGTTCTGACAAAAACGCACAAGTCCGCTAAGGAGACACAATGAAAATGAGACGATGGGGCAGAAGGGGGGTATGCACCGCCCTGATGTTGGTTTTGTGGGCGTGTAATGAAGACGTCACCACGACCATCACGGGTGTGGTCAACAACGATGCCAACCCCGCCGAAGGCTTGAGCAACGGCAGCAGCACCACCGACACCACGCCCTATTTGATGGGCACGGTCAGCGCAGCCCTGCCTACTGGCGCAACGGTGCAGGTGTTTAGCGGTAGCACCCCATTGGGCGTGGCGCTCTTGAACGCTGCCCGCACAGGCTGGACATTCACCAGTCCGGCTTTGAGCCTGGGGACGCAAAATTTACAAGCCACCGCAGTGCGCGCTGATGGCGCGCAAGCGACCAAAAGTGCGGTTTGGACCTTGCGCATTCAAGGCCCTCGCCCCGAGTTGAATCTGCCACACACTGGAATCAACCGATGTTATGGCCCCAGCAGCAGTCAGTTGGTCACGTGCACCAACCTGAGCGTGATCCAGTTTGCCTTGCAGCAAGACGGTTGGCTCATGGGGCAAAACACGCTCTCTTACAGCAAGGTGGGCAAAGTCGCTGGTGGCAGTTACGAGTTAACCGATTGCGTCAAAGACAATGTGACTGGCTTGATCTGGGAGGGTAAGCCCAATACAGGGCCGCGCTCAGGCACTACATTGGTCACCCATTACACCGATAGCAGCAGCCCGCAAAAAGATAATTTTCAGTACCCCAGCCTGTCTGAAATCAACAGTCCAAGCAACTCGGTGGGCTATCTGAACCAGGTCAACAGCACGACGCTGTGCGGCTTCAATGATTGGCGTTTACCCACGGCGCGAGAGATGGAATCGCTGGTGGATTTGAGTCGTTCTTTCTCGAGCGCTCCCACCACGCAAACAAGTTGGTTTCCGAACACATATATCGCCAGGCCTTACCTGACTTCGACGCCCTTGGCGACTGAAGACAGTCAAGCCTGGTGGGTGCAATTCAATACCGGGGTCATCAGTACTGGCCTGCGTTCGACCCAGCAGGCCATTCGCTTGGTGCGCGGTACCCCGTCCACCCCCCTGTGAAACTGAAGTCCTCTACCGAGAGATCACCATGAAGAAAGCCCTCGCCGCTCAATGGCTCATTTTTCAATGCCTGCTGGCATCGGCCAGCTGTCCCAGCGCACCCACCGCCAGCCGATTCACCATCAACGGTCATCAAGTCACCGACCAACAAACCGGTTTGGTCTGGGCCCGATGCAGCCTGGGTCAAGTGTTGATAGGAGATGCGTGTACCGGTACTGTATCCACATGGACACACTCCATGGCGCTGTCGCAAGCCCAGTCGGCCATCGGTTTTTGGCGCTTGCCCAACCGACGCGAATTGCTGAGTTTGACCGACCGGGGATGTCATGCCCCGGCTTTGGATGCCGCGGCTTTTCCGAACACACCGAATATGGCTTATTGGTCGACCACCCCTTACTCGGGCGACACCAACCGGGCTTGGTCGGTGCATTTTTTGGATGGGGGGACGACGTTCAATGGCACGCAACGTGGTGAATTGTTGGCGGTGCGCCTGATCAAACAATGATGGTGCCGTCGGCGAGACTCGAACTCGCACAGCTTTCGCCACTACCCCCTCAAGATAGCGTGTCTACCAATTTCACCACGACGGCTGTC
>CAYMJT010000172.1:0-918 GCA_964390775.1 uncultured Bordetella sp.
CGACCAGGGCCTGACTGACGCTGCCGTGGGTTTGCGGGGCCGACGGGTCGGCGACGATCATCGGGATGCGCACGCCCTGCTCAAACATGAACTCTTTTTCGCCTAGCCAATGATCACCCAAATAGTCGCTGTGATCGGCGGTCAGCACGATCAGGGTGTCTTCCCACAGGCCGCGCTGCTTCATAAAAGCAAACAAACGCCCCAGGTGGTCGTCGACTTGCTTGACCAGACCCATATAGGCCGGGATCACATTCAGCCGATCGGCATCGCGCGAGAACGCCACGCCCTCGGGATGACGGCGAAAGCCCGCATACACCGGGTGATCGTCGTGGCGCTCGTGCTCGGCGCGGATCGGGGCCTGAATGTCCTCGCGCCCGTACATCTGGTGGTAGGGGGCCTGAACAATATACGGCCAATGCGGTTTGATATAGGACAGGTGCAAGAGCCAGGGTTGATCGCCTTGCTCGCGCATGAAGTCCATGGCCCGTTGGGTCATATAGGCGGTCTCGCTGTGCTCGTCCGGGGCCCGGGTCGGCAAGTGGGCGTTGCGGAAATACCAACCACTGGCGATTTGTCCGTTTTCGTCTTCGCCCGCATTGGCCCAGGTGTGCCAGGGGTTGTCGCCGCCCATGCCGTGACTGCGCAAGTACTCGTTGTAGGGCAGTTTGGGGTCGACCTTGGTGTCGGGGTGTATGCCGTCATCGCGCTCGTAGGGCTCAAAACCCGCCTCGGCGGCATAGCGGCCCTGCGGCCCATCGGGGGGCAAGGCATAACGGCTCAAGCCGTCGCGGTCGGCGTACATATGGGTTTTGCCCACCACCGCCACCCGCATGCCGCTTTGGCGCAAATGGTCACCCAGGGTCTGCTCACCCAGGGGCAAGGGAATGAAATTCCAGGTGGCGCCGTGCGAGAACACAT
>CAYMJT010000172.1:928-1742 GCA_964390775.1 uncultured Bordetella sp.
GGTTAAAACGCACACCACGACGCGCAATCTCGTCGATGTTCGGTGTTTGCAGGGTGCGATGCCCGTAGCACGACAAATAATCGGCACGCAGCTGATCGCACATGATGAAGAGGATGTTTTTGACTTTTTTCATGTTCTGATCGCCATCAAATGGTCACCCCACCATCGACACCGATCACTTGACCAGTGATATGGCAGGCCAGATCGGTCGCCAAAAAGCCGACGCAGGCGGCAATATCTTCGACGGTTTGCGGTTTTTGCATGGGCACATGGGTGCGCACCCGCTGATCGAATACATCACCCGCCTCATCGGCGCTGCGCTCGCGCTGCACCAGATCGCCCCACATGGGGGTGCGGATATAGCCCGGGCAGACCGCGTTGACAGTGACGCCATCGCTGGCCAGGTCGCGTGCCAGCACTTTGCTCAGTGAAATGAGCGCCGCCTTGGACACGCTATAGGCCGGCATATACGGCAAGGACATGACCCCAGTGATGGAAGAAATATTGATGATGCGGCCCGCCCTGGAAGCCAGCAGGGACGCACGGGCGGCTGCACACCAGTGCACCGCGCCCATCAGGTTGATGTCCAGGGTCCGACGCCACGAATCGGCATCGCACTGGGTATAGGGCTGCCCCGGTTTGGAGGCGACACCCGCACAATTGACCAGCACGTCAATGCCACCCCAGGCCTCGCATACCGCTTGTGCACTGCGCTCGACTTGTTCTTGCTGGCTGATGTCACAAGCCAAATCCATGGCCTGCGCACCCGCTTGCTGCAGGCTTTGCGCCATCTGCGCCGCGCCTTGGGCACTGA
>CAYMJT010000172.1:1752-2479 GCA_964390775.1 uncultured Bordetella sp.
TCGACCACCGCCACCCGGGCCCCCAGGCCCGCCAACTCGCGCGCAATGGCGCTGCCGATGCCCATGGCCGCGCCCGTGACCACCGCCACCCGGCCCTGTAATGAGGCCGTGCGCAATCGGGAAAGCGTGTGCATTGCGTTCATGTCAAAAGAAAATGCCCAGGTTTTTTTGCGTCACCACCGCCTGATCGAGGATGATGTCACGCCGACAGATCAACCACGACTGCTCGTGTGGCCGCAGATGGTCTAAACGATAGCCGCTGAAGATCTCAAAGTCGTACTCGAGGTGCGAGCGATAGAGCAAAAAATTGCTGCGCACCTGCAATACCCCGTCGTCCCCCACCTGCATGACTTCCACATTGCTCACCATGTGGCGGGTGCGCGAGGGGGGCGTTTCGGCCCAGGCCATGCCCGTCTGCAAGCGCTTGACCCGGTTACTCAGACTGGTCTTGTCGTCGTCAAAGTGGGCCACCTCGCCAAAGGCACTGATCTCTTTGCCAATATCGCGTCCGATGCGGTTGGTTACCACCGGCATCCAATAGCGCAAATCGTCGCTGAACAGAGCCAGCCACTCGGTCAGCTGGTGATCGTCCTGCAAACGGGCTTCGTGCATTAAAAAGGCCTGAACCCGAAACCACAGGTCCATGTCTTGCACCGGGCGCTCACTCATGCCGACTCCTTTTGACATTCGCGGCGCGTCATATCGGGCACCGCCACAGGCCGCTCGT
>CAYMJT010000172.1:2489-2929 GCA_964390775.1 uncultured Bordetella sp.
GAACTTACCCAAGCGCCCCCGAATATCGGGGTGGATCGAAGCCGGGTTGTCGATCTCGTCACCCAGCCCCATCTCGAGATTCTGCGGGTAGCGACGCGCCACATAGCCCTCACTGGCCGAGTGGCACTGCACCCAGTTGTCCACATCGTCGGCTTCCCAGGTGCCACTGGTGCCGTGGCGTTGCAACATGTGCAAGGCTTTTTCGCGTTTGTATTCTGCGGGTGCGGCCTTGTCGACAAAGCACCAACCCCAGGCCTCGGTGAGTTTGGGGCCCTTGGGGTGCCACACTCGAATCGCCCCGCCCTGCCACAGCAGCGACACATTGGGAAAGATCGAGGCGTGCATGGGCGAGAAGTACAGTCCGCGCAAATTGCCCAGGCGGGCAATGGACTCATCCAGGCGGCTCTTTTCGTAGTCCAGGAACTCGGGCAATGCCATCT
>CAYMJT010000172.1:2939-3612 GCA_964390775.1 uncultured Bordetella sp.
CACCTGTTCCCGGTTCTCGGCCCAGCGCACGCCAAAGCCGTGTCCACCCCCCGGGTTGACCTGAAAGCCTTCGTAGCCATAGCCGCTTTTGCGCCGTGGCATGCCCTCAAAGCCAGACATCCAGGCCGATTTGTGACTGACGGGGCCGTGGTAGCTGTCGCCAATAAAGTTGTCGACCGGAAATTTCCAGTTGGTGTGGACCAGCCATTTGTGCGCGCCCGGCAAAAACTCGATCCCGCCTTCGCGCCGATCGAGAATCATGTCCAGGTACCAGGCCATATCGCCCAAAAACTCGAGCAGTGGGGGCGCGTTTTGATCAAAGGTGGCAAACAGCAGACCCTTGTAGCTGTCGATTTTGGCCACCGGCACCAGACCGTGGGCGTCGAGGTCGAGCTTTTCCAGATAAATTTCTTTATAGCCGGGCACATTGCTCAAACGCCCGTCGTTGCCAAAAGTCCAACCGTGAAAAGGGCAACTGAAGGCACGCGCATTGCCCGAATCGGCGCGGCAGACCCGATTGCCCCGATGCCGGCACATGTTCAAAAAGCAGCCTATGGTGCCGTCGGCACGCCGGGTCACGATGACCGGGTCGCGGCCCATATAGGTCGTGAAAAAGTCGTTCGGCTTGGGCAACATCGACTCGTGTCCCAGCAACAGCCAGCAACGGGCAAAG
>CAYMJT010000172.1:3622-3888 GCA_964390775.1 uncultured Bordetella sp.
GGCGCGCGAGACGCAAATCATCAGGCTTTTGTTCGCCGCCTGCTCTTGCTCACTCAGAATCTGGTCGCGGTGATCGACCTCGCCCTCGAGCACCATGCACTCGCAAGAGCCGCAATGGCCTTCGCGGCACACCGAGGGCACGATCACCCCGGCCATCTCGAGCGCATCCAGAATGCTGGTACCCACGCCCACTTCGATGTCGCAACCAGCGCGGGCCAAATGCACGGTAAAAGCACGCTCGCCCTCGGCCACGGCCACTGCACCGC
>CAYMJT010000172.1:3898-4144 GCA_964390775.1 uncultured Bordetella sp.
GGTCGCGGCCCATATAGGTCGTGAAAAAATCGTTCGGCTTGGGCAACATCGACTCATGCCCCAGCAACAGCCAGCAACGGGCAAAGATGCGTTCGAGTTCCAACTCGAAGATTTGGGCGTCAGAAAATATCCGCCGATCCAGATCCCCCCATTTCATGTCCAGTACATGCTCGAAATGCGATTTCATCGATCTGCTCCTTCGGCCTGCGGTGGCCTATAAATCAAGGCTCAAGCGCTCGCCCTTGG
>CAYMJT010000173.1:0-4109 GCA_964390775.1 uncultured Bordetella sp.
ATGTGGATGATGGAGGCCAAAACACCGGTCGAGGTGTATGCCCGCGCGATTGACAAAGCCCTGGGTCCCGAGTGGAAGGGCATCGACGCCACCACCGGCATGATCACGTTCAGCGATGGCTCGATCTATCAGTCCACCATTTCCTGGGCCTTGCCGGTGGTCTGGCCGGGCGCGGTCTACAGCCTGGATGTGGGCATTGTGGGAACCGATGGCGTGCTGACCATTGACGACACGCACCGCGACATTGTGTTGGCCACCAGCCTATCGCAAGGCGAAGGTTACGCACCTGATCAATCGCGCCGGGTTGATTTCCTGGGCAGCTATCCGCCGGGTGATATGGCTTTGGGCGAATTGCGCGGCCCGATGCGTGAAGAAACCGACTCATGGCTAAATCGGGTCTCGCTGGGTCTGCCGACCCAAGCGGCGACGGCCAAGGAAGCACACCGCAATCTGATGCTGACCAAGGCCTTTGATTTATCGGCCCGCACCCGGCGACCGGTCAAACTGCCTTTGGCTCCCGAAGACGACATTTATTGAAAGGGGGTACTATGCTTCGTTCTTGGTATGGTCTGGTGGTCGCGGGACTGCTGGCTTGGGGTCTCGGGCCCCTCGCGGCTGCGGCCAATCCGGCCGATGGTTACCCCAACAAACCGGTGCGCATCATCATCCCCTTTGCCCCCGGTGGCGCATCCGATTTTGTGGGCCGCATCCTGACCCAGAAACTGGGGGAAGAACTCAACCAACAAGTCTTCATCGAGAACAAAACAGGGGCCGCCGGCAATATCGGCATGGAGGCGGCCGCCCGTGCCGCACCCGACGGCTACACCCTGTATCTGGGCAATATCGGCACCTTGGCGATCAACCCCGCCATTTTCTCTGGCCTCAGTGTCAAACCGCTGCAAGATTTTGCGCCCATCACCTTGATCGCCGACGTACCCAGCGCCCTGGTGGTCAATACCAACTGGGGGCCGCGCAACCTGACCGATGCGCTGACCAAACTCAAAGCCAGCCCGTCCAAATTCAATTTCGCCACACCCGGCAGCGGCAGTCTGAACCGCTTGGAGATGGAGATCTTGATGCGCAGCGCCGGGGTGTCAATGGTGCATGTCCCCTACAAAGGCGGTGGCGGCCCAGCCGCCATGGGTCTGATGGGCGGCGAAACGCAGTTGATGTTCAACACCATGCCTTCGGTCAAGAACTTCGTCACGGGCGGTCGCATGCATGCCCTGGCGGTGACCAGCGCACAACGCATGGCCGCACTGCCCGATGTGCCGACCATGGCCGAGTTGGGCTATCCCGAGTTGGTCACAGGATCATGGCAAGGCATGCTGGTGCCCGCCAAAACCCCGAAAGAAATCATTCAAAAGTTGCACCGCGCCATCAACACCGTGCTCGATATGCCCGAAGTGCGCGAGCGCCTGGCTGCGGGCGGGGTGTTTCCCGCCCAGAGCAAAACACCCGAAGAGTTCGGGCAATTTCTGGCCAGCGAGTCCCAAAAATGGGGCAAAGTGGCCCGGGATGCCAAAGCCACTGCCGATTGATAGGAGACCCCAATGAGCCAAAACACCCCTGCATTGACCGCCCGCACCCCCGGCGCCCACCGGGCCCAAAACGGCGAGCATTTTTTTGACCTCGGACAGGTCAACCAGATCATGGGTGGACCGGATTATTCCCCGGTCTTTGGCGGTTGCGTCGAGGGCGACCGCATGATTGTGGCGGTCATGCGCGCGCCCGCTGGCCAACACGCCGATTTGCACAACCACCCCAACGAACAGTGGATCTATATTTTGGAAGGTCACCTGGAATTCACCATCGACCAGCAGACCCGCACCGTCGGCCCGGGGGGGTTGATCTATATCCCAGCTCAGGCCTATCACAAGGCGGGCGCGACCGCCGACGCCGACTGCGTGTTCTTCACCTGTAAAGATGCCTCACACGGGCTCCATGGCAACAAGCTGTCCTGACGGACTGCCCTGGCCTACCACTCAACCCTGGACCCGGAGTTTTGCATGAAACCGATTCAGACCCATTCCCGTCGTCGCCTGCTGCAGTCTGCTTTGGGGGGCGCAGCCGCACTGAGCATCCCTTTGTGGGTCAGGGCTCAAGGCGCCGATGCGTATCCCAATCGCCCGATTAAATTGTTGGTGCCCTACGCGCCTGGCGGGGCCACCGACATCATTGCCCGACTGTTGTCGATCAAGCTGGCCGACGCACTGGGCCAGGGGGTGGTGGTCGAAAACCGGCCCGGTGCATCGGGCAATATCGCCCTCGAGGCGGCCATCAAATCGCCGCCTGACGGCTATACCCTGTTTGTGGGCAATGTAACGACCAATGCGATCAATGAAACCACCATCGGCACGGTCAAACCCTCGCGCGATCTGGTGGGCATCACCCGCTTGGTGGAAATTCCGCACGTGCTGGCGGTCTCGCCGCAAATGCCCAGCACCTTCAACGAGTTTGTCGAACTGGTGCGGGCCAATCCGCGCAAATTCAACTATGGCTCGGCAGGCATGGGCTCGTACCCGCACCTTGATACCATCGTGCTCAACACCAAGGCCAACCTGCAAATGGTGCATGTGCCCTATAAAAACGGTGCGGCCGGCATCATTCCTGCCTTGTTGGGCAACGAGATCATGATGTCCTTCATCAATATGTCGTCTGTGCTCGAGCATTTGCGCGCCGGCAAGGTCAAGGCCATTGCGGCTGTGCCCACAACCCGGCTGGCCGAGTTGCCGCAGGTGCCCACACTGACCGAGTTGGGGTATCCCAACGTGGGCACCAATGCCTGGCAGGGTCTGTTCGCCCCGGCCGCTACCCCCAGGCCGATTCAGGACAAACTGTTTGCGGCGGTCAGCAAAGTGATGCAAGCCAGCGACGTGCAAGAGCGCCTGCAAAAAGGCATGATGACCCTGGCCTTGTCCCAATCGCCGCAAGAATGGACCGATTCGGTGCGGCAACAAACCCAGCAATGGGCCGAGGTGGTGCGCGTCAATCAGGTCAAGATCGACTGAACCGCCAGGGGCGTGGCGCGGGTTACTTAAAGAGCGCGGCGACTTTTTTCTTGGGCTTGATATTGCCTGACACACGCGCAGGCATGACTGGTTCGGGTGTCGCCATGGCCGTGACTTCGGGGGCCACATAGGGCTGGGTGAAGAACGGATCCAGCGGAGCTACTCGCGCAGGTGCTCTGGGTCGTGACTCACGACGCGGCGCATCGAGGACATCACGGGGGTCGTCTTCGCCCCAATGACGACGGCCCGTATTGATGCGACCGCGAGGCCGTTCATCGTCAAATTCAATCGGTTCGAGTTCGGCTTTTTTCTTGATCAGTTTCTCGACATCGCCCAACAGGCGTTGGTCGGACGCGGTGACAAAGCTGACGGCCAAACCGCTGGCCCCGGCACGGCCGGTGCGGCCTATGCGGTGCACATAGTCTTCGGCATTAAATGGGATGTCGTAGTTGAACACCGCAGGCACATCTTTGATGTCGAGTCCGCGTGCAGCCACGTCGGTACAGACCAACAATTGAACTTCGCCGCGCTTGAAGGCGTCGAGCGATTTGAGCCGCTCATCCTGGCTTTTGTCACCATGCAGGGCCGAGGTCTTTAGACCGTCGCGCTCAAGGGCGCGAGCCAGTCGGGCACAACCGAGCTTGCTGTTGACAAAGACAAAGGCCTGACTGACGCTGTTGTCCTTGAGCAATTGAAGCAGGGCGCGGCGTTTGTCATCTTCAGCCACACTAATGAATCGTTGGGTGACGGTGGCGGCGGTTTCGTTGGGACGCGCGACCTCGATGGTGATCGGATTTTGCAAATAGCTGTTGGCCAGGCGCCGAATTTCGGGTGAAAAAGTCGCCGAGAACAGCAAGGTGGTGCGCTGTTTGGGCAAATGGCTGAGGATGCGCTGCAAATCGGGCAAAAAACCGATGTCGAGCATGCGATCGGCCTCATCGAGCACCACATACTCGACCTGGTTGAGGACCACATTGCGGGCCTCGATGTGGTCGAGCAATCGCCCCGGGGTCGCAACCAGCACCTCGACCCCTCTTTTGAGTTCGGCGGTCTGCGGCTTCATGTCCATGCCGCCAAACACCACCGTGCTGCGCAACT
>CAYMJT010000174.1:0-4019 GCA_964390775.1 uncultured Bordetella sp.
AAGGATAGCGCCAGCGTCATGGGCCACAGCGAGCGGATGATTTTTTGCTTAACCATGATCAATTTATATATTGTTTGTTGCTTATGTGTGCAATAATACATAAAAACTGGGGTCTTGTCAAATACCCCTATCCGTATATTAACCGAGGTCCACCATGCAAAACCTGGACGAAACCAAGCTGAGCGACATTGCCCGTTTTTTTGGTGCCTTGTCCGAGCCCAGAAGACTGAAAATATTGCAGCACTTGCGGGTCCGTCCCATGAAAGTGGGTGAACTGGCCGAAGCTTGCGAGTCCTCGGTGCCCAATGTGTCTAGGCACTTGGCGCAAATGGCCGTTCCGGGTCTGGTCAAGCGCAAAGCACAAGGGGTTTGTGCCATCTATGAGGTCGCCCACCCATCGATTGACGCGCTTTGCGATTTGGCTTGCCGCTTCCCGCCCAACAACAAGCCAAGCCAGTCAAAGCATAAGAAAGGCCTGTGATACATTGCAAACACTTTAATATTTTGCTTGTGTCCATGATGCCCCGTGCCCTCAGCCACCCCATGGCGATTGTTTTGGGGGCGGCGGTGTTGAACTCGATCTGGTTTCATGGCCCGCTTTGGGGCTACTTGGGGCAGCACCTCGATTTCGCCCAGTCGCAAGCCTGGACCACGGCTTTGGCGGTGGCCTTGATCCCGACCCTGCTGAGCCTGGTGTTTTTTTCAGGCTTGGCCCTGGTCTCCAACCGACTGTTGAAGCTGGGCCTGATCCTGACTTTTTTTTGTAACGCATTCGCGCTGTATTTCATGCAGCAATACTCAGTGGTGTTGGACAAGTCCATGCTCAGCAATGTCTGGAACACCAACCCGGACGAAGCGATGCAGTTGCTGCACCCGAAACTGGCCCTCGATTTGCTGCTCTGGGGCGGCATTCCCTCGGCCTTGGTGGGGTGGTGGCCGATCCGCAGCGTTCCTTGGTGGCAAAAATGTGTTGGGGCTTTGGCTTTGCCCTTGACAGGTGGCGCTTTGTTGTATGCCCTGGCCTTCACCTGGTTGTGGATCGACCAACACGCCGGTGAAGTGGGGTCGAGGTTGTTGCCCTGGTCCTATGTGATCAACTCGGCCCGACATTGGCAGCAGGCTGCTCACGACAGCATGACGTTTAGCCCCTTGCCCGACGCCACCCCGGCCCCTGGGTCGAGGCGGCCTCGTGTGGTGGTGCTGGTCATCGGCGAATCGGCGCGCGCCGACCGCCACAGCGCGCTGGGTTACGCCAGGCCCACCAACGAATACACCCAGGCGGTGGGGGCGGTGTCTCTGGCTGGCGTGCAGGCTTGTGCCTCCTATACAACCGCCGCTTTGAATTGCATTTTGTCCCATCGCGGCAACGAGGCGCCAGAGCGCAGCGCGATGGGTGAGCCACTGCCCAGCTATTTGCAACGCCAAGGGGTTGAGGTCATTTGGCGTACCGCCAATTCAGGCCACCCGCCGATCCAGGTCGCGCGTTTCGAGACCCTGGGCGACATCCAGAAAAACTGTCGGGCCAATGACTGCCCACCCGATCGCCTGGACGAGGGTTTGTTGTATGGCTTGAAAGATCTGTTGACTCAGTCGCGCTCCGAGCGCATTTTGGTGGTGTTGCACCTCAGTGGCAGTCACGGACCGAAGTACCACGAAAAATACCCGCCCCAATTCGAGCGCTTCAAACCCGTCTGTCGCAGCGTCATCTTGCAAGACTGCGATCAAGCGTCGCTCAATAACGCCTACGACAATTCGATTTTGTACACCGACCATGTGCTGGCCCGACTGGCCGAGTTGCTGCGCCAAATCGACGCCAGCTCGGCCTGGTTGTATGTGGCCGACCACGGCGAATCGCTGGGCGAGTCGGGGCTGTACTTGCACGGTACCCCGCGGATGATGGCCCCTAAAGAGCAGATCGACATTCCCATGATGCTGTGGTTCTCGGATGCCTTGCGCCGCGAGTTCGCTCTGGACACCAGCCGCCTCAAAGGCATGACCGGCGTTGGCCAAGGGCATGTGTTTCATACCGTCATGGGTTTGCTGGCCTTGTCGGGCGGGCCATATCAAGCGCCGCTCGATGTGTTCAATGCCAGCCGCAGCAGGAGCACGAATGTCCCTTAAGTTGAAAATCAAGACTGCGCTCGCCCCGCTGTCCCGGCGTTGGGACGGGGTGATGACCGTGTCCAGCCTGGTGTTGGTGGCTGCCATGCTCAACCCCGCCCCGCCTGTGCCCCGGTTTCAAGACCAGCCCCCGGCACCGTGGGTGTTATGGGTGGAGAACCAGGGGCGGTTTTTGAACACGGGCCTGCAAGTCGCCCTGCCCCTGATCACCCGCGACCTGGCGGGGGGTATTTCATTGGTCTGGGTGGCAGTGGTGGGCACATCGGCCACCCACGGCTTGAAGCGGGCCTTGAATGACCTGGAGGTCGGGGGGGTCAGGCTGGGCCAAAGACCCAAAGACCCCGAGAGCCGATATAACTTTCCGTCAGGGCACAGCTCACTGTCTAGCTCAGGCGCAGCGTTTGTAGCACGCCGTTATTCGCTCAAGTGGCTCTGGTTACTCGTCCCCATGACCTTGGCGACGATGTTTGCGCGGGTGGCACTCGATGACCACACCTGGACGGCAACTCTGGCTGGGGCGGCCCTGGGGGTGTTGTTCACCTGGCCTTTTTGCACGCCCAAAAATCGCGTACCGTCGGCATAACTGTTATGGTTATGCCTGTTGCGTAAACCACGCAAGGCACCCATGAGGACTGGCCTGATGACGAATGAAACTTTCCACAAATCATTGCTCTACCGACGCCTGATCCAGCCCCTGCGACATTCGGCGGCTGGACTGGCGTTTGCCTGGCGCTCGGAAGAGGCGTTTCGCATCGAAGTCTTGCTGTGTGTGTTGTTGGTGCCCTTGGCGCTGGTTTTAGAGCCCACCTGGCAGGGCCGTTTGTGGCTGATTGGCTCGCTGATTCTGGTGCTGATCGTTGAGCTTTTGAATACGGCAATAGAAAAACTGGTCGACCGTATCTCGCTCGAGCCGCATGAGTTGTCCAAAGCGGCCAAAGATGTGGGCAGCGCCGCCGTGGGTTTGAGCTTGTTATGGGCAGTGGGCGTTTGGATCGTTGTGCTGCTGTAAGTTCACAAACCCCATTCAGCCCCAGCGCCCAGCAAGGTCGCCACGCCCAGTGCAGCGAACACTGCAGCCGCCAAGCCGTGCACCAGGCGCATCGGAATTTTGTCAGCCAGCTTGTCGCCGACAAAGACAGCCGGCACATCGGCGATCAGCATACCCAGCGTGGTGCCCACCACCACCAGCACGGGCTCAAGGTAGTGCGCTGCCATGGCGACGGTCGCGATTTGTGTCTTGTCGCCCATCTCGGCAAAGAAAAAAGTCACCAGAGTCGCCCCAAAGACCCCCCAGCGCTGGGCGATGTGAGTTTCTTCTTCCTCTATCTTGTCGGGTATCAGGGTCCAGGCCGCCATGGCGATAAACGACAGACCCAACACCCAACGCAATACCCCTGGGCTGAGGGCCGAAGTGATCCAGGCCCCCAAAGCACCTGCCAAGCCATGGTTGATGACCGTGGCCACCAAGATGCCCAAAACAATGGGCAAAGGCTTTTTAAAACGAGCCGCCAAAATAAAAGCCAGCAACTGTGTTTTGTCGCCGATCTCGGCCAAGGCCACCACGCCGGTGGATACAAACAGGGCGTCCATTGAGTCAGTAGGTCTGGCTTAAAGGTCAGTCGATCAGTTGAGTACCAAACAAATAGGTCATGTTCACACGGCGCCCAACATAGGTGTCGACAAAGTTCACGACGTCGGTTTCGTGAAAGAGCGCCGAATTGAACAACACGGCCCGGTTGCATCGGTATGTCACCACCTGTTCGCCGGCATTTTGTTCACGCAAAAATTGATAAATCTTATCGGCATTGTGGTTGTAGTCTTCAAACGCCCAGTGGCTTGGGGCAGGAGCGTCATAGAGTCTCAAGCCCCCACTGCTTGGGTCCAGGTTGTATTCGTCG
>CAYMJT010000175.1:0-3372 GCA_964390775.1 uncultured Bordetella sp.
GGTCTGAAGGGGCGGCAACCGGCTCTCTTTCGCAGGCGACGCTTTCTGCAGCCACCCACGAGTCTGCCCCCACCGCCGACACATCTACCCCTGAGAATGTGATACCAGTGAGCGTGAGCCTTGGTATTTCAGGGCAAGGGTATTTTTATCCCAACCAATCCTTTGTCAGCCTGCAAATCTGCGAGACGGGTATGTCCAACTGCATCACTCTTGATAAGGTACTGCTCGACTCGGGTTCATATGGGCTGCGGGTGTTTGACAAGACATTGAGCGGGTTGAACTTGCAAACCACCAGCTATCAAGGTCGCGCCTTGTATCAGTGTGCGGTCTTTGCCAGCGGTTACACCCAGGGCCGTGTCGCCCTAGCAGACATGAGGTTGGGCACTTTGAAGGCTGCCGATTTGCCGATTCAGGTGATCGACTCCAACCCAAATAACACTGCCCCGAGGGCTTGCACCCAGTCAGGCGTATCCGCACTCACTGCTGCGTCCCAGCTGGGAGCCAACGCCGTGTTAGGGATCGGACCGCTTGCCTACGAGTCCAGCCCAATCAGGGTGTACTACTACGTCATGCAGGGAGCTCAACCCACAGTAGTCACAGGGGTACCCACGTCGCAATTGGTAGCTCAACCGATCAGCCGGCTGGACAAACACAACAACGGATTGATCCTGATCTACCCATCAGTCGATGGGTCGGGCGCATCCAGCTTGGATGCGCAGATGATTTTGGGTCTGGATACTGCCAGCAACAACGCCACCCAAGGCGCTGTTTTTTTTCGGGTCAGCAACTCGGGCCGATTGAGCGTTGGCTTCAATGGCAAGACCTACGACGGCATGATAGACAGCGGCGCCAATCACAATGTGTTCCCCACCGCTTATTGGCCGAACTGCGAGGGCACGGTCTTTTTTTGCCCCGAGACGCCTCAAAGCATCAGCGTCTCACTCGCTTCATACGGTGCCGCGCCCAGCACCACGGCCACATTCAATGTGCTGGACTACCGCACTTACGGGAGCTTGGCGGTTCAGCCTGGTCTCTCAGGCTACAGTGCCGATAACAAGGAATTTATTTTGGGTCTGCCATTCATGTATGGCCGCAAGACTTATATCTCGATCCAGGGCCGCTCGACTGGCTCAGTGCCCAATCCTGCGGTGGGTCTGAATTAAAACACCCACATCAACAGACTCGTCATCACCACATAGCGCAAGAACTTGCCCACCGCCATATAGGCCATGCAGGGCAGGGCAGGCATGCGCAACCACCCGGCCACGGCGCACAGGGGGTCACCGACCACGGGCAGCCAGCTCAAGAGGCAGGCTTTGGGTCCCAGTTTTTGCAGCCAACGCAGGGCTCTGTTGTGGGCCTGACTTTGGGCCTGACTTTGGGCCTGGCTGTGCGCTGGGCTGTGGTCAACGCCGCGCGCCCGATCCACCAGGCCGTGGGCGCCCAGCCCCATATACCAACAAATCATTCCACCCAGGGTGTTGCCCAGCGTGGCCACCGCGATGGTCGGCCAGAACAGATCGGGGTTCAGGCTGACCAATCCAAACACCGCCGGCTCAGAACCCATGGGCAACAAAGTGGCCGAGACCAGCGAGACCACAAACACCGTACTCAGGCCCACCTCAGGCAAGGCCAGCCAATCGAGCAAGGTGTGCATCCACTCCATCATGCGCATTAGTGTAGTGTTTCAGACAGGCATGGGGTTTTGTCAGGTTGCTTAAAAAAACGGCAGTAGAATGGCAACCCTTTTCGCCATTGTGGTCCTTGTTCCCCCCGCCCAGCCTTCGGCTCATTCCATGCGCATCGGCCCCCATCTTTTGTCCAATCGGCTCATGGTCGCGCCCATGGCTGGGGTGACCGATCGGCCATTTCGGCAGTTGTGCAAGTCATTGGGCGCGGGCTATGCGGTCAGCGAAATGGTGACCTCGCGGCGCGACTTGTGGGACAGCCTGAAAACCTCGCGCCGTGCCGATCACCAGGGCGAGGTCGGCCCCATCGCGGTACAAATCGCCGGCACCGAAGCGCTCGAGATGGCCGACGCCGCCCGCTACAACATCGACCGTGGGGCCCAGATCATCGACATCAATATGGGCTGCCCGGCCAAAAAGGTGTGCAACAAATGGGCTGGCTCGGCGCTGATGCAAGAACCCGAACTGGCCTTGTCCATTGTGGACGCGGTGGTGCGGGCTTGCGCACCCCATGGCGTTCCCGTCACCCTGAAAATGCGCACCGGCTGGAATGAGCAAAACCGCAACGCCCCGCAACTGGCCTTGGCGGCGCAAAACGCCGGCGTGCAGATGCTCACCATCCATGGCCGCACCCGCGAACAAGGCTATAAGGGCCAGGCCGAATACGACACCATGGCCCTGATCAAATCCAGGGTTCAGATCCCTGTTGTGGCCAATGGCGACATCGACAGCCCGCAAAAAGCCCGGCAGGTGTTGCTTCAAACCGGGGCCGATGCGCTCATGATCGGCCGTGCCGCCCAGGGGCGCCCCTGGATCTTTCGCGAAATCGACCACTACCTGCGCACCGGTGAATATTTGGCCCCGCCCTTGGTGGCCGAAGTGCGGCGCTGGCTCACCGAGCACCTGCAGGCCCATCTGGGTTTGTATGGCGAGTACACCGGGGTGCGCAGCGCCCGCAAGCACCTGGGTTGGTATGTGCATGGCTGGCCCCAGGCCGAAACATTTCGGCGTCACATCAATACCCTCGAAGACCCGCAGGCCCAGGCGCAGGCCCTGCACGATTACCTTGACCAGATCGAAGCCCTGGGCGATAGGGTGCCCACGCCTGCGTGGCACTGCGCCCCCACCCCAGAGCTCAGCACCAGAGCAGCGACATGAGTAAAAAACACATCGAAGAGGCGGTCCGAGCCAGCCTGGAGACTTATTTCAAAGACCTGCGCGGTGTCGAGCCCGACAACTTGTACGAGCTGATGCTGGGCAGTTTCGAAAAACCCATGCTCGACATCGTCATGCGCCATGCCCAAGGCAATCAGTCCAAGGCGGCCGATTGGCTGGGCCTGAACCGCAATACCTTGCGCAAGAAATTGCTGCAACACAAATTGATCAAACCATGAACGCATTACTCTCCGTCTCGGACAAAACCGGCATCGTCGAGCTGGCCCGCCAGTTGCACCAACTGGGCATGGGTCTGATCTCGACTGGTGGCACGGCTCAATTGCTCATTCAGGCCGGTTTGCCGGTCACCGAAGTGGCGCAGTGGACGGGTTTCCCGGAAATGCTCGACGGTCGTGTCAAAACCCTGCACCCCAAGGTCCACGGCGGTTTGCTGGCGCGGCGTGATGTGCCAGCCCACATGCAAGCGCTACAAGCCCAGCACATCGACACCATCGATTTATTGGTGGTC
>CAYMJT010000175.1:3382-4003 GCA_964390775.1 uncultured Bordetella sp.
GGTCAAGACCCTCCATCCGAAAGTACACGCCGGTTTGTTGGCAAGGAAAAATAGCCCCGAACATATGGCAAGCCTTCAAGCTGAGGGCATTCAGACCATCGATTTATTGGTGGTCAATCTGTATCCCTTCGAGGCCACTGTGGCCAAGGCCGATTGCACCCTCGAGGATGCGATCGAGAACATCGACATCGGCGGTCCCGCCATGGTGCGCAGTGCCGCCAAAAACTGGAAAGACGTGGCCGTCCTGACCGATGCCAGCCAATACCCGACGGTGTTGGCCGAGTTACAGGCGCAGGGACGGGTCAGTGAGGCCACCCGCTTTGCCTTGTCGGTGGCCGCCTTCAATCGCATCAGCCAGTACGACGCCGCCATCAGCAACTACCTCAGCGGCATCGATTTTCAGCCTGGGCAAGCCTCGGGCGTGCCGAATCGGCTTGAGTTCCCCGCCCAATCCAATGCTTGCCAAGTCAAGCTGCAAGACTTGCGCTACGGCGAGAATCCGCACCAAAGCGCCGCTTTCTACCGCGACTTGCATCCCGCACCCGGGTCCCTGGTCACCGCCCAACAGCTGCAGGGCAAAGAGCTGTCCTACAACAACATCGCCGACGCCGACGCCGCCTG
>CAYMJT010000176.1:0-3603 GCA_964390775.1 uncultured Bordetella sp.
GGTTTCCTTGACCGATTTGGCGGCGATGGCGGCCAACTGGGCATCCCGGCCCTGGTTCAAGACCTCCCACACTGGGCACATGAAGGCGCTGTAGAGAAAGTTGCGCACCAGCGTGACCGCATAGTCACGCTCCCCCACCCCGCCCGGAACCAGGCCCGGGCTGTGGGGCAACTCCAGCAAGGTGAAATTGCGAAACGCGCTCGCATCCCGAAAATACGCCAAGCGATCTTCGTTGGCCCCGTCACCGATGCGATTGGCGGCGTGTTGGTAGAGCAGTCGTGCTTGGCCGATCAGATCCAAGCTGATGTTGGCCATGGCGATGTCTTCTTCCAAGACCGGGCCGTGGCCACACCACTCGGCGTTGCGTTGGCCCAGCACCAAGGCGTTGTCGGCCAAGTGCAACAGGTATTCGGTGTGAGCGTCCATCACATGTGACCGACGTCGTCGGGGATGCTGTAGAACGTGGGGTGGCGATAAATCTTATCGGCCGCGGGTTCGAACATCACCCCTTTGTCCTGTGGCGCACTGGCGATGATGGCGCTCGAGGGCACGACCCAAATGCTCACGCCCTCTTGGCGGCGGGTGTAGACGTCGCGGGCCATTTGCAAAGCGTGTGGTGCATCGCTGGCATGCAAGCTGCCACAGTGCTTGTGCTCCAAGCCTTGCTTGCTGCGCACGAACACTTCCCACAAAGGCCATTCGCTCAAGGCTTGGGCGGAAGGGGTGGGGGTTGAGCTCATGCGGCCTCCTTGAGGGTGCGTTGACGTTGTTTGCGGGCATGGGCGAGTGCTGCTTCACGCACCCAAGCGCCTTGCTCCCAGGCTTTGACGCGGGTCGCCAAGCGTTCTCGGTTGCACGGACCGTTGCCGTTGACCGTCGACCAAAACTCCTCCCAGTCGATGGCGCCAAAGTCCCAATGGCCGCGGGTTTCGTTCCAGGCCAAATCGGGGTCGGGCAGGCTCACGCCCAAGACCTGCGCCTGGGGCACGGTGGCGTCGACAAACTTCTGTCGCAAGTCATCGTTGCTCAGGCGTTTGATGCCCCAACGCATGCCTTGTGCGCTGTTGGGGCTGTCGGCGTCGGGGGGACCAAACATGGCCAGACACTTCCACCACCAGCGGTTGACCGCGTCTTGCACCATGGCGCGCTGCTCGGCCGTGCCCCGCATGAGTGTCAACAAGGCCTCGTAGCCTTGGCGCTGGTGAAATGACTCTTCCTTGCAGACCCGAACCATGGCGCGGGCATAAGGGCCATAAGAGCAGCGGCACAAAGGAATTTGATTCATGATCGCCGCCCCATCGACCAACCAGCCGATCACACCCACATCGGCCCAATTGAGCGTTGGGTAGTTAAAGATCGAGCTGTACTTGGCCTTGCCCGAATGCAAGGCTTCGATCAGGGCGTCGCGGCTGACCCCCAGGGTTTCGGCAGCACTGTACAAATACAAACCGTGGCCGCCTTCGTCTTGCACTTTGGCGATCAGGATGGCTTTGCGTTTCAGGCTGGGGGCGCGGCTGATCCAGTTGCCCTCGGGCAGCATACCGACCACCTCGCTGTGCGCGTGTTGACTGATCTGGCGCACCAGCGTCTTGCGGTAGTTGTCGGGCATCCAGTCTTGCGGCTCGATGC
Source organism: uncultured Bordetella sp. (assembly GCA_964390775.1). GTDB lineage: Bacteria > Pseudomonadota > Gammaproteobacteria > Burkholderiales > Burkholderiaceae_C > Limnohabitans. The sequence goes on from CAYMJT010000176.1 coordinate 1,630, forward strand.
GGCCATCGGCGTCGATGGTGGCCTCAAAACGCGCGCTCGATGCGGCCAGACCTTCGGTGTCGGACGTCGCATTGGCCTCGGCTTGGCCGGGCAGATCCATGGCTTGGGTGTACATATCACCTCCTATTCAGGACGAGATTCTAACAATTAACCGACCGATTGGTTGGTTAATTTGATTCTAGAGAAAACCCTGACTGCTTGTCTTGCCCCAGCGCCGCAACCAACTCGGGCAAGGCCAGGGCCAAAGCGGGCTTCAAGGTATAGGGTGGATTGACCAAAAACACCCCGCTGGCGACCAGCCCTGGTCGGGCTCGGGCTTGACCGGGTACGCTGGCCGTTGAGTCCGGTTTGCCGGACTTGATGCGCAAGGTGGCCAGCAACCAGTCTTTGCCGGTTTGTTGGGACAGGGTTTTGAGGCGACGTGGCAGGTCTTGCGACTCGGGCCGGGCGATGATGGGAAACCAGACCATATAAGTGCCGGTGGCAAAGCGCTTGAGGTGGTCTTTGAGCGTCTCGACTACCCGCGCGTAATCGGTTTTGAGTTCGTAGCTGGGGTCCATCAAGACCAGGCCACGCCGGCTGGGCGGGGGCAGAAATTTCTTGCTTTGTTCAAACCCGTCTTCGCGCAACACCGCCACCTGACGCAGCGCCTTGAGTTGCTCGACGTGCTTTTCAAGCAGCCGCGCGTCGCTCGGGTGCAGCTCGAACAACTTCAATTTGTCTTCGGGCCTGAGTAAGTGCTTGCTTATGAATGGAGAGCCTGGATAAGTGGCATCCCCCGCCACAGCTTGAAAGTGATTCAGCACATCCAGGTAGCTCGTCAGCAGCTCGCTGGGCGTAAGGCCCTGCGTTTGCAAATGGGCGCGCAGACGCTCAACCCCTTCGAGCATCTCGCCGCTGGTGTGGGCGGCGTCGCTGTCGAGCCGATACAGACCCGCCCCGGCGTGGGTGTCGACCACCATCAGCGGCACGGGCTTTTCGGTCATGTGGCGCAATACCCAGACCAGCGTGGCGTGCTTGAGCACGTCGGCATGGTTGCCGGCATGGAAGGCGTGGCGGTAACTGAACATGGGGGGATGGTAACCCGTGAATTTCTGGATTGGTTGGCGACCATCGATGACCGATGAATGGATGGCTTGCTCACCTTGCCCAAGGGCCTGATACAAGCCGTGGGGGCTAGCGATTACTTTGATGTCGAGGTCCGTGGTGGTCAGCTTATCTTGACGCCGGTGCGCATACAGCTTGGCGATGCGGTGCGTGCCAAATTGGCCGAGTTGGATTTGACGGACGATGACCGGGCTGCAGCGGTGACCTGGTCCAGAGCACCTGATGTAGCTGCTGGCATGGTCAACGAGCCTGAGGCGGTGTATGAATCGACCGAATAGAAATTTGACCTGAAGGGGGCGCAGCTCATATGCCCGACCATGTTACCGATACACCGCATCATGACTACCCACATTCACCAGCACCACCTCTTGGTCGCGAATCAGCAGTTCCAAGGTGATGCGTTGGGCCAGGTTGATCGAGATGCACCAATTTCGTGATGTTTTAATCCGTTTGCGCGCCGGGGACCGCGATCGAGAGATCGCTCGTTTGGGGTTTATGGCCCGCTGTCCACGGCGGCTTGCACCAAGGTTTAGGCGGGGGGGACAAAAAGTCCAAAAAGTGCTAGAATGGAGGGCTTCGCAGCGTTTTCATGGGCCCCGCGGCGAAGCTTGAATCACCGCCTAAGAGGTTCCCGATCAGAGGAACACCGACCGCGGAAAAGGGCCCGACAACCCACTTTAGGAAATTTTCCATGTCCACGTTCAGCGCCAAACCCGCTGATGTGAAGCATGAGTGGTTTGTGATTGACGCCACCGACAAGGTGCTCGGACGTGTTGCCAGCGAAGCAGCACTCCGTTTGCGCGGCAAACACAAGGCCATTTACACGCCTCACGTCGATACCGGCGACTTCATTGTCGTCATCAATGC
>CAYMJT010000176.1:3613-3903 GCA_964390775.1 uncultured Bordetella sp.
GGTCTATTACCGTCACTCCGGTTTCCCCGGTGGCATTTACGGCACCAACTTCCGCGACATGCAAGCCAAGCATCCTGGCCGTGCGCTGGAAAAGGCGGTCAAGGGCATGTTGCCCAAGGGCCCCCTGGGTTACGCCATGATCAAAAAGCTGAAGGTCTACGGCGGTGCCGAGCACCCGCACAGCGCCCAACAGCCCAAAGTGCTGGACATCTAAGGAGCCGCCATGATTGGAGATTGGAACAATGGCACCGGCCGTCGCAAATCCAGCGTCGCCCGCGTGTTTCTGAAAA
>CAYMJT010000177.1:0-3876 GCA_964390775.1 uncultured Bordetella sp.
ACATCGTCTTGCACAGCCCCACCGCTGAGCCTTTGCATTTCACCGATACCACGGGCACCTTGAGGGGTAGCGTATTGAATGGCATGTCCCCAGAAGAAAAAGCGCATGAAATAGCAGCCAACGAGTTTGCTGCCGAGATCCTGTTGCCTCTGGACCCCCTCAAGGAAGTTGTCCAAAAAATTCCCAATATGGAACAACTCAGTACCGAGAGAGTTCTGGCCAAAATCGCCGAGCATTTTGACGTGCCCTTGTCTCTGGTCAGTTTGCGTATTGATGTGCTCGCTCGTCAAGATCGAAGTGAATCCACTGCCAGCGTTCAACGCAGCTGATCTTGCGGCCTGAAGGTGATCAGCATCGGGCAGGGGATGCGTCCGTCGGTGTCGCGCGGTAACTTGGCGGTCTTGAGCACGGCTTTTTGCACCGCATCGTCCCAGATTTCAAACCCGCTCTTGCGAACCAATTTGACCCCCACGATGGTGCCCTCGGGAGCACATTGCACCTCGACCTCGGCCTCGGGGTTGCCCTTGACTTTATCGAGCTCGGTGAAAGTGATGTTGGGCAAAATCGCCCCCCGCACCTTGCCCGCATAACTGGCCGAGGGCCCGGAGGTTTGGGCCGCCTTGCCAGTACTGCCCGCTGGCCCTGTGGCTTCGGCCAGACCCATGGCGCGGCGTATGTTTTCTTGCCGCAGGGCTTCGCGCTTTTTCTCCTCGGCTTTATCCTTTTTCTCCTGCTCGGCCTTTTGCTTTTCTTTTTCCTTCTCCTTCAGCAGTTTCTCTTTCTTTTCTTGCTCGGCTTTGAGCTTGTCTTCCTTTTCTTTCTCGGCCTTTTTACGCTTTTCTATGGCGAGTTCGGCGTCTTTGCCAGCTGTCGGCTTGACCGTGGGTTTGGGTGGTTCGGGCTTGGGCTTGGGCTTAGGCTCTGACTTGGGCTCTGGTTGGGGTTCGGGTTCCAGGGTCTCGCCTTTGGGCGCAGCCCATTGGGGCAGCGCCGACCAAAGCTCGGCTTGCACGCCGATGTTGTTGTCTGTTTTGTTCCAGCCCACACCCCAGGTCAGCGCCGCCATCAGCAGGCCGTGGATGATCAGCGCCAGTAGCAAGGCGCGCGCACCACCGGGCGGGGCCGGCGGCGCGAATTCCAGGTGCTGGGCGCTGTGCATTTCAAGACCCTTTGTCGTTCAGGACGCCAACTTCACCGACAGGCCCACCCTTTGTACCCCAGCGCGCTGCAAGCTGTCCATGACCTTGACCACGGTCTCGTAAGCAATGCCTCGATCAGCGCTGATCACCACGGGTGTTTGCGTATCACCGCCTTGCAATTGCAATGCTTGCTGCGCGACGGTCTCCAGCGTAGCCGGGCTAACGGTATCGGTGCCCTTGGCGCCTGTGGCGCGCGAGCGAATCTCGATTTTATTGTCCTTGCCGATCTCGATGGTGATCACCCGATCGGGCGCGCTGGCGGCCTTGCCGACGCTGGGAATATCGATCATGCTGGGCGTGATCAGCGGTGCGGTGACCATAAAAATAATCAGCAACACCAGCATGACGTCGATGAACGGCACCATATTGATGTCGTTCATGCTGCGCCGACGGCGTCCACTTCGACCAGCGATGGCTGCCATAAAGTGCTCCTTCAGTGGCCCGAGTTCGATTGCACCGCGACATTGCGTTGCAAAATATTCGAGAACTCTTCGATAAAGGTCTCGAGCTTGATCGAGACCCGGTCTATGTCTCGGGCAAACCGGTTGTAGGCCAACACCGCTGGAATGGCGGCGAACAAGCCTATGGCGGTCGCCACCAGCGCCTCGGCGATCCCAGGGGCCACTTTGGCCAACGTCACCTGTTGCAGGTCAGCCAAGCCGGTAAAGGCGTGCATGATGCCCCAGACCGTGCCAAACAAGCCCACATAGGGCGACACCGAACCGACCGAGGCCAGCAAGGCCAGATTGGACTCGATGGCGTCCATCTCGCGCTGAAAGCTGGCCCGCATGGCCCGACGTGCGCCTTCCATCAGGGCCTGCGGGTCGGTGATGTGGCGTTCGCGCAGTTTTTGGTGCTCGCGCATGCCACTGGCAAAGATGCGCTCCATCGGGCCGGCCAGCTTGGCGTTTTGAGTGGCGGCGCCAAACAGTTCATTGAGTGACTTGCCCGACCAGAAATCACGTTCAAAATCATCATTCAGTGTATTGACCTTCTTGAGCGAAAAGATTTTTCTGAAAATCGCCGCCCAGCTGGTGACCGAAACGCCCAGCAACACCAGCACCACGATCTTGACGACCCAGCTGGCGTTTAAAAACAGATTGATGATGTCAAGATCTTGGCTCATGTCAGACGTTCCAAAATGGATGAAGGAATACGATGGGGCTGCATGTCACTGGCATGGACCCAGCCGATGCGAATTTGGCCTTCGCACAACAATTGCTCATCGCGCCAGGCTTGCTGACCGATCACGAGGCTGGCCCGTCCAGCCTGCTGCAAACGGGCAGTGACGCGCAGCACATCGTCCAGCACAGCAGGGCGATGGTACTTGAGCTGGGTCTCGCTGACCACAAACATCCCACCGGTGGCTTGCCGCAGAGCGTGTTGTTCCACACCCAGGTGGCGCAGCCATTCGGTGCGCGCACGCTCAAAAAATTTCAGGTAATTGGCATAAAACACAATGCCCCCAGCATCGGTGTCCTCCCAATAGACCCGAACTTTCAGCTCATAGGTCATGCACCCTCCCATAGACGGCGCAAGCGCTGTGCGGCGTCTTCGAGTTGCGCCATCGAACTGGCGGTCGAAAATCGGATGTGCTGTTCGGTGCCGTGCTGACCAAAGTCGCGCCCTGGCGTGGCAGCCACGCCCACGCGACGCATCAACTCAAAGGCCAAGTCCCAACTGCCAGACAGACCCAGACGCTGGCACAGGGCACTGCAGTCGGCCCAGGCGTAAAAGGCGCCGTCGGGCATGACCGGCACCTGCAGGCCAGCCGATTGCAAGGCGGGCACAAAGAAATCGCGTCGGGCCTTGAACTGTTCTCGGCGCGCTTCATAAAGGCTCAAACTCTCAGTCTCGAAACAGGCCAGGGCCGCGTGCTGGGCGATGGCGCTGGCGCAGATGAACAGATTTTGCGCCAGACGCTCCATGGGGGCCAGCAAAGCCTCGGGTACCACCAACCAGCCCAGACGCCAGCCAGTCATATTGAAGTATTTCGAAAAACTGTTGATGCTGATGACTCCATCGTCCAGGGCCAGAGCCGTTTGGCCATAGGCGGCATCAAAACTCAGGCCCAAATAAATTTCATCGACCAGCGTGATGCCGCCCTGTTGCGTCACCCACTGATACAGCTGGCCCATTTCACGCGCTGGCATTGAGGTGCCTGTGGGGTTTGAGGGTGATGCCAGCAAGACCCCACGGCTGCGCTCATTCCAATGGTCTTGCACTTGGGCCAGAGTCAGCTGAAAACGCTGTTCGGCGTCGCAAGGCAGCAACACCGCCCGGCCTTCAGCGGCGTTGACGAATTGGCGGTTACACGGGTAGCTGGGGTCGGGCATCAAAACCTCGTCACCCGCCTCGATCAGGGCCAAACAAGCCAGCTGTAAGGCCGCCGATGCCCCCGCCGTGATCACAATGCGCCGGGCTGGTACCGACACCCCAAAACGACTCGCATACCACTCACTCAAACGCTCGCGCAAGGCAGGCAAGCCCAAGGCCGGCAAGTATTGGGTGCGCCCATCGCGCAATGCGCGCTCGGCCGCCTCGACCACCGCCGGCGGCGCCGTGAAGTCGGGCTCGCCAATATTTAGAAAAAGCATCGGCGGCGCATCGGGCTTCTGGGCGCGGGCCAGATCGGCGGCGGCTTTGGCCACCTCCATGACTTGAAAGGGTTCTATGC
>CAYMJT010000178.1:0-3857 GCA_964390775.1 uncultured Bordetella sp.
GGCATCCGCATGTTCGAAAAAGTCGGCGTGCCGATTTTGGGCATCGTCGAGAACATGGCGGTGCATGTCTGCACGAACTGCGGTCATACCGAACACATCTTTGGCGCCGACGGCGGCAAGCGCATGGCGGCCGAGTTGCAAACCACCCATCTGGGGGCTTTGCCTCTGGATATGCAAATTCGCTTGCAGGCCGACAGCGGCATGCCGACCGTGGTCGCCCATCCCGAGGGTGAGGTGACCCGTCTGTACCGCCAGATTGCCCTGCAGGTGGCGGCCAAGATCGCACTCAAGTCGAAGGACTTTTCCAGCAAGTTCCCTTCGATCAAGATCTCGAAGGACACTTGAGGCAGATCAAAAAAATCTGCACTATCTTGCATTTTCCCTGTCTTTTGAATTAAAGTGCAGGAATGAATGCCCCGAACGAAGAAACCCGCCATCCTTTTTTGTCCAGTTTGGGCGAACGGGTGCGCACGCTGCGTGCCCGCAAGGGCTTGACCCGGCGCGCCGTGGCGCAAAACGCTGGGGTGTCCGAGCGACACCTGGCCAACCTCGAGTCGGGCACGGGAAACGCCTCGATTTTGATTCTGTTGCAGGTTGCACAGGCCTTGCAATGCCCCCTGGTCGAGTTGCTGGGCGACATCACCACGTCCTCGCCCGAGTGGTTGCTCATCCGCGAGTTGCTGGAAAAGCGCTCCGAGGCCGAGTTGCGCCGCGCCCGCATCCAGTTGGGTGAAATGTTTGGCAGCCAAGGCCACCCCGACGCACGCGCCAACCGCATTGCCCTGGTGGGTTTGCGCGGCGCTGGCAAGACCACGCTGGGCCAACGGTTGGCGCAAGACCTGGGCTTTGCCTTTGTTGAGCTCAGCCGCGAAATCGAGAAATTTGCCGGTTGCAGCATCAGCGAAATTCACAATCTGTATGGCACCAACGCCTATCGGCGCTATGAGCGCCGGGCGCTGGAAGAGGCGATTCAGATCTATCCCGAGGTGGTCATCGCGACCCCTGGCGGCTTGGTGTCTGACCCGGCCACTTTTAACGAGGTGCTCAGCCACTGCTTTACCGTCTGGTTGCAGGCCAAGCCCGAAGACCACATGGGTCGGGTTGCGGCCCAAGGTGATTTGCGCCCCATGGCGGCCAGCAAAGAGGCCATGGACGACCTCAAGCGCATTCTCGAGGGGCGTGCCGCCTTCTATGCCAAGGCCGATCTGGCGGTGGATACCAGTGCCCAAGACCTGGAAACGACGTTTAAATTGCTGCGCTCGCAGGTTCGGCAGGCCCTGCGCCTGGCCCCTACGCCGCAAACAGCATAATAACCTATAAAAATACTCGGATATGCAGCAAAGTGCATTTTACTTTCCGTAGATATGCACTATGATGCAGTTATTGAACCCATCCGAGGAGACAAACATGAACCAAACCGTTGACTATCAAACCCACCCCAGCCGCTACCAGCATTGGTCCATGACCCTGGATGGTGAAGTGGCCACTTTGCAACTGAACATCAACGAGGACGGTGGCATCCGTCCCGGCTACAAGTTAAAGCTCAACAGCTACGACTTGGGCGTGGACATCGAGTTGTACGATGCCCTTAACCGCATCCGCTTCGAGCACCCCGAGGTCAAGTCGGTGGTGGTCACGAGTTTGCGGGACCGCATTTTTTGTTCGGGTGCCAATATTTTCATGTTGGGCCTGTCCAGCCATGCCTGGAAGGTCAATTTTTGCAAGTTCACCAATGAGACCCGCAACGGCATCGAAGACTCAAGCCGCCACGATGGCCTGAAGTTCTTGGCTGCGGTCAATGGCGCTTGCGCCGGTGGCGGCTACGAGTTGGCTCTGGCTTGTGACCAGATTTTGTTGGTCGATGACCGCTCGTCGGCCGTGTCGCTGCCTGAAGTGCCCCTGTTGGGCGTGTTGCCGGGCACCGGTGGTTTGACTCGCGTGACCGACAAGCGCCATGTGCGCCACGACCACGCCGATCTGTTTTGTACCAGCGTCGAGGGTGTGCGCGGTCAGCGCGCCGTCGATTGGCGTCTGGTCGATGCAATTGCCAAGCCGGCGCAGTTTGCCGAGCAAACTCGCCAGCGTGCGCAGGCGCTGGCCGCACAGAGCAAGCGTCCCGGGCTGACTGCCGCCGGGCAAGGGGTGAGTTTGAACCCCTTGAAGAAAACCGTGAGCGCCGACGCTTTGGTTTATGAATATGTGCAGGTGCAAATTGACCGTGCCCGTCGCACCGCGACGCTGACCGTGGCAGCGCCTAAAGCCGCCTTGCCCACCAGCCCCGAGGCCATGCTGGCCCAGGGCGATGCCTGGTACCCCTTGCAGATGGCGCGCGAACTCGACGATGCGATTCTGAGTTTGCGCACCAACGAACTCGACGTCGGCACCTGGTTGCTGCGCACCACGGGCGATGCGGCCTTGGCGCGTCAGTCTGACGAGTTGCTGGCCGCCCATCAGGACCATTGGCTGGTCAACGAAACCCTGGGCTTGTTGCGCCGCACTTTGGCGCGTGTCGATGTGTCGTCGCGTTCGCTGTTCGCCCTCATAGACCAAGGCTCGTGCTTTGTCGGCACCCTGGCCGAGTTGGCCTTTGCGGCCGATCGCGCCTATATGCTGGACTTGCCCGACGCCCCCGAGCAGGCCCCGAGCCTGGAGTTGACCGAATTGAATTTGGGCCGTTTCCCCATGGTCAACCACCAAAGCCGCTTGCAGCGCCGCTTTTATGAAGAGACCGCACCCATGGCCCAAGTGGCCTCGGTGGTCGGTCAGTCTCTCAACGCCGAGCGCGCCATGGCCCTGGGCCTGGTCACCGCCACCCCCGACGACATCGATTGGGACGACGAGATACGGCTGGCCATAGAAGAGCGGGCCGCGATGTCGCCCGATGGCTTGACGGGTCTAGAGGCCAATTTGCGTTTCGCCAGCAACGAAACCATGGAAACCCGTATTTTTGGGCGCTTGAGCGCCTGGCAAAACTGGATCTTCAACCGTCCCAACGCTGTGGGCGAAAAAGGTGCGCTGAAGGTCTTTGGCAAAGGCGAAAAAGCCGTCTTCGATCTCAACCGCGTTTAATCAGGAGCACTCCATGTCTGGCATCAATTACAGCGAAAAGATTCCCAACAACGTCAACTTGTCGGAAGACCGCACCCTGCAACGCGCGCTCGAACACTGGCAGCCCAACTATCTGTCGTGGTGGCAAGACATGGGCCCCGATGGCTCGCAAAATTTTGATGTGTATTTGCGCACTGCGGTCAGTGTCGACCCTCAGGGCTGGGCCCAATTTGGCCACGTCAAGATGCCTGACTACCGTTGGGGTATTTTTCTGAACCCGGCCGAGCAAGACCGCAAAATTCATTTTGGTGACCACATGGGAGAGGCCGCCTGGCAAGACGTGCCTGGCGAACACCGCGCCAATTTGCGCCGCATCATCGTCACTCAGGGCGACACCGAGCCGGCCTCGGTCGAGCAGCAGCGTCACTTGGGCCTGACCTGCCCCAGTCAGTACGACCTGCGCAATTTGTTCCAGGTCAACGTCGAAGAGGGCCGTCACCTGTGGGCCATGGTGTATCTATTGCATAAATATTTCGGTCGTGACGGTCGCGAAGAGGCCGAAGCATTGCTCGAGCGCCGCAGCGGCCAGGAAGACAACCCGCGCATTCTGGAGGCCTTCAACGAGAAGACCCCCGATTGGTTGTCGTTCTTCATGTTCACCTACTTCACCGATCGCGACGGCAAGTTCAAGCTGAAGAGCCTGGCCGAATCGTCGTTCGATCCGCTCTCGCGCACGTGCCGCTTCATGCTGACCGAAGAAGCGCATCACATGTTCGTCGGCGAGACGGGCATCGGCCGCGCGGCCAAGC
>CAYMJT010000179.1:0-3793 GCA_964390775.1 uncultured Bordetella sp.
ACGACGAACAAAGTCTCGACCGGATTGAGGGCCTGGTGCAATTCGCGAATTTCACGCATCAAGGCTTCATCGATCGCCAGTCGGCCTGCCGTATCGATCAGCAACACATCGAAATAATGCCGCTTGGCATGGTCGAGTGCAGCCTGGGCGATGGCCAGCGGATTTTGATCGGACTGGCTTGGAAACCATTCGGCGCCGGCCTGGGCCGTGACGGTCTTGAGCTGCTCAATGGCGGCAGGACGGTACACGTCGGCCGAAACCGTCAATACTTTTTTCTTGCGCTGCTGAATCAAGTGCCGCGCCAGTTTCGCCGTGGTGGTGGTCTTGCCAGCGCCTTGCAGACCGGCCATGAGGATGACCGCCGGCGGTTGTGTGGCCAAATTCAGCTCGGCGATGCCATCGCCCATGGTCGCGGCGAGTTCGCGCTGAACAATGCCCACCAGAACCTGCCCGGGGGTGAGCGAACCCAGCACTTCTTGGCCCAGCGCTTTATCCTTGACCCGGGCCATGAAGTCGCGCACCACCGGCAGGGCCACATCGGCCTCGAGCAGGGCCAGACGAACCTCTCGCAGCATGTCGGAGACGTTGGATTCGGTGATGCGCGCCTGACCGCTGATTTTTTTAACCAGGCCAGAGAGCTTTTCGGAGAGAGCAGATGCCATAAGACGCTAAACTGTGGCCATGATTCTAACCACTGAGCCTTTGTTGGCCTGGATGGCTTCTCTGGCCGCCATGGCGGCGTATGCCTTGATCGCCTGGCGCGGCGGCGTTTGGAGCGAGAAAGGCAACCAGCGCGGGATGACGCTGGCCTGGGCTTTGCATGCCCTGGCAGTGTGGGGCAGTTTGGCGGGCGAACAAGGCGAACCGCGTTTCGGTTTTGCTCCGGCCCTGTCGGCCACGGCCTGGTTGGTCTTGACTTTTTACACCCTGGAGCGGCACTGGTTCCCGCAACTGGGCGCGCGGCTGATTTTGTCGGGTCTGGGCGGTGTGACGGTGGCTTTGGCCTGGTGGTTTCCGGGCCAACCCATGCAATTGCAAGCCTCGCCCTGGTTGTCGTTGCACCTGATGTTTGGCATCGCCTCTTATGGGCTGTTTGCGGCCGCCGTCGTGCATGCGGTCCTGATGACCCGAACCGAACGGCTGATTCGGCAAGCGGTCGAGGTGCAGGGCACCTTGCCGCTGTTGGTGCTCGAACGCCTGACCTTCAGGCTGGTCTACGGCGGCTTTGCCCTGCTCACGGCCACGCTGTTCATGGGCGTGATGTTTGGCGAGCAACTCTACGGCGCAGGCCATGCCTGGCGCTGGGACCACAAAACCGTCTTTGCCCTGCTCTCTTGGCTGACCTTTGCGGCACTGCTGTGGGCGCGCTTTCGACTGGGTTGGCGTGGCAAAAAAGCACTGCGTGTGCTGTATGCAGGGGCGGTCCTGTTGCTGCTGTCGTATGTGGGCTCACGCTTTGTGTTGGAAGTTCTGTTGGGACGCGGCGGCACATGAAGTACCTGATCTGGTTGTTGATCCTGGGTGGATTTTGGTGGTGGTGGCGCCATCAACAGCGCACTCGGGTCAAGCGTCCACCCCCCCCGCCCCAGTCGGCCCAGACCCAGGCGCCCCAAGAAATGGTGAATTGCGCCGCGTGTGGCCTGCATTTGCCACGCCAGGACGCCGTCAGTGGTCGCTTGGGGGTTTATTGCAGCGAGGAACACCGTGCCCGACACGAAGCCTGATAACGCCCTGTGGCGCGATGGCTGGTACCGCTACGCACGCGCCTGCCCGTCGCCCAACTTTGGCCCTCGGCCCGGCACCCATCCGACCGACTTGATCGTGATTCACTCGATCAGCCTGCCCCCTGGCGTTTACGGTGGACCCGAAATCGAGGACTTGTTCTGCAACCGCCTCGACTTTGACGCGCATCCGTATTTTCAACAGATTCGAGGCTTGCAAGTGTCAGCGCATTTTGTGATTCGCCGGGGCGGCGAGTTATGGCAGTTCGTCGACTGTGACCAGCGCGCCTGGCACGCGGGGGCATCGAGCTATCGGGGTCGCGACCAATGCAACGATGACTCGATCGGCATCGAACTCGAAGGACTGGAAGGTCAGGACTTCGAGGCCGCCCAATACGAAACCTTGTCGGCATTGTGCGCCGCCTTGGCCCAACGCCATCCGATCGAACACATCGCCGGCCACGAGCACGTGGCGCCAGGCCGCAAGCAAGACCCCGGGCCGGGCTTTGATTGGCATTGGCTACGACAGTCGCTTGGCTGGCCCGATCGGTGTTTTCCCCAGAGCCAGGGCTGAATTTCATCTGGTGAATTTTTCTGCCCTGGGCGGTCAAGGCCCCAGCGAGTCGGCAGGAAGCATTTATGAGCCATGCAGCCCCAAAACCCTTGGCAAGCCGCATCTGGCTTGACCCCATCAAAATAATCTTAGAAATGGTGGGGCTTTTCATGGGGGTGGCGGCACAGGGCAGGCCAGCCGATTTTTTTGCCCCGGCGTACAAGGGCCTGTCGCATCACGGATACACTACCTATGGTGTCTTGAAAACACTCCGAACCCCAGATATAGTGTCAATCATCGGACAGACACTTTTCCCTTAGGCGTGATTGCTTCACGCCAGCATCACCAAAACGTCATACAACAAAGGACACCGAATCCATGCAAGCGACCGTCGGCACTGCAACTTCCACGACATCGTTCCAACCCCTGGCAACCGCTACCTCAGACCAACCAGTCGCCCAAGCACTGGCCCATTACCAAATCATTCGACGCAACGGCGCCGTCGTTCCATTTGAACCGGCCAAGATCGCCGTGGCCATGATGAAAGCCTTTTTGGCGGTTCACGGCACGCAGGGTGCCGCTTCGGCCAGCGTGCGCGAGACTGTCGACGCCTTGACCCAAAATGTCGTGCGCGCCATGTTGCGCTCGCGCCCGGGCGGGGGCACATTCCACATTGAAGACGTGCAAGACCAGGTCGAGCTGGGCTTGATGCGCGGCAGCCACCACGAAGTGGCGCGCGCCTATGTGCTGTACCGCGAGCGCCGCGCCCAGGAGCGGGCCGCGCAAAAAGAACAACAGTCCCCCGCCGCCCCCGAGATGCATGTCATTGATGGCGGCCAACGCGTGGCCCTCGATGTCGCCGCCCTGCGCGAGCGCATCGCTGCCGCCTGCGCAGGCCTGAGCGCCGATGTCAAACCCGAGCCCATCTTCAACGAAACCCTGCGCAACCTCTACGACGGCGTGCCACTTGAAGAGGTCTACAAGGCGACCATTTTGGCCGCCCGCACCCTGATCGAAAAAGACCCGGACTACACCTACGTCACAGCCCGCCTGCTGATGCACACCATAGCCAAAGAGGTTTTGCAGGCCGATGTGACATCGTCCGAACTGGCGCACCAGTACGCCGACTACTTCCCCCAGGCCATTAAAAAAGGGGTGGAGCACGGCCTGCTCGACGATCGGTTGTTGCAATTCGATCTGCAACGGCTGGGCGCGGCCCTCAAGCCCGAGCGCGACCTGCAGTTCGATTATTTGGGCCTGCAAACCCTGTACGACCGCTACTTCCTGCACGTGCGCAAACAGCGCATCGAATTGCCCCAGACCTTTTTCATGCGGGTGGCCATGGGCTTGTCCTTGCAAGAAATTGACCGTGAAGCCCGCGCCATCGAGTTCTACGAGGTGCTGTCCTCGTTTGATTTCATGTCCTCGACCCCGACCCTGTTCAACAGCGGCACGCTGCGCTCACAGCTCTCGAGCTGCTACCTGACCACCGTGCCCGATGACCTGGACGGCATTTACG
>CAYMJT010000180.1:0-3770 GCA_964390775.1 uncultured Bordetella sp.
GCCGAGGGTTGGGCGCGTTGGAAAGCCTCGAGTTTCATGCATTGTTCGAAGGCCCCCATGGTCAAGGGCAGGCCATCGAAATTGACCTTGAAGCGTTGACCGTTGAAGATTTGCGGCACCAGACAGCAGTCGGCCAGAGTCGGGGTGTCGCCGAAACAATAGGTCGAACGTGGGCCTTGGGCGAGTTGGCGCTCAAAGGCCTCCAAGCCATCGCGCACCCAATGCCGGTACCAGGTATTTTTGGCGTCTTCGTCGACCTTGAGCTCGTGGCTGAGGTAGCGCAACACACGCAGGTTGTTGATCGGGTGGATTTCGCAGGCAATGGATTGCGCCAGCGCCCGCACATGGGCCCGTTGCAAAGGGTTGGCAGGCAAGAGGCGCGGATCGGGGTGGGTTTCATCGAGGTATTCGATGATCGCCATGGATTGGCTCAAGCGGTCGTGGCCCAAATCGAGCAAGGGCACCAAGCCGTCGGCGGACACGTCACGGTACTCGGCTTTGCGGTGATCACCGCGCGCCAGGTGGATCGCAATGTATTCAAAGGGCAAGCCCTTGAGGTGCAAAGCGATGCGCACACGAAATGAGGCCGAAGAGCGGAAGTAGTTGTAGAGTTTCATGGTTTGAGCATATCGCAAGGTGGGTCGGACGCTGGCTGGAGCCAGCCCCATGACAGGGAATACCCGCATAAGTGTTATGCCAGAATCGGATAGCAGTTAGTCTAGCCACTGGTTTGCATGGGGCAAGCCCAGCCTAAAATCTGCTGCCAGCATTTCAATTCAGTTTCGTACGAAGAAAGCCAGCCCATGAGTTTTGTCATCCAAGCGCCCGAAATCATCTCGGTGCCAGTCGTTGGTCGCTCCGAGCGCTTCCCTGTGCAGCGCATCTATTGCGTCGGTCGCAACTATGTCGAACACGCCAAAGAGATGGGTTTCACGGGTCGTGAACCGCCTTTCTTTTTTATCAAGCCCGCCAACACCGTGGTGCTGGCCCTGCCTGGCCAAACCGCCGATCTGCCCTACCCCAGCCTGACCAAAGACTACCAGCACGAAATCGAGTTGGTGGTCGCCATCGGCAAGGGTGGCAAAAACATCAAGGCCGCCGACGCCCACAAGCACATCTACGGCTATGCCGTGGGTCTGGACATGACCCGCCGCGATTTGCAAGGCGAGATGAAAAAACAGGGTCGCCCCTGGTGCATCGGCAAGGCCTTTGACCACAGCTCGCCCATAGGCCCCATCACCCCGGCCGACAAAGCTGGGGATGTGAACAAGGCCGAAATCTGGCTGCAAGTCAATGGCCAAGACCGTCAGCGCAGCGATGTCAGCAAGTTGATCTGGAACATTGCCGAGACGATTGAACACCTCAGCAGCGCCTGGGAGTTGCAGCCTGGCGATCTGATATACAGCGGCACACCCGAGGGGGTCAAGGCTGTCGTGCCGGGCGACGTGCTAGTCGGCAGCGTGGCTGGCCTGGGCGAGATTCGCCTCAAGGTGGTCTGAGCGGCCTAGGCTCCAATATGGCGCTTTTAGGCACTCTGGCCCGCTTTTGCGCCATCTTGGCGGGTTTGCTGATGACTTTCATTACCCTGCTGACTTGCGGCAGCATCATCGGCCGCGAAACCATCGGGCAGACCATCGCCGGCGACTTTGAGTTGTCTGGCGTGGCCACTGGGGCGGCCATTGCACTCTTTATGCCTCTATGCCAGTACACGCGGGGGCACATCATTGTTGACTTTTTCACCGCCAAATCGAGCCCGGCCAGCCAAGCGGCCCTGGATCGTTTCGGCGCACTATTGGTGGCCCTGACTTTTGCCTTGCTGGCATGGCGCACTTGGCTGGGCGGTCTCAATGCCTATACCACCCAGTCGAGCACCATGATGATGGGCTTGCCCGAGTGGTATGTCTATGTCGCCATGCTGCCTGCCTTTGTGTTGACAGGTTTGATCGCCCTGGTTCAAGCCGTGCGGGGCTTTGACAGCGGAGCGACGTCATGAGCCCCCTGGCCCTATCGCTGGCCATCTTCGGCATCATGCTGGTGCTGATGGCGGTGCGAGTGCCGATTGCCATTTCGATGTTTGCCGCTGGCGGCATTGGTTATGTGATGCAAACCGGCTGGTCGCCGTTTGCCAATTTTCTGAACACTGCCGCTTTTGCGCGTTTTGCCAGTTATGACTTGTCGGTGATCCCACTGTTCATATTAATGGGCAACTTTGCCACCCAGGGCGGCATCAGCAAAGCGCTGTTTGATTTTGCTGCTGGGGTCATGAGCCGTTTCAAGGGCGGCTTGGCAATGGCGGCGGTATTGGCCTGCGCGGCGTTTGGGGCCATTTGCGGTTCGTCGGTGGCCACGGCGGCCACCATCACCCGGGTGGCATTGCCCGAACTTCAAAGGCACGGCTACTCGGGCCGTTTGTCGACTGGCACTTTGGCGGCTTCGGGCACCTTGGGCATTTTGATTCCGCCCTCGGTCCCTTTGGTGATCTATGCCATTTTGACCGAACAAAACATTGCCAAATTGTTTGCCGCCGCCATGGTGCCGGGCATCATCGCCATGTTGGGCTACATGATCGCTATTGCGATTTATGTGCGCGTGGTTCCTGGTCAAGCTCCCGAGGTCGAACAGGACCCGGCCCAGTTGACGCTCTCGGCAGTGATGGGGGTGACCCCCATGCTGGCCATTTTCCTGATTGTGTTTGGCGGCATCTATGGCGGCTTTTTTACGCCGACCGAAGGCGCTGGGGTGGGGGCGGCATCGACCTTTGTAGCGGCCTTGCTCAAGCGCGAAATAGACTGGGACAAATTCAAGCAGTGTTTTTATGCCACGGCCGAGAGCTCGGCCATGATTTTCCTGATTTTTATAGGTGCCGACATGATGAACTCGGCGCTGGCTTTGACCCAGGTTCCGAATCAGTTGGCAGGGGTGGTCGCTGGCTGGGGTTTATCGCCGCTGATGGTGGTGGTGGCGATTTTGTTGTTTTATGTGGTGCTGGGCGCCTTCATGGACGAGTTGTCGATGATCCTGTTGACCATCCCGATTTTTTTTCCGATGATCATGGGCATGGACTTCGGCATGCCGAAAGAATCGGTGGCCATTTGGTTTGGCATCATGGTGTTGATGGTGGTTGAATTCGGTTTGTTGGCCCCGCCAGTGGGATTGAATGTCTATGTGGTCAACGGCATGGCCAAAGATGTTCCGATCGCCGAAAGCTACCGAGGGGTTATGCCCTTTCTAGTCAGCGACACCTTGCGCACCATTTTGCTGCTGTTTTTCCCAGGCATCAGCCTGTGGGCCATTCAGTATCTGACCTGATTTTCACAAGGAGATCCCTATGTTGCAACGACGTACCCTGCTCAAGACCGGCGCTGCCGTGGCTTTGGGTGCCCCCGGCTTGTCTGGTTTGGCCCAGCAAAGCGTGACCCTGAAGTTTCACACCTTCATGGCCCCGCAGTCGGCGGTGTATCTGACCATGCACAAGGCCTGGATGGAGAAAGTGGAAAAAGAGTCCGGGGGTCGCATCAAATTTGAAGGCTATCCGGCCATGCAGCTGGGTGGCACCCCAGTACAACTTTATGACCAGGCCAAAGACGGCGTAGTCGATGTGGTCTGGACTTTGCCCGGGAACACGGCTGGGCGTTTTCCGCGTACAGAAGTTTTTGAATTGCCCTTCATGATGAACAACGCCGAAGCGACCTCGAAGGCGTTTTGGGAATACATACAGACCGAAGGTGCAGACGAATACAAAGACACGCAGGTGTTGGCGCTGCACGTCC
>CAYMJT010000181.1:0-3737 GCA_964390775.1 uncultured Bordetella sp.
GGTCGAAACCCGTGACCCGCACGAGAAAATCGCTGTTCTTGATCATTGACAAATTTCTGTCACAAATTTCGAATAGGATGGGCTTGATAACTTTTCTTACGCGGTCTATGCCCCCTGCTGTCACACCATTGAACGTGCTGTTCCTGTGCACCCATAATTCCGCCCGAAGCATCTTGGCCGAGGCCTTGCTCAATCACCTGGGTCGCGGACGCTTTAAGGCCTATTCGGCGGGCAGCAGCCCGCGGGCGCAGCAAAAGCCGCACCCCTTGGCACTGGAGACACTGGCTTGGGCGGGTATTTCAACCGAAGGACTGTCCAGCAAGAGCTGGGATGCGTTCAGTCATCCCGATGCCCCGCGCATGGATCTGGTGATCACGGTCTGTGACAGCGCGGCGGCAGAGGCCTGCCCCATCTGGCCCGGTCATCCCGCCACCGCCCACTGGGGATACGCAGACCCCTCGGCAGGCGATGGACCCGACGAACAAAAACGACGGGCTTTTGAGCAAACCCTGCAACACATGCAACGTCAGTTGGCCGTGTTTGTGCAACTGCCCGATGAGATGTTGCAGCCGGCCAAAATTCAGGCGGCGGCGCGAGCCTGGGCCAGAGGTGAATGATGGTCGAGTCTACTGAGGTCCCCGCCCCAATGACCCTGTTTGAGCGTTACCTCAGCCTCTGGGTGTTTGTCTGCATCGTGTTGGGTGTCGCCTTGGGTCAGTTATTCCCCGGGCTGTTTCAGGCCGTGGGGGCTTGGGAAGTGGCGCAAGTGAACCTACCGGTGGGTCTATTGATTTGGGTCATGGTGATTCCCATGCTGGTCAAGGTTGATTTTGGGGCTTTGCACCAAGTGCGTCAGCATGTCCGAGGCATCGCCGTCACGCTCTTCGTCAATTGGTTGGTCAAGCCCTTTTCGATGGCCTTTCTGGCTTGGCTTTTTATTCGTCATTGGTTTGCCCCCTGGCTGCCCACCGATCAAATCGACAGCTATATTGCGGGCCTGATTTTGTTGGCAGCCGCCCCCTGCACCGCCATGGTCTTTGTCTGGAGCCGCCTGACGCAGGGTGACCCCTTGTTCACCTTGTCGCAAGTGGCCTTGAACGACACCATCATGGTCTTTGCCTTCGCACCGCTGGTGGGTTTGTTGCTCGGCATTTCAGCCATTAGCGTGCCCTGGGACACTTTGGTCACATCGGTGGTTTTGTATATCGTCATCCCTGTGTTGTTGGCGCAATGGTGGCGCAAAGCGCTGCTGGCGCGTGGCCCGCATGCACTCGATGCCGTCATGGCCCGAATCGGTCCGTGGTCCATCGGTGCGCTGCTGGCCACGTTGGTGCTGTTGTTCGCTTTTCAGGGTGAAGCCATCTTGGCTCAACCGCTGATCATTGCCTTGCTCGCGGTACCGATCTTGATACAGGTGTTTTTCAATGCGTCACTGGCCTATTGGCTCAACCGTCGGTTGGGCGAAAAGCACTCGGTGGCTTGCCCTTCGGCCTTGATTGGTGCGTCCAATTTCTTTGAGTTGGCGGTGGCCGCAGCGATCAGTCTGTTTGGCTTTCAATCGGGGGCGGCTTTGGCCACGGTGGTGGGTGTCTTGATCGAAGTGCCCGTCATGTTATGGGTGGTTCGCGTTGTCAATCGGACGCGAGATTGGTACGATCAGCAACCTTCTTAGTCGATCGGGTTACGTTCATGACATTTCATTTTGAAAAGCAGCATGCTGCCATGCTGCTCAAATACAGCGGCATCAGTTTTATTTCAGGGGCTGTGAACCATGGCTTTTTCAGTGGCGAGCGTTCGCTGTGGACCGCCGCCACAGGCATTTTGCTGTTTGTGATCGGTGCCGTCATGGCTCATCGGCTAGAAGATGGGCCCAGCGACGGGAAATCGGCCCTCTGGCGCACCTTGCTCTTGGGGGCCATGCTGTCGGTTGGCTTGGGCTTCTTTACGGGCGGATTGCAACATTTTCCCGATTCGCCCGAGCGCAGCGCTTGGGTGGTGCCCTTTGGTTTTGTCATCTCCATACCCGCTCTGGCCATGAGTGAAGCGTATGTCTGGCGTCGCTCCAGCACACTCTATACCGGCTTGGTCGGCCTGCTGGTCGCGGTCGGCAGCTATGGCGTTTGGCAGTGGCTCGAGCGTCACCCCGAATATTTGGGTACCCATGCCCATGGTGTAGAGCAACACGGACACGGCAATGACGACTCTGCCGCCCTCACGGCATGGAACATCGACCGCACCCTGGTGATACGCATGAATGACGAGATGCGTTTTGTGCCCAACCAAATACAGGTCAAGGCGGGCGAAACCTTGCGCTTGCAGGTATTCAACGATGGCAAAGTCCCCCACGAGTTGGTGCTGGGTAGCGATGCCGAGATCGCGCAGCATGCGCAAGACATGAAAAAGGGCGCCTCCCACGACCACCACCACGGTTCAGGTGCATCCATCGAATTGGAGCCTGGCCAAAGCGGTGACTTGGTGGTCCGGTTTGCCAAAGCGACGGTGTTGCAAATGGCCTGTCTGATCCCAGGCCACTATGAAGCGGGCATGAAAGGCCAGGTCCAAGTCCTCGGTAGTCTGTCGTCTGTCCAGGCCCCGTCCACATCGGTGCCTGCTCACGATCACAGCACCCAAAAGCACTGATGCGCTCGGCTGTGACATGGCCCAAATTTGCACGGATGGGGTGAACACCATGAATCTAGCCGACCGACTCCAGGCCTGTCACAGCGCCGTGGTGCACGATGTGATGAAAGATATGGGGCTGCCGATTCGGGTCTTGCCCCGGCATATCGTGGGTTTAGAGCCCCATATGAAGACCGCCGGCCCGGTTTTTACAGTTCGCGGTCGGCCCGACCCCACTTTGGATAAGCACACCTCGCTCTACGAGTGGGCTGGGCTGCTGTCCAAATCACCTAGCGGCCATGTCGTCGTGGTTCAGCCCCAAGATGACACTCGGGCTTTGTTTGGCGGTCTATCGGCCGAGGCGCTGCAGATTAAAAAATGTCGCGGCTATATTGTCGACGGGGGATGCCGTGATATTCAGGCCATTTCAGATTTGGGTTTTCCGGTGTTTGCCCGCTTTTCCACCCCGATTGACATTGTGGGTGCGTGGCGCGCCGAAGCATTCTCAGTACCGATTGCAATAGGAGGGCTGCAAGTGCTGCCCGATGATTTCATATTGGCCGATCGCGATGGCATCGTACTCATCGGCAAGGGTTGCATCGAAGCTGTGATTCAGGCTGCCGAATCAAAGATGGCCACTGAAGGTGACATGGTCAAAGCCATACGGGCTGGCGAAGACCCACAAGCCGCCTATTTGCGACATCGCGTGTTCTGAGCGTAATGGCCCAGCGCCCCCTCTAAACTCTATTTGTAGACCGTTCGGGTCTGGTAAAAAAAGTTGTAGTTGTTACTGCCTTTGGCACCCAACTGGCTCAGATCACCGCCGGCGGCGGGTTTGCCAAGCGCCAATATCAATCCGTCAGGCAGCACAAAAGCCGAATTACGCTGGCTGTGCAAGGGGGTCAGGAAAATAAAGTCGCCCACCACGATGCCTGGTCGTTCGCCGTAAGCAGCCATGGCCTTGCCCAGTACCGAGGGGCCGGTGGGGCTGAGCGCATTGGTGCCGTAATATTTGTTTTTGACATGCTCGAGAATGATCTCTATGCATTGGGCATAAACCGCTTGCTTGGGTTTGGCATACAAGACCGTATTGGCGCAAGTCCAGGTGGTTTGCGAGA
>CAYMJT010000182.1:0-3736 GCA_964390775.1 uncultured Bordetella sp.
GTTGGACCAAGGCCGGGGCTTTCAGGGCCAGCACTACCCAGTCTTGCGGCCCCAGATCCTCGGCGCGATCACTGGCTTGTACTGGCCACTGTTTTTGCCCCAGGGCATTTGAAAACCTTAGCCCCTGTTCACGCAAGGCTTGCAAAGTGGCGCCGCGCGCCAACAAAGAAACGTCGGCTTGTCCCTGTTGCAGCAAGCCCGCCGCCAGCCAACCGCCGATCGCGCCCGCACCCAACACGGCAATCTTCATCACGCCTGCCTCAGGCCGACTTGAATCGTGACGCCAAGGCGCTGGTATGCCGTGCCAACAAGTTGACATCCAGACCCACAGCCATGAAGGTCACACCTTGATCGATCGAGCGACGCGATAACTCTTCGTCGGCCGTGAGGAAGCCCGCTGCTTTGCCGGTTTTGATGATGCGCGCGAATGCGTCATCAATCGCCGCCCGCACCGCTGGATGGTTCAGCTCGCCCACATGACCCAGCGACGCCGACAAGTCGGCCGGACCGATGAACAAACCATCGATCCCATCCACCGCAGCGATGGCTTCAATATGGTTCAGGGCTTCTTGGCTCTCGATTTGAACCAGCACACAGATCTCGTCATTGGCTTGTTTGGGGTACTGGGCAATGCGCCCCCAACGCGAAGCCCGCGCCCCGCCCATGCCCCGAATGCCCAGTGGCGGATAACGGGTGGCTTCGACCACCGCCTTGGCCTGCTCGGGGGTATCCACCATCGGGACCAAAATGGTTTGTGCCCCCAGGTCCAGGTATTGTTTGATCAGCGTGGTTCCCACGTGGCCGTGCCCGCAGGGCACCCGCACCACTGGGTGCGTGTCGGGGTAGGCGGCCACCGCTTGCAACTGCGCCAATATGCTGCGCAAATCGTTCGGGGCGTGTTCGCTATCGAGCAGCAACCAATCAAACCCCGCGCCAGCACAAATCTCGGTGCTGTAGGCATTGGCCAGATGAACCCAAAGGCCGATTTGAGGGCGCCCCTCACGCAGGGCCTGTTTGAAACGGTTGATGGGGGTGTTCATGGTGAGGCTGTGTGTGAATTATTTTTTGCTTTGGGTAGGGGCCGTATTGAAAAACGGGTGCAGGCTGCTGATGCGCCCGTCATAGGCGGAAGGGATTTCATCGATCTGCAGGGTCAGTCCCACCAGATCGCTGGCCACGGCCCCATCGACATGTTGGTGCAAGACCTGGATCAGAGCGTCGCCAACGGCTTTTTTAACTGCAGCCGTTCGGCCGCTGGCCATGCGCAAGTTCAGGTAAATGAATCCCATTTCCTGGCCTGGCGGCGGATGGCCATCGGCAACCGCAAAGTGCGGCGCCGGGTAGGCAAAAACGCGTGTGCCCCCCAGCGGAAACACCGCCTGACCCGCCTCATCGCGTTGCGCCAACATGGTGTCAGCCAATTCGCGACACATGGGGCCAAACTTCACTTTGTCCTCCAGGTTGGAGGTGTACAAAATCACCAGATGCGGCATGGGGACTCCTGCATGTATGTGGTTTCAGCGTGCGTCGAGTCATTCTCGCATGCAAGCGGCCTTCATGTCTGAGCCAAAAGTGACGCCAATTCGCGGGCCACCCAATCGGGTGACAAGTCGTTCAGACAGCGCAAATGCCCCAGCGGGCACTCGCGCTGAAAGCAAGGGGCGCATTCCAGAGGCGGCTGATGGTGCGCATCGTTTTTCAGCCACAGCACCCGGGCTCTGGGGTTCAGGGGTGGGGTGTGCAGAGGGCTCGACGAGCCAAACACCGCAATCTGCGGTACGCCCATGGCGGCGGCCACATGCATCAGCCCCGAGTCGTTGCTGACCACCCAAGCCGCATGCCCGATCAGGGCCAAGGCCTCGGGCAGGGTCGTTTTCCCAATCAAATTCACGCAAGGCTGGGCGCTGTCTTGCAAGGCAGCTTCAATGGTTTGAGCCTCTTGGGCCTCTTTGGCCGAGCCCAGCAACACCACGGTTTGCCTCAAAGACCTGGCCAAGCTGGCATAGTGCCGCGCCGGCCAGCGTTTGGCCGGCCCAAACTCCGCGCCTGGCGCGAACACCCCATAGGTGCCAGCGTTGAGTCCGTGTTTTTGCATGGTCAGCTGGGCCAAGGCAGCGTCGCATCGCAATTGGGGTGCTTGGGGCAGACCAGGGTCCGGGGCTTGTTGCGCCAACGCCAGATAAAACTCAACCATCGGTGGCCGATGATGACGAGGTGGATTGGGCAAACGCCGATTCAGCAAACCCCAGCGGGCCTCGCCCAGGCGTCCCACGCGCAGCGGCACTTGGGCCATCCAGGGCAAGAGGGCACTCTTGAAAGAATTAGGCAGCACATAGGCCCGCTCAAAACGTCCGATCAAGCTTTGTGCCAGTTCGCGCCGCTCACGCCACTGCAAACCACCATGTTGAAACGGCGCTTCGATCACCTCGCCCACGCCGGACATCGCCCGATACACCGGAGCCACCCAGGGCAGAGCGACCACAGACAGATGTTCGCCGCGCTTGGATAGCGCCCGCATCAGCGGTTCGCTCATCACGGCGTCGCCGATCCATTGCGGCGCGATGACCAGGCTGCGCGTGCCGGTCATGTTTGGGTTCAATGGTGGCTGTGAACCTGAGCGCCTGGGGCCAGTGCGTACTCGGTGCCGCAGTAGGGGCACTTGGCCGAACCGGTCTTGGCGACATCGAGAAACACTTTCGGATGTCCATTCCACAAGGCCATGCCGGCTTTCGGGTTGGGGCAAAAGACCCCGCCGTGGCCATTCAGGTCCTGGGCTTGCAACTCGACTTTGTTCTGACTCATGACTGCGCCTCGTTTCAAACCGCCGTCAACCAACCCGCATATTTCGCGTTACGGCCATTGACGATGTCAAAAAATGCGCTTTGAATTTTTTCCGTGATCGGGCCGCGCGAACCGGCACCGATTTCGATTCGGTCGAGTTCACGAATGGGGGTCACTTCAGCCGCAGTGCCGGTAAAAAACAGTTCGTCAGATATGTAAATTTCGTCGCGCGTGATGCGCTTTTGCACCACCTCAATACCCAAGTCTTTGGCGATGTGCAACACCGTATTGCGCGTAATGCCATTGAGTGCGCCCGCCGACAAATCGGGGGTATAAATCACGCCGTCCTTGACCACGAACACGTTTTCGCCCGCGCCTTCAGACACAAAGCCCTGCGAGTCCAGCAACAGGGCCTCGTCGTAGCCCTCGTCGGTGGCTTCCATATTGGCCAAAATGGAATTGGTGTAATTGCTGACCGCTTTGGCTTGGGTCATCGTGATATTGACATGGTGACGCGTATAACTCGAGGTCTTGACCCGGATGCCCTTGGCCAAACCCTCTTCACCCAAATAGGCGCCCCAAGGCCAAGCCGCGATCATCACGTGGATGGTGTTGCCTTTGGGGCTGACGCCCAATTTTTGCGAGCCGATCCAGGCCAAGGGACGCAGATAGCAACTCTCCAGTTTGTTTTCCCGCACCACCAGGCGTTGCGCCTCGTTGAACTGCTCTTGGCTAAACGGGATTTTCATGCGCAATATCTTGGCGCTATTGAAAAAACGCTGAGTGTGCTCCTGCAAGCGGAAAATGCTTGTGCCCTTGACTGTGTTGTAGGCACGTACGCCCTCGAACACGCCACAACCGTAATGCAAGGTATGGGTCAGGACATGGATCTTGGCATCACGCCAATCGACCAACTGGCCATCCATCCAGATTTTGCCGTCGCGATCGGCCATCG
>CAYMJT010000183.1:0-3674 GCA_964390775.1 uncultured Bordetella sp.
GAGCACAAGGCCTCGATGCCCTGACGCTCAGGGTGCAAGCTGCCCCCCCAGGCACAGTGGGTACCCACCCGTCCGCCCGTCATGTGCCACAGGCGTCGAAAAGACGGCACAAACACGTCTTGTACCGCAGGCGAAGCCTCGGGGATGTGCGCGCTGACGCGCAGCGTCACCGGACTGGGCTCGGGGCCGATGGCGGGCGCATCGAGCCACTCGCGAGCCAGGCGGGTTTTATCCAGGACTTCTTGAACGCTATCGTTGGCGCCAATTTGCAATGCACTCATATCAGCGCTAAACCTCAGTCGGACTTGATGTTGGCGGTTTTGACCAGCCGGGTGTACCAATCGATCTGGGACGCCAAAAACCGACCCAACTCGTCGGCTGAGCTGCCAATGGGGCGAAACCCTTGCGCATCGAGGCGTTGCTTGACCTCGGGCTGCGCCAGCACGGTTTTAAACGTCTGATTGACCTTTTGCACAATGGCGGGGTCGGTGCCAGCAGGCAAAAAGACCGCAAACCAGGTCTCAATTTCGTTGTTGGGGAAACCGGCTTCGGCCATGGTCGGGATGTCCGGGGCCAAGGACGAACGGCTGCCCGAGGTCAAGCCCAAAGCACGCAACTTACCGGCTTTGATGTGCGACATGGCCAATGGCAGGGTCGGAAACATGGCATCGACTTGACCGCCCAAAACATCGTTGAGGGCCTGAGCTGTTGATTTGTAAGGGATGTGGTTCAGCTTGACCTGTGCGGTCATTTGCAGGTTTTCACCCGCAAAGTGGCCGATACTGCCATTGCCCCAGGAAGAGAAATTCACCCCACCCGGTTGACGCTTGGCCAACTCGACGAATTCACGCACCGTTTGCGCCTTGACCTGAGGATTCACGGCCAACACCAACGGCACCGAGGTGATCAGAGTCACCGGCAGGAAGGCCTTTTGCGGGTCCCAACTTTGGTTCATCATGGAAGGGTTGGTGGCAATCGAGGTCGAGGTCACCAACAAAGTATGACCGTCAGGCTTGGCGCGTGCGACGAATTCTTCGGCAATCGAGCCATTGGCGCCCACCTTGTGGTCTATCACCACGTTTTGACCGAAAGCCTTGCTCAAATCGGGGGCAATCATGCGCATGAGGACATCGCTGGTGCCGCCCGCCCCAAAAGGCAGGATCATGGTCAAAGGGCGGCTGGGATAACTTTGGGCCTGAACGACCAAGGCCGAGGCAGCCAAAACCCCCGCCATCACCCAACGTAGCCCATCGATTTTGTTACGCATGGTCAGCTCCTTCGTTCCGATCGTCACATGATAAGAACCCTAGGTCCCAAACAACCATACTTTTGCGAGAATTGATCCATCAAAATTTTTGATGACTCAGTCCCCCCAAGCCATGGAACTCAAAAGCATCCAGTTTTTCATCGCCGTTGCCAGCATCGGCAACATCACCCGCGCCGCCCAGGAGTTGGGCATCGTGCAACCAGCGCTGACCCGACATATCAAGCAACTCGAAGACGAGTTCGGCGTTCGACTGTTCAGCCGACTGCCCCGGGGGGTGCAACTGACCACCGCAGGTCGTGAGTTTTTGGACTATTGCCGACGCATCGTCGATGAAGTCGATCGGGCCAAACACGAGCTGACCGCCCAGGGCAGTCAACCCAGGGGCTTGATTGCCCTGGGTTCGACCACGACTTTGGCCCGGGTCTTGATGCCGACCGTGCTCGGCAAATCAATGATCGAACTGCCGAAAGTCTCGCTGCGCGTGATCGAAGCACGCAGCGTTCGACTGCACGAACAACTGCTGACCGGGGCACTGGATATGGCCATTTTGACCAACCCGCTTGGCTCGTACCAGTTGAGTATGCAGCCCCTGCTCGCCGAGCCTTTGTGCCTGGTGGCCCGCCCCGAGCTGATGCCCAGGAAAAAGTCACTGAGCGCGAACGAAATGGGGCAATTCCCTCTGGTCATCACCCCCGGCATGTTGTCGCTGGTGGTCGGGGCTCAAAAGGCCTCGCGACAGAGCCTGAAACTGTTGGCCGAGGTCGAGTCGGTCGAAACCATCCGCTGCCTGTTGCTGAGCGAAAACGCCGCCAGCATCGTGCCACCCACCGCCTTTTGGGAGGACCTTCAAACGGGACGCTTACAAGCCATTCCGATTCGCTCGCCCATTCCACAGCGGATGCTGGTGTTGGCCACCAGAACCGACAATGCCGACCTGCCCTCGATCCGTCACCTGGGACGCATCGTTCGCCAATCGGTGCAACAGGCCATGGTCCCGCATGTGCAGACCCTTACTGCGGCGTGAGTGCATTGCGCGTCTGGCTTGGGGATAACCCTGTTTTATTGTTGATCAATCTACCAATAATGATCAAACCAAAGGAATATCCATGCACTTTCCCACCCAAACCTTGCAAATTAGCGACGACATCATTCTGGAAAAAGATGTCGACATACCCATGCGCGACGGCACCCTGCTCAAAGCCGATGTGTTTCGTCCGGTCAAGCCCGGAAAATACCCGGCGATCATGAATTTGGGGCCCTATCAGAAAGAAAAACTCTGGGTCACCCCGCCTGATCTTGAAGAACCCGGCAACGACTACATGAATTGGGAGACCGTTAACCCGCTTTGGTGGGTACCCAAAGGATATATCGCCATTCGCGTTGATGCGCGGGGCAGCGGCCATTCGCCAGGCCAGTACGATCCGTGGTCGCAGGCCGAAGCCATTGATTTTTATGATGCCATTGAATGGGCGGCCATCCAGCCCTGGTCCAACGGTCGGGTCGGCACCAGCGGCATCTCGTATTACGCCATCAATCAATGGTTTGTGGCCAATCTGCGCCCGCCCTCACTCAAGGCCATGATTCCCTGGGAGGGCTTTGCTGACATCTACCGCGACGCCCTCTACCACGGCGGTTTGCTGTGCATCTTCATGACCAATTGGTTCACCGCGCACTTGCTGCATCACCATTTGGGTCGTGCCTCGACCCAACAATCCAACCCCTGGATGATCAACGTCATTGACCGTTGGTTGCAAAACAATCTGGACAACGGGGTATTGGCTGGCTCGGTGGCTGACTGGGACAAAATCGACGTGCCTTTTTATTCAGCAGGCAATTGGACTGGTTTTGGCTTGCACCTGCGCGGCAACACCGAAGCCTACATGATGTCGCAAAATCCCCACCGCAAGCTACGCATCCACTCGGGCTCGCATGTACACGCCTTTTATACTGAAGAGGGCCGGGCTGACCAATTGCGCTTTTTCGACTATTGGCTCAAGGGCATCGACAACGGCATCATGAAAGAACCGCCGGTCAAACTGGCCATTCGTCATGGCAAAGACCGTATCGTCTGGCGGAACGAAAACGAATGGCCCCTGAAGCGAACCCAATGGACACGGTACTACTTGGACTTGCAAAAAACCCCCAGCTCGGCCGACGGCCCCAGGACAGGAGACTTGCTGTCACAAGCGCCCACCCAGTCGGCATCGTGCACTTATCCGGTGTTGACCAAAGGAAGTATGGGCAGTTCTTCGGCAGCCTCGTCTCAGGTGATGGGAGGTGGCATCAAACCCGACATGGGTATCAGCGTGTGGACGCCGCCCATGCCCGAGGACACCGAAATCACCGGCCCCTTGGCAGCCACCCTTTGGGTGTCGAGCAGCAGTGAAGACATGGACATCTTCATCAC
>CAYMJT010000184.1:0-3322 GCA_964390775.1 uncultured Bordetella sp.
AAGAATTACCTCTCATGCCCCTCTCCCTCCGGGAGAGGGGTTGGGGTGAGGGCTAGGTCAGTGGGGCTGTGAGCAGACCTGAGGGTTGACGATCAGTTTGAGGGCCTCTGCATCCAGGATGCGCACATGGCGCTGCTTGACCTCGACGATGCCCTCTTCGACAAATTTCGAAAACGTCCGGCTGACCGTTTCCAGCTTCAAGCCCAGATAGCTGCCGATTTCCTCGCGGGTCATGCGCAAGATCAGTTCGGACTGGCTGAAGCCCCGGGCGTGCAGTCGTTGCACCAGATTCAGCAAGAAAGCAGCCAGGCGTTCTTCGGCCCGCATGCTGCCCAATAACAGCATGACGCCGTGCTCGCGCACGATTTCTCGGCTCATGATTTTGTGGACATGGGTTTGCAGGGCGGTGACCTCGCGAGACAGCCGCTCGATCGCGTCGAAGGGCATGACGCAGACTTCGGCGTCTTCGATGGCGACCGCGTCGCAGGTGTGCTGGTCACTGACGATGCCATCGAGCCCGATGATCTCGCCCGCCATCTGGAAACCGGTGACCTGATCACGCCCGTCTTCGGTGGTGACACAGGTCTTGAAAAAACCGGTGCGGATGGCGTACAGCGCGTTGAAGCGCTCGCCGTTTCTGAACAGCGATTCGCCACGCTTGATCTTGCGTCGGGTGGCGACCAAATCATCCAGCCGTTTCATCTCGGTATCGTTCAGGCCCATGGGCATGCACAGCTCTCGCAGGTTGCAATTGGAGCAGGCGACCTTGATGGCTTGGATGGGGATGGGGGACAGCATGGTTTTGGATGATGTCATGAGTGCAATGCCTTGATTGTGATCATATTTTGTGCGCATTTGGTTGATCTTTGTCAAATCTCATGTCGGTCTGACAGGGCAACATGGCGGCAATCCGTGTCCAAGATCATGTTGAATATTTCTTCCGAATTATTGCAACGGTACGATGTGCCGGGGCCTCGTTACACCTCCTATCCTACGGCAGATCGCTTTGTCGAAGCTTTCACCGAGGCCGACTACATCCGTGCCTTGCAAGGACGGCGTCAAGGGATCGGTGGGCGCACACAACCCTTGTCGTTGTATGCCCACATCCCGTTTTGTGCATCATTGTGTTACTACTGTGCTTGCAACAAGATCATCACCAAGCACCACGAACGTGCGGCCGAATACTTGCGACTGCTTGAGCGCGAAGTCGAATTGCAGGTCAGCCACTTGGGCGCAGGTCATTCGGTGTCGCAATTGCACCTGGGCGGAGGAACACCGACCTTTTTGAGCGACGACCAGCTGCGTCAGTTGATGCACCTGTTGCGTTCCCATTTCCACTTGGTGCCCGGCGGCGAGCATTCGATTGAAATCGACCCGCGCACGGTTTCCGCCGAGCGCTTGCAGGTGTTGCATCAGTTGGGCTTCAACCGGCTCAGTTTCGGGGTACAGGATTTTGATCCCCAGGTGCAAAAGGCGGGGCATCGCATTCAACCTGTCGAGCAGACATTTGAGTTGACTCAGGCTGCGCGAGATACGGGTTTCGAGTCGGTCAACGTCGATCTGATCTATGGCTTGCCGATGCAGACCGAGGCCGGTTTTGAGCGCACCATCGAGCAGGTGATCCAGTTGCGACCGGATCGCATTGCCCTGTATGCCTATGCCCATTTGCCCGAACGTTTCAAGCCGCAGAGGCGCATTCATGCCGAGCAGTTGCCAGGGGCCGCCTCCAAGGTGGCCATGCTGGCCAGCGCCATGCGCCAACTGATGCAAGCCGGTTATGTCTACATCGGCATGGACCACTTTGCTTTGCCCGACGATGCCTTGGCCGTGGCCAAGCGCCAGGGTCGGCTGCACCGTAATTTTCAGGGGTACAGCACGCAACCCGATTGCGATCTGATCGCCTTGGGGGTGTCTTCCATCGGGCGCGTGGGCGCCACCTACAGCCAGAACGCCAAAACCCTGGAAGAGTACGCCGACTTTCTGGCGCAAGGACGTTTGCCCATCGTCAAGGGACTGGCGCTGACTCGAGATGACCTGGCGCGCCGCGCCATCATCATGGCGCTGATGTGCCAGGGCCGATTGGCGTTTGAGTCCATCGAAGCCGCCCATTTGTTGCAGTTCAAACAGGTGTTCAAGGCCGAGTTGGAGCACATGAAAGCGCTGGAGCAACAAGGACTGGTCACGTTGGACGAGCACGGCATCGAGGTTACCCCCTTGGGGTGGTTTTTTGTGCGCGGGGTGGCCATGGTCTTTGACCGTTACTTGCAGGCCGATCGCAACCGCACGCGGTTCTCTAAAATCATCTGATGCTCGACAGCCTTTTGATCACTGCCGCCCTGATGGGTTGGGCAGGGGGACCGCATTGCCTGGCCATGTGCGGTGCCCCTTGCGCCGCCATGGCACGCGCAGGAAGCCCGCACGAAGCCGGCACCCTGGTCTGGTTCCAGGTGGGTCGTTTGCTGGGCTACTCCGCCTTGGGTGCGCTGGCGGCGGCGGCCATGCAGGGTTTGGGATGGCTCACGGTCTACAGCGCGGCCCTCAGGCCCGTGTGGAGTCTGTTTCATGCCTTCGCGTTCACGCTGGGGTTGTGGCTGCTTTGGCGCGCCGAGATGCCCCAGTGGGCTCAAGCTTTGGGGCGGGCGACCTGGCAGAGGATTCAGGCGCTTGCTTCTCGCCTGGGTTCACCCGGCACCGGAGCCCCTTTGATCATGGGCGTGATGTGGGCCTTGCTGCCTTGCGGTTTGTTGTATTCGGCCCTGGTGGTGGCGGCGTTGGCGGGCAACCCATTGCAGGGAGCTTGGGTCATGGCCACTTTTGCGGTTTGCAGTGGGCTGGTGTTGCTTGTGGCCCCCTGGGCCTTGTTGCGCTGGGGCCGATCCATCCGCATTCCTGCGCTGGGGATGCGGCTGGCCGGGCTGGCGCTGTCGGTCAGCGCGGGAACGGCGCTGTACTTGGGCCTGTTTCACAACCAGGCGCCCTGGTGCGTGGCGCCTTAGCGCACCAAATGACGCGCCAACAGGCTGGCCACATGGATGGCGTGGCGTTGACTGCCGTCCAGGATCTGGTGCCGACAACTGGTGCCGTCGGCCACGATCAGCGCATCGGGGGAAGAGCGCAACGCGGGCAGTAAACTGAGTTCGGCCATTTGCATCGACAGGTCGTGGTGCTCGCGTTCATAGCCAAAGCTGCCCGCCATGCCGCAACAACTGGTTTCGATCAATCTGGGTGCCGCACCCGGCAACAACTTGACCACCTCCATCACCTCGGGGACCACGCCAAAGGCTTTTTGGTGGCAATGGCCGTGAACCAGAATGGGTTGGTT
>CAYMJT010000184.1:3332-3550 GCA_964390775.1 uncultured Bordetella sp.
CTTCGCCCAGACCCAAGGCGCTGTATTCGTCACGCAGGGTCAGCAGGCAAGACGGCTCCAGGCCCACGATGGCGATCCCTTTTTCGGCAAAGGGCTTGAGGGCGGCCAGCATTTCCTGCGCTTTGGCACGGGCCTGATCCACCAAGCCGGTGGAGAGATAGGTGCGACCGCAGCACAAATGGCCCTGGTTGGCGCCGTGGCCCAGATCGGTTTTGGCG
>CAYMJT010000185.1:0-3510 GCA_964390775.1 uncultured Bordetella sp.
ATAATGGACTCAGTTCAAAAATTTGAGGTTAGATTATGCTTGACCGGGACGGCTTCCGACCCAATGTCGGCATCATCTTGCTCAACCAGAAAAATCAGGTTTTCTGGGGCAAGCGCATACGCACCCACAGCTGGCAGTTCCCGCAGGGTGGCATTGACCGGGGAGAGACCCCGGAACAGGCCATGTTTCGCGAACTGCACGAAGAAATCGGGCTTCAACCCGAACATGTGCGTATCGTCGCCCGAACCCGAGACTGGTTGCGCTATGAGGTGCCAGATCGTTATATCCGACGCGATGCGCGGGGGTTTTACAAAGGCCAAAAGCAAATCTGGTATTTGCTACAACTGCTCGCTCATGACCACATGCTCAATTTACGGGCCACCGACCACCCCGAGTTCGACGCCTGGCGCTGGAACGACTATTGGGTGCCGCTGGATGTCGTTGTCGAATTCAAACGCGATGTGTATCACATGGCCTTGACCGAGTTGGCCCGCTATTTGCCGCGTGCCGATTCTCGCAACCGCTATCTGCGCGGACATTCACGTGGGCGCGAAGAACAAACGGCGATACCCGGGCAAGATGAAAACCGACGCGGAACTGGACGGGGTCGCCCGAATCAGATGGAATTACCGCCTGGCGCCAGCTTTGACCCGGATCCGGGCCAACACTGATTCAACGGTCAGATCAGCGGCTTTGCTGCACTTCGCTCAGCACCAAATTATCGCGGTGCACCATCTCGGGCTCGCCGGTGTAGCCCAGCAAGGCCTGAAACTCGGACGAGGGTTTTTTGCACAACAAGCGGGCCTCGGCTGCAGCATAGTTGGCCAGCCCACGAGCGATCTCCAGGCCTTGCTGATTGCGGATGGCAATCACCTCGCCGCGTGAAAACTCGCCCTCGACCGCGATCATCCCGATCGGCAACAGACTGGTGCCTTGGCCAAGCAATTTATTGACTGCACCATCGTCCACCGTGACCGCGCCACGCAACTGCAAATGGTCGGCCATCCACTGCTTGCGGGCTTGTTGTTTGGCGGTCTGCGCGACCAACAAAGTGCCCAAGGGCTCGCCAGCGGCCATGCGCAGCAGGGCATCTTTTTCGCGTCCCCAGGCGATGAGCGTGCTGGCCCCCGAACCACTGGCGCGTTTGGCCGCCAAGATTTTGGTGATCATGCCGCCCTTGCCAAGGCTCGAGCCTGCGCCGCCCGCCATGCGCTCCAACTCGGGGTCGCCAGCGCGGGCCTGTTCAACGAATCGGGCTTGTGGGTCTTTGCGTGGGTCGGCACTGTACAGGCCACGCTGGTCGGTCAGTATGACCAACAAATCGGCTTCGACCAAATTCGCCACCAAGGCCCCCAGCGTGTCGTTGTCACCAAATTTGATCTCGTCGTTGACCACCGTGTCGTTTTCATTGATGACTGGCAACACCCCATGGGCCAGCAAAGTCAGCAAGGTGGAACGGGCATTCAGGTAGCGCTCTCGGTCAGCCAAATCGGCGTGGGTGAGCAAAACCTGGGCGCTGCCCAGTTGGTGCTTGCGCAACTGGGTCTCGTACATTTGCGCCAGGCCCATTTGCCCCACCGCAGCAGCGGCCTGCAATTCGTGCACGGCTTGGGGTCGGCTGGCCCAACCGAGGCGCTTCATGCCCTCGGCAATGGCGCCACTGCTGACCATGATGATTTCTTTGCCCTCACGCATGAGCATAGCGATCTGGCGGCACCACTCCCCAATGGCGGTCTCGTCCAGCCCTTTGCCTTCGTTGGTCACCAGACTAGAGCCCACTTTGACCACGATGCGGCGGGCTTGTGCTGTCAGGGAAACATTCGCCATCTTGTTGCGTTCTGATTATTGCGATACGAATCTGGGGTCGACCGGGGCCAGATTGGCTTCTTTCTCATGGACCGCATGCACGTGCTGATAGACCGACTGCACCAAAGTGTCGCAACCCTCGCGCGTCAGGGCCGAGATTTCAAACACAGGCCCCTTGTGGCGCATGCGCCGAACGAAGTCCTTGACCCTTTGTTCGCGCTCGCCCTGGGGCACCATATCGAGTTTGTTCAACACCAACCAACGCGGCTTGGCGTGTAACTCGGGGTCGAATTTTTTGAGCTCAGCCACAATCGCTTTGGCCTGCGCCACCGGGTCCACCATTTCGTCAAAAGGCGCCATGTCCACCAAATGCAAAAGCAAGCGGGTGCGCTGCAAATGGCGTAAAAACTGATGACCCAGGCCGGCCCCTTCGGATGCGCCTTCAATCAGGCCCGGCACATCGGCCACAACAAAGCTTTGACTGGGGCCCACACGCACGACCCCTAAATTGGGATGCAGGGTGGTGAAGGGGTAGTCGGCAATTTTGGGCCTGGCGTTAGAGATGGCCGCGATCAAGGTG
Organism: uncultured Bordetella sp.; assembly: GCA_964390775.1. Lineage (GTDB taxonomy): Bacteria > Pseudomonadota > Gammaproteobacteria > Burkholderiales > Burkholderiaceae_C > Limnohabitans. The sequence continues at coordinate 2,387 of CAYMJT010000185.1, forward strand.
GATTTGCCCGCGTTGGGCATGCCCAACAAGCCAACATCGGCCAGCACCTTCAATTCCAGCTTCAGGGTTTTGCGCTCCCCCGGGTGACCTGGGGTTTTTTGGCGCGGGGCACGGTTGATGGCGCTCTTGAAGCGCATATTGCCAAAGCCGCCATCGCCGCCCTTGGCGATCAGAACTTTTTCACCTGGGACCAACAATTCATACAAGACTTGCTCGGTTTCGGCATCGATCAAAATGGTGCCGACCGGCATCTTCAGGACAATGTCGTCGCCAGCAGCGCCAAACATGTCTGAGCCCATGCCATGTTGGCCCCGTTTGGCCTCGTGGCGACGCGCAAACCGAAAATCGACCAAGGTATTGAGACTGGGGTCGGCCACGGCAAAGACATGACCGCCACGTCCGCCGTCACCGCCATTGGGGCCGCCGAACTCTTTGTATTTTTCGTGACGAAACGACACGCAGCCATTGCCGCCATCGCCTGCGGCAATGTCAATGATCGCTTCGTCGACAAATTTCATGTTCTGATGATCTTAAATGACAAAGCCCCGACCAGCGGGGCTTTGCCGGCAGGTCAACGCTGGTTTAGGCCGGCGTGACGTTCACGGTTTGCTTATTCAGCGCACCTTTGGTGGAGAAGGAGACTTCGCCATCGACCAATGCGAACAGGGTGTGGTCCTTGCCCACGCCAACATGGGTGCCGGCGTGAAACTTGGTACCACGCTGACGCACAATGATGCCACCGGCGCTGATCTGCTGGCCGCCAAATACCTTGACCCCGAGCATCTTGGGTTTTGAGTCGCGGCCGTTGCGTGTGGAGCCGCCGCCTTTTTTCTGTGCCATGTCTTAACTCCTTCAGGCCTGGATGGAGGCAATCTGCAGTTCGGTGAACTGCTGGCGATGGCCTTGGCGTTTCTGATAGTGCTTGCGACGACGCATTTTGAAAATGCGAACTTTATCGTGCTTGCCGTGAGCCACAACGGTGGCTTTGACCGATGCACCGGACACCAAGGGCGTGCCCACCTTGATTTCAGCGCCGTTTCCAACAGCCAAAACCTGGTCGATCACGATTTCCTGGCCAACGTCCGCAGCAATCTGTTCTACTTTGATCTTCTCGCCAGCGGCAA
>CAYMJT010000186.1:0-3498 GCA_964390775.1 uncultured Bordetella sp.
CGGTAACCACGGCCTTGTTGGGCTCTTTGATTTTTTCCCTGACCCTGGTGCCTTTGCTGGCCTATTGGATGCTGCGTCGCAAACTGCCGCACGACGACAACCGCTTGGTGAAGGCCGCCAAACGCATCTACCAGCCCGTGCTCGAATGGGCCCTGGCCAACACGCGCAAGGTGCTGGCGGTGGCGCTGACCAGCTTTGTTCTGGCGCTGGGATTGGGCGCCCGTTTGGGTTCGGAGTTTTTGCCCGAACTCAATGAGGGTACTTTCTGGGTCAACTGGGATTTGCCACCCAGCATTTCGCAAGAAGAAGCCGCCCAAGTATTGCGCTTGGCCCGCAAAGCCTTGTTAGCCATACCCGAGGTTCGCACCGTGGTCTCGAAAGCAGGCCAACCCGAAGACGGCACCGACCCCAAGACCTTGAGCATGGCCGAGGTCTTCGTCGACGTCAAACCGACCGAAGAATGGCGCAAAGGGTTGACGCGCGAACAACTGATCGAAGAGATGGACGCGCGGCTGTCGGTGATTCCTGGCGTGGACCCGGCTTTTTCACAACCCATCCGGGACAACGTGCTGGAATCGATCTCGCAGATCAAGGGACAGATCGTGGTCAAAGTGGCCGGCGATGACTTGAGCCAGCTGCGCGATACCGTCGAAGCCATGCAGCGTCAATTCAAGCAGGTACAGGGGGTGCAGCGCGCCGAAGTCGATCGCGCAGGCGAGCAACCGCAACTGCTGATCGACATCGACCGAGAGCGGGCGGCCCGTTTTGGTCTAAACGTCAGCGATGTTCAAGACGTGATCGAAGCCGCCCTGGCCGGCAAAGCAGCCACGCAAATCTGGGAAGGCGAACGCAAGTTCGCCGCGGCGGTCCGTTTGCCTGCGGAGCGCCGTAACCTGGAGCAATTGGCACGCACGCCCATCGCCACGCCCGACGGTGGCTACACCACCCTGGGCTCGGTCGCCGACATCACCCAGGGCAGTGGCGCCATGAACATCGCCCGTGAGGCTGGCCGGCGCACCATGGCCATCGGCATCTTCATCAAGGGTCGCGACATGGGCTCGGTGGTGGCCGATATGAAACAACGTGTGGCGCAAAACGTCAAAATCCCAGAAAACTACGCCTTGACCTGGTCGGGCGAGTTCGAGAACCAAGAGCGCGCCATGCAGCGCTTGGCGGTGGTGGTTCCCATTTCTTTGCTGCTGATCTTTGTGCTGCTGTTTGATGCGTTCAAAACCCTCAAGAGCGCCGCCCTGATTTTGATCAATGTGCCGCTGGCGCTGGTCGGCGGGATCTTCGCCTTGTGGATCTTTGGCATCCCTCTGTCTGTGTCTGCGGCCATCGGCTTTATCGCCTTGTCGGGTCAAGCAGTGCTCAATGGGGTTGTCATGCTGACGGTCTTTCAACAACTGCGGTCGGCCGGACTTCCCCTGATCGACGCGGTGCGCGAGGGCTCGATGCAACGCCTGCGCACGGTGTTGATGACGGCCCTGCTGGCGGCCCTGGGGCTTTTGCCCATGGCCCTGAGTCACGACATTGGCGCCGAGACGCAAAGGCCTTTGGCCCTGGTGGTCATCGGTGGCTTGGTTTCAGCCACCGTGCTGACCCTGGTGGTGCTGCCCTCCTTGTATGTCGCTTGGTTTGCGCCGCGTCACAAACCGGAGACCGAGTCAAATCCGCACTGATTCACGGGATTGTGCATTGCCGTTGGACGGCGACACCCCTTGATCTGGATCAAGCCCGACTCTTATTCCCCCCTGGGTATCGGAGCGAATAGGCCTACACTTGGACACCATGGCATCCAATGAATGGGTCTGCGACATCGGCGTTGGCGGCATGACTTGCGCGTCGTGCGTCACCCGTGTCGAAAAAGCACTGAACCAGGTGCCGGGGGTGCAATCGGCCAGCATCAATCTGGCGACCGAAATGGCGCGCGTGACTTTTGGTCAAACACCTGCCGACAGCGCAGAACCATTGGCGCTGGTACGGCGTGCCATCCGAGATGCTGGCTATGAACCGCGTGCGGCCGATGGCCCCACCGACAGCGAGTCATCTTCGATCTGGCGCGAAGGCTGGCCGGTCTGGGTCGGACTGGCCCTGAGCCTGCCCCTGGTTGCACCCATGATCAGCGCTCTGTGGGGGCAACACCTGATGCTGGCGCCCTGGTGGCAGTTTTTACTGGCTACCCCCGTGCAGTTCGTTCTCGGGGCGCGCTTTTACAAAGCCAGTTGGCACGCCCTGCGCCATGGCAGCGGCAATATGGATCTGCTGGTCGCCTTGGGCACCACCGCGGGCTGGGCCTTGTCGGTTTGGCTTTGGTGGACCGCCGCCCCCGAGCATGCGGGCGGGCATGGCCCCGACTTGTATTTCGAAGGTTCGGCCGTCGTCATCACCCTGGTGCTGCTGGGTAAGTGGCTTGAGGCGCGCGCCAAAGCCAGCACCCTGCAAGCCATCCGAGCCCTGCAAGCCCTGCGCCCGCAAACCGCGCGTGTGTGGACCGCCGACGGCGAACAGGAGTTGCCCATCGCCGAAGTGCTGGTGGGCGATGTGTTGCGTGTCTTACCTGGCGAGCGCATACCCGCCGATGGCGAATTGCTCGAGGGTGAAAGCAGCATTGACGAGTCGATGCTGACCGGTGAGCCGCTGCCAGTGCACAAACGCCCAGGCGACCATGTGCGAGGTGGCACGCTCAATGGCGAAGGGGCCTTGCGCCTGCGTATCAGCGCCGTGGGGGCCAGCTCGATGTTGGCGCAAATCATCCGCTTGGTCGAAGACGCCCAGGCCGCCAAAGCGCCAATCCAACGCCTGGTCGATCAGATCGCCGCCGTGTTTGTGCCCGTGGTGCTGCTCATCGCCGCCATCACCTGGGCGGCCTGGATTTTCACCGGCGCGCCGTTTGACGCCGCGCTCATTCACAGCGTGGCCGTCATGGTGATCGCCTGCCCCTGCGCCTTGGGCTTGGCGACACCGGCAGCCATCATGGCGGGCACGGGCGTGGCCGCCAAACAGGGGGTGCTGATCCGCGATGCTCAAGCTTTGGAATTGGCGCATCGTGCGGCCATCGTGGCCTTTGACAAAACCGGCACCTTGACCCAGGGCCAGCCGCGACTGCTGCATGTGCTGCCTCTGTCCAATCTGGATCAGGCCGCTTTGCTGCAGCGAGCTGCCAGTTTGCAACAACACAGCGAACACCCACTGGCCCGGGCCGTTTTGCAAGCCAGCCGCGCCGCGCCGGCGACTCCGAGCCTGGAGCCCGTGCAAAACGCCCAAGCCCTCAGTGGCAAAGGCATTCAAGGCGATATCCAAGGCCATACCCTCGCTTTGGGCAGCCTGCAGTGGCTGGGACCGCACATGAGCCCCGAGCAACAAGCCCTGGCGCAACAAGCGCCCAGCGGGCTCACGACCTCGTTATTGGCGCAGCGCCAGGGCGAGGGCTGGCGGGTGTTGGGGCTGCTGGCCTTTGGTGACGAACCCAAGCCTGGCGTACAACAGGCCCTGGCG
>CAYMJT010000187.1:0-3452 GCA_964390775.1 uncultured Bordetella sp.
TACAAGCACGTCGCATCCGGCAGTTGTTTGGTCTGGTGGAAGACCTCAATACTTTGCCCTTGCGCTCGCGTTTGGCCAAGCAACTGCTGCACCTTGCGCGCAGCTACGGCGTACCATGTCTGAACAACAGCCAGGAGACCCGCATCGGCTTGCACTTGGCACAAGAAGAATTGGCCCAACTATTGGGAGCCTCCCGCCAAAGGGTGAACCAAGAACTCAAAGCCATGGAACGCGAAGAGTCCATCCGCATCGAAGCCGGGGGCATTGTCATACGGGATCGAAACGCCCTGATGCGTGTGAGCGAGGCCGACCTGTGAGCGATCCGAACGAAACATTCTCGGGTACCCGCCCTGTCAGCGAGGCCCATGCCATTGACTCCCAGGCCCTGCACGTCTGGTTGAGCCAAAACGTCAAGGGATATCAGGGCTCTTTGACGGTAGAAATGTTCAAGGGCGGACAGTCTAACCCAACCTACAAACTCAACACCCCGCAGGGCAGCTATGTCATGCGGGCCAAACCAGGACCCGTGGCCAAGCTGTTGCCATCGGCCCATGCGATTGAGCGCGAGTTCAAAGTCATGGCCGCACTATCGGGCTCTGAAGTACCCGTGGCCCAAATGCTTGCCTTGTGCGAGGACGAGTCGGTGATTGGGCGCGCCTTCTACATCATGGCCTTTGTACCTGGGCGGGTGCTTTGGGAACAATCGTTGCCGGGCATGAGCGTGGAACAAAGGCGGGCCCATTACATTGAACTCAATCGAGTGCTCTGTTGCCTGCACCGCGCACCCTATGCCAGCCTGGGCTTGTCTGACTATGGGCGCCCGGGCAACTACATCGAGCGGCAAATCTCGCGTTGGAGCAAACAGTATCAAGCCTCGATCACGCAACCCATCGAGGCCATGGACCGCTTGATTGAATGGCTGCCTCGGCACATGCCAGCGAGCGCCAAAACCGATCTGACCTCGATCGTGCACGGTGACTACCGCATTGATAACGTCATCTACCACCCCACTGAAGCCCGTATCTTGGCCGTCCTGGACTGGGAACTCTCGACCCTGGGACACCCCTTGGCCGACTTCAGCTACCACTGCATGGCCTGGCATATTCACCCTGGGACTTTTCGCGGCATAGGCGGACTCGATTTGGTGACTCTGGGCATCCCCCTGGAAGAAGAATACATCCGCATGTATTGCGATCAAACCGACTTCGCCCGCCCCGGCGATTTGCAAGCGGATTGGAATTTTTATCTGGCCTACAACATGTTTCGCATCGCCGCCATTTTGCAAGGCATTGCCAAGCGTGTCGAAGATGGAACGGCATCCAGCGCGCAGGCCAAGGCCTCGGGTGCCGGTGCCCGCCCCATGGCTGAACTCGCCTGGCAATACGCCCAGCGCGCCTGACCCTTTTCTACGGAGACCATCATGCATTTTGAATACAGCGACAAAGTCAAAGCATTACAAGCCCGCCTGCTCCAGTTCATGGACCAGCACATTTACCCCAATGAGCAGAGGTTTTTTGCCGAAATTGCGGCCAACCGCACTCAAGGCAATGCCTGGCTGCCCACTCAGGTGGTGGAAGAACTCAAACCCCTGGCTCGCAAGGCCGGTCTGTGGAATTTGTTCATCCCCAACAGCAAACGCGCCCCCGAGGGTTTGACCAACCTCGAATACGCCCCCATGTGCGAGATCATGGGTCGGGTCCCCTTTGCGGCCGAGGTTTTCAATTGTTCGGCTCCGGACACTGGCAATATGGAAACTTTGGAGCGCTACGCCAGCGAAAGTATCAAAGACGATTGGCTTGAGCCCTTGCTCAAAGGCGAGATCCGCTCGGCGTTCCTGATGACCGAACCGGACGTGGCCTCATCGGACGCCACCAACATTCAGTGCCGTATTGAACGCGACGGTGCCGACTATGTGATCAATGGCCGCAAATGGTGGAGCTCGGGGGCCGGTGACCCACGCTGTGCGGTGTATATCGTGATGGGCAAGACAGATCCTGAAGCCCCGCGCCATTCGCAGCAAAGCATGATCGTGGTGCCGGCCAATACGAAGGGCATCGAAGTCATCCGCCCCTTGAGCGTCTTTGGTTACGACGACGCCCCGCACGGCCACATGGAAGTGGTGCTGAAAAACGTCCGCGTCCCGGCCGGAAACATTTTATTGGGCGAAGGACGTGGTTTTGAAATCGCCCAAGGCCGCTTGGGTCCAGGCCGCATTCACCACTGTATGCGCAGCATCGGTATTGCCGAGCGGGCTTTGGAGTTGATGTGCCGTCGCCTCAATAGCCGGGTCGCGTTCGGCAAACCCATATCAGCCCAAAGCGTTTGGCACGAGCGCATCGCCGAAGCCCGTATCATGATTGAACAGGCCAGATTGCTCACTCTGAAAGCCGCCTACATGATGGACACCGTGGGCAACAAGATTGCCCGCACCGAAATCGCCATGATCAAAGTGGTTGCGCCCAACATCGCGTGTCAGATCATTGACTGGGCGATTCAGGCGCACGGTGCAGGCGGCGTCAGCGGCGACTTTCCCCTGGCCTATGCCTACGCCCACCAGCGGACCCTGCGCCTGGCCGATGGACCCGACGAAGTGCACCGCAACGCCATTGCCAAGTTAGAGTTGGCACGTCATATCGCCAGCGCACCGCAAGACGTGGAAATGCCCATTACCCGGGGTAGCTAAGCCCCTGTAGACAGAAAGGACCCCATCATGATCGACGTTTATTCCTGGGCCACGCCCAATGGACACAAAGTCCACATCATGCTCGAGGAGTGTGGTTTTCGTTTGGGCCGCGATTGGCGCGCCATACCGATCAACATTGGCACGGGCGATCAGTTTCGTGACGACTTTCTGAAAATTAGCCCGAACAACAAAATCCCGGCTCTGGTCGATCCGAACGGACCCGATGGCAAACCGATTAGCGTATTCGAGTCGGGCGCGATATTGGTCTATCTGGCCGCGAAAACCGGTCGTTTTCTACCCAGCAGTGATCGCGGCAAATTCGAAGCGCTACAGTGGCTCATGTTCCAAATGGGCGGGGTTGGTCCCATGCTGGGACAAAACCACCACTTTCGCCTTTATGCGCCCGAAAAAATCGAATATGCGATCAATCGCTACACCAACGAAGCCAAGCGACTGTACGGCGTCATGGACCGACGTTTGGCGAAGTCGAAATTCCTGGCCGGCAAGCAATACAGCATCGCCGACATGGCCACCTTCCCCTGGCTGCGCAATTGGCAAAACCAGGGCGTCGAACTGGGCGACTATCCGCATGTCAAAAAATGGTTTGATGGAATCGCTGCACGCCCTGCCGTCCAGCGAGGGGTTCAGGTCTTGACGGATCTGCGCAAACCCATTACCGACGACAAAGCGCGTGAAGTTTTGTTTGGCAGCACCCAGTATCAAAAACGGTGACAGGCTTGGCCTGCCCGGAGGGAATCGAACCCCCGAC
>CAYMJT010000188.1:0-3408 GCA_964390775.1 uncultured Bordetella sp.
ATTCCAGTGCGGGGCCGCCGGGCCCGGCCACCATCCACCAGGATTTCATTTGGCCTGTCCTTCCACCACTTCGGCGGCAGCGCGGAAGGCTTCGAGGGCAGCCGGAAAGCCGACATACTGGGACAAGTGAATGCACAGCTCTTTGAGCTCGTCGGGAGTGACACCGTTGTTGAGGGCGCCGCGAACGTGCAACTTGAGCTCGTGGGTCCGGCAAGTGGCGGCAGCAAAAGCGCATGTGATCAGGCTGCGATCACGCAGACTCAAGCCATCGCGTTGCCAAACCGTGCCCCAAGCGGTGCGGGTCACGAAGTCTTGTAATTCGGCGGTGAAGGGGGTGCGGTTGGCATAGGAACGATCCACGTATTCGGATCCCAAGACCTTTTTTCGGGTGGCCAATCCGGCTTCGTATTGGGCATCGAGCGGGGTTTGGCTGGGACGGATATTGCTCATTGGGTTCTCCTCTGTTAATTTTTTGCAAGTCGCTCAGCCCAAGGCTTTGACAACGGCATCCCCCATTTCACGGGTGCCGACGCGGGTGGTGCCGGGGCTGTGTATGTCGGGGGTGCGCAAGCCCTGTGAGAGAACTTTTTTCACCGCTGTTTCAATGCGATCGGCGGCTTCGTGATGGTCCAGGCTGTAGCGTAACATCATGGCCGCCGACAAAATGGTGGCCAGCGGGTTGGCCACACCCTTGCCGGCGATGTCGGGAGCGCTGCCGTGACTGGGCTCGTACAGGCCCTGTTTTTTATCGTTGAGTGAGGCCGAGGGCAACATACCAATCGAGCCGGTCAGCATCGAGGCCTCGTCCGACAAAATATCGCCAAACATATTGCCTGTGACCACCACGTCGAATTTCTTGGGCTCTTTGACCAATTGCATGGCAGCGTTGTCGATGTACATGTGCTCCAAGGTGACATCGGGATACTCTTTGCCCAGTTCGACCATGGTGTCGCGCCAAAGTTGCGAAGTTTCGAGCACATTCGATTTGTCGACGCTGGTGACGTGACGGTTGCGCTTGCGGGCGGCATCAAAAGCGACTCTGCCGATGCGCTGAATCTCGGGTACCGTGTAGCGCATGGTGTCAAAGCCTTCTTGGGCGCCGGGGAACAGACCATCGCTGGCGGTGCGGCGACCGCGCGGCTGGCCAAAGTAAATGTCACCAGTGAGTTCACGCAGGATGAGGATGTCCAGGCCGGAGACGAGTTCGGGCTTGAGACTGGAGGCGTGGGTGAGTTGCTCGTAACAAATAGCGGGTCTGAAATTGGCGAACAGGCCCAGGTGTTTGCGCAAGCCCAAAATGGCTTGTTCGGGGCGGTACTGACGCTCGAGTTTGTCATATTTCCAGTCGCCGACAGCACCAAACAAAATGGCGTTGGCGGATTTAGCCAAATGGAGCGTAGCCTCAGGCAAGGGATGGCCGTGGGCATCGTAGGCAGCACCACCGACCAGGGCCTCTTCCATCTCGAATGGAAGGTCCAGAGCCTTGAGAACCTTGACCGCTTCAGCGGTGATTTCGGTGCCGATGCCGTCGCCGGCCAGAACTGCGATTTTCATGCTTGGGACTTTCCAGAATTCAAAGGGTATGGGCCAACCAGGGCTTGGTGGCCAGTCGTTGCGCCTCATAGGCGCGGATCTTGTCGGCATGGCGCAGGGTCAGGCCTATGTCGTCAAAGCCGTTGAGCAGGCAGTACTTGCGAAAGGCGTTGACCTCGAAGGGGATTTCCTCGCCCTGAGCCTTGACAACGCGCTGGCGCTCGAGATCGATGGTCAGCTCGAAACCGGGAAAGGCGGCCACCTCGTTGAACAGGCCGTCGATCACCGATTCGGGTAAAACGATGGGCAACAGACCATTTTTGAAGCAGTTGTTAAAGAAGATGTCGGCAAAGCTTGGGGCCAATATGGCACGAAAACCGTATTGGTCTATGGCCCAGGGGGCGTGTTCGCGCGAAGAGCCACAGCCGAAGTTTTTGCGCGCCAACAAAATGCTGGCGCCCTTATAGCGCGGCTGGTTCAGCACAAAGTCGGGGTTGGGCTTGCGTTGCGACTCGGGCACCCCGGGCTCACCCTTGTCGAGGTAGCGCCATTCATCGAATAAATTGGGACCGAAACCGGTCTTTTTGATCGATTTGAGGAACTGCTTGGGGATGATGGCGTCGGTGTCGACATTGGCCCGGTCCATGGGCGCAACCAGCCCTTTGTGTATGGTGAATTTTTGCATGATGTCTTGATCGATGGAGGACAGCGCAAATGGTTTGTGCGATGGCTTGAGCGTGCCAGGTTTCAGGAAAATTGACGGATGTCGACGAAGTGCCCGTGTACGGCAGCAGCAGCAGCCATGGCCGGACTGACCAGGTGGGTGCGACCCCCATTGCCCTGGCGACCTTCGAAGTTGCGGTTGCTGGTCGAGGCGCAGCGCTCGCCAGGCTCAAGGCGGTCGGCGTTCATGGCCAGACACATCGAGCAGCCTGGTTCGCGCCACTCAAAGCCAGCGGCCTTAAAGATTTCGTGCAGGCCTTCGCGCTCGGCTTGCTCTTTGACCAGACCGGAGCCAGGAACGACCATGGCCAGTTTGACGTTGCGAGCCACTTTTTGGCCGAGCTTTTTGACCACCGCTGCGGCTTCGCGCATGTCTTCGATGCGGCTGTTGGTACAAGAGCCAATGAATACTTTGTCGATGGCGATGTCCTTGATGGCTTTGCCAGGTTGCAAGCCCATGTATTCGAGCGCGCGCTCGATGGCAGCACGTCGTGTGCCGTCTTTTTCTTTGTCCGGATCGGGAACGCGGGCGTCGATGCCCAACACCATTTCGGGTGAAGTGCCCCAAGTCACCTGCGGGAGGATTTGGGTGGCGTCGATTTCAACCACGGCGTCGAAATGTGCGCCTGAGTCGCTGTGCAGGGTGCGCCAGTAAGACACCGCCTGATCCCACTCAACTCCGGTGGGGGCAAGCAATCGGCCTTTGACGTACTCGATGGTTTTCTCATCCACAGCCACCATGCCAGCGCGGGCACCTCCCTCGATGGCCATATTACAGACAGTCATACGCCCTTCCATGGACAAGTCACGAATGGCACTGCCAGCAAATTCAATGGTGTAACCAGTGCCGCCCGCGGTCCCGATTTTGCCGATGATGGCCAATACGATGTCTTTGGCCGTGACGCCGCGCGCCACTTGTCCCTCGACCTTGACCAGCATGTTTTTGGCTTTTTTGGCCAGCAAAGTTTGGGTGGCCATGACGTGCTCGACTTCCGAGGTGCCGATACCGTGCGCCAAGGCCCCAAAAGCCCCATGGGTCGAGGTATGCGAGTCACCACAGACCACGGTCATGCCAGGTAAGGTGGCGCCATTCTCGGGGCCAATCACATGGACGATGCCTTGACGTTTGTGTAGAAAGGGAAAATAGGCGGC
>CAYMJT010000189.1:0-3310 GCA_964390775.1 uncultured Bordetella sp.
CCGTCAAGGCGGCCCTTAAACAAAGAAGGCATCGCCCGGTCTTATGCTCGACCTGGCCGTGCCGCGTGACATCGAGCCCCAGGTCAAGAATTTGTCCGACGTCTTTCTCTACACCGTCGACGATCTGGCCGAAGTGGTGCAAAGCGGCATGGACCAGCGCCGGCAGGCTTACCACCATGCCGAGAGCATCATCGAAGAGGGCGTCAATCATTACCAGGCCTGGTTGGCCCAACGCCGTCAAGTGCCGCTGATTCAAGAGGTGCACGCCCTCAGCGCCCAATGGCACGAGCAGGAATTTGCGCGGGCCTTGCGCTCACTTGAAAAAGGCGAGGCAGCCTCACAGGTGCTGGAGCAGTTCTCGCGTGCCCTGCGACAAAAAATGATGCACCCCTATTTACAAGCCCTGAGCGATACCGAGCCCGAGCAGCGTGAATTGGCCGAGGCCAGCTTGCGGCGAGTGTTTTTATCGCAAAGGTAAGGGTGAAAATTCTTCCAGACTCTCTAGTCCGCACAGCAGTTGCTTCCATGGCGCGAGCCGCTATCCAAACTCAATGCCTGCCCTGCGGTTTAAGACCGAGGAATACGTCAGGGGTTGCAGTGGTCACAGCGGCTCGGGTCGGCATGGCTGGCGTGACCAGCCGGTTTTAAGGCCTGGTGGCCGCAAGCTTCGCAGCGCCACAACAGTGACTTGGCCAATGCGGTGGGCAAACCGCAGGCACGGCAGGGCAGACCGCCATGGCGCTCTTTGGCGCTGAAACCCGGCAGGGCGCAACTCGGGCAAGCGCTTTGCAATTTTTGCAGCAGGTCCTGCGCCGCCCGCACAATCATCCCTTGCCGGGTCGGGTTGCAAAATGCCCGCAAATCGTTTTCCACCGACACCGAGCCTTTGGGTGACTCGCGCAAACAGGCGGCAAAGGCCGAACGCAGCGCCCCTTCGTCAGCCAGGCCTTTGTGTACCGCCGCCTGGTGTGCGCCTTCGGCGCGCAACAGCAATTGATGTTCAGGAAAGCCCGCCACTTGGGCCCACTGCAGCAACTCGGCCTCGGTCCTGGCGCTGCCTTGGGTGCTGCGCGCCGGACCCTGCGCCAGGCCCGTCACCTCCAGGCCCCGCTCATCGTCGAGCCACACCAACAACTCAATGTTCCAGGGCAACATGCCCCCAAAAGGGTCGGGCACAAACGCCCCTTCACTGGCCAAACCCAAAGGCGTACCGAGTAAGTCCATGCCGATGCGGGCTTTGCGTCGGGCGGTTTGCAACTGGCTGTCTGGGCGTGGGACCTCGCCACTGAAGGTGCCCAAACGATCGGTGTCAAAGCCTTCTGCGCGCACCACCACGCAGCCCAAGGCTTCGCGGAACATGCCCCCGATCAGAGTCTCTTTGCCGTGTTGCGTCAGAAACGCCACCCGGCTGCCATCAAAGATTGACTTCACGGCCATCAGCCTAGCACGGCTTGGGCGAGTTGGGTGTAGAGCGCGATGCCCAACAAAATGTTCAAGGGAAATGTGACTCCCAAGGACAAGCCGAAATACAGCGAAGGGTTGGCTTCGGGTATGGCATAGCGCAGCACCGCCGGCACGGCAATGTAAGAGGCACTCGCGGCCAGCACCATGAGCAAGGCCGCATCACCGACCGGCAGGGCCAGCAGCCAGGCCATACCCAAGGCCAGACTGGCGTGTACCAAGGGGCCCAACACCGCGTAGGCCAACAACACGGGTGACTTGCCGCGCACTTGCGAGAAGTTGCGTGCGGCCATCAAACCCATGTCAAGCAGAAAAAAAGCCAACATGCCTTTGAATAAATCGACCGAGAACGGTTGCATCGCAGCCTTGCCTGATTCGCCGGTGAACAAACCCACGGCCATCGCCCCGAGCAACAACAATTGGGCCCCGTCGGTGAACGATTCATGCAGAATTTTCCCCATCGAGACGCCCGCTTTGGGGGCCGTGCCTAGCATGGCGGTTCCATCGGCCTGAAGTCCCATGGGGGCAGTGCGGGTGTTTTGTCGCAAACCGTTGGCGATCACCACGGCCATGATGATCGCTGGCGACTCCATCAGCGCCATGCCAGCCGCCATGTGGCCGCCATAGCTGATGCCCTGGTTCTCCAGGTACTGCACCGCCGTCACAAAGGTCACCGCGCTCACCGAACCGTAGGTGGCGGCCACCGCAGCGGCATCGAAATGATCAACCCAAACCCGCAGCAGCCGATAGCCCAGCCATGGCACAACCAGCGCCAGGGCGATGGCGGCCAGCAGGCTTTTGCCCACCTCTGGGGTCAGACCCGAGGCCGCCAGGGCGAACCCGCCCTTCAGGCCCAGGGCCATGAGCAAATACAGCGACAAAAAGCGCGAAATGGCCGGTGGAATTTCCAGATTCGATTTCAAGGTGCCGGCCAACACACCAAAGACAAAAAACAAAATCGCCGGGTCGAGCATGTGGTTCATGATTTTTACTCCTGAGCGCATCCTAGGGTTTAGCCTGAACAATGTAAAATTGATTTTTATGTGCTTTTATATAGACAAAAATCTATGAATGTCACGTTTCGCCAATTGCGCCTTTTTTTGGCTCTGGCCGATACCGGCAGCGTCAGCGGGGCCGCGCGGGCCACCCATGTCACCCAGCCCACGGCCTCGATGCAATTGCGCGAGGTCACGCAAGCGGTCGGCCTGCCGCTGTATGAGTTGGTCGGGAAAAAAATCCATCTCACCCAGGTCGGTTTGGATCTGGCCTCCACCGCCCGCACCCTCTTTCAGTGCTGGGACAGTTTCGAGCAGCATGTCGATGGCCTCAAAGGGCTCTCGCGTGGCAAATTGCGCATCGCCGCCGTCAGCACCGCCAAATACTTTGTGCCCCGTTTGGTGGGCCGCTTTTGCCAGCAATATCCGGCCATTGATGTTTCGCTCGAGATATTGAATCGCGACGGGGTGGTGCAACGCCTGCGCGATCACCTCGACGATCTCTACATCATGTCGCAACCCCCCTTGGACATCGACTTGCATGATGAAATTCTCATGCCCAACCCCATCGTCATGATCGCCGCCGAACACGACCCCTTGCTGCGTCTGGGTCCATTGAAACTGCGTGAATTGGCGCAGCAGCGCTTCATCTTGCGCGAAAAGGGTTCGGGGACCCGCATGGCCGCCGACGCCCACTTTCGCAGCCAGCGCTTTCGCCCCGATGTGAGACTTGAATTGGGTAGCAACGAGGCCGTCAAAGAATCGGTGGCAGCCGGTTTGGGATTGGGCATCATTTCATGGCACGCCATTCAGGGTGCGGGGCAGGGCAGCGGCGTGTCCGTATTGCCTGTGGC
>CAYMJT010000190.1:0-2331 GCA_964390775.1 uncultured Bordetella sp.
CAGGTCTTGCACTCTGCCGGTGTCTGCAAAGTAGCGAGGCAGTTCGACAAAAGCCCCCTTGACCACGCCAGGGCCTTTGCCCAGGTCGCATTGTTGCAGGCTGACATTTTTAGGGCCGCGTTTTTGCGACCACAGGTCTTCGCCCTTGGCTTCAAACAATTCGGAAGGATTGCCATCGGCCAACATGGCACGGTATTCGTCGATGCCTTGGCTGGCGGTCTTTTGTGCCCAGGCCGCAGGCGCGACCAAACCAGCAAGCAAAGCGCCCAGCATCAAGAGTCTATTGCGTTTCATCTGTCACCTCTTTGTTGTGCTCTTGGTTCAAAACTGCCGGGCGGCCACCAGACTCTGCCCGGCACAGCTCAACGACTCAACTGACCGTGGCTTCATCGCGGCGGGTGTCGCCTTTGTTGTCTTTCCAGGTGATGGCGATCTTGTCGCCGGCCTTGGCCCCCTTGACCGAAAATTGCAGGAAAGGGTTTTTGGCCACAGCCGGGCCCCACTCGGCGGTCATCACCACCTTGCCATTGAGTTCGGCGGTGACTTCGGCAATGTGCCATGCGGGAATGAGTTTGCCTGCGGAATCGCGGCGCTGGCCGGATTCCATTTCGTGGCTCATGAGAACGCGGACGGTGGCTTTATCGCCGGAAGCTTGGGCGCGAATGCGCATCGGATCTGCCATGACTTGCTCCTAAAAATTCAAAATGGGTGGATATCGGTTTCAGAGATGGCGATCAACCGCCACAGCCACCCAGGGTGACTTTGACTTCTTTTTTGGCAAACAGCGCCTTGCCGTCGGTGGTCAGGGCGACGGCATAAACGTCAGAGGACTGCCCCATCTTGGCACGGGTCGACACGGCAGCATCGATGCTGTCGGTGACGTTGAACATGGCCACCAAAGACGATGGGTTCTTTTCAACCAGGATGAGCAACTGTTTGACATTGGGCAAGCTGGTGGAAGCGCCCAACGGAACCACGGCACCGTTCTCGGCGATGTCGGGCGCGGTGATGGTGACGTCTTTGCTCTCGGTCGGGGCACCGGCGCCATACGCCTTCAGGGCATCGGCAATCGACTTGGCGTCGAAAGCGGCCTTGTTGAAGGCGGCATGAGCGAACTGGGGGAACAGTCCGGTGCTGGCCAGCATGCCCGCGACGACGGCGGATTGCTGCAAATGTTGACGACGGGTTTGCATGAATTCTCTCCTTGGATGGACTTTGGGATGAATGTTACTGTCTTTCTGCTGAAAATACCTCATTTGCCGGCACCCGAGGCCAACCACGCCGCGATCGCCTTGGCATCTGCATCGGACAGCGATTGAGGGGGCATGGGGATGGCACCCCAAACGCCTTGGCCACCTGATTTGACCTTGGTGGCCAGGTACTCGGCCTTGCCAGCATGCTTTTTGGCAACATCGGCAAAGCTCGGGCCGACCAGTTTCTTGTCCATGGCGTGACACGCCACGCAGCCATTTTTCTGCGTCAGGGCCAGCGCCGCCTTGTTGGCCGGGTTATCCGCCGTCGCAGGCTTGGCCGCTGCGGCAGCAGGCGCCGCCGCCTGAGCCACCACAACGTCACCAGACTTGGGCTCAGGCACGGTGGTGTCAGCACCGCGTTGCGGCCCGATCATGCGGTTTTGATCACGCAAATTGCCATGGTTGTTGCGTGCGAAGTCGGGCAAAAAAGACGCCAATTTGGGCTCGGTCGCGCAGTTGTTCATGCACGCCACGTTTTGGGTGTCGGGCTTGGGCGTACCGCCAAACTCCTTGCCTGGCCACATCGCATGGCGGGTCTGCATGCCATTGCGATTGGGCATGCGCTTTTGCACCTCGGCGATGTTTTTGTCGGACAAGACAAAATCATCGGGCACCACTTCAGCCAGACTCAGCAGGAATGCCGTCACCGAATACACCTCATCGGCACTCAGGCTCTTCGGACTGGTCCAAGGCATGGCTCGGTTGATGTAATCCCACAGGGTGGAGACCGTGGCCACTTTCATGATGGTGGTACGCCCCGGGAAATCGGTGCGCGTCAGATTGGCCACGCGTCCGGTTTCGATGTCCTTTTTGGTCGTGCCCCCGATCAGTGGGCTGAACACTTCGTTGGACTCACCGAATACGCCATGGCAATGGGCGCATTTGGCCTCCCAGATGTCTTGCCCTTTGGCAACGCTGCCCGAACCGGGGGGCAAGCCCTTGAAGTCGGCTCGCACATCAATGTCCCACGCCGCGATTTCCTTGGCCGTGGCGGGACGACCCAAACCGGGATAGGACTGCACATGGGCCTTGGGGGTCACACCGGCATTGACCGGGGATGAGGGTTGCGCCAGGACGA
>CAYMJT010000190.1:2341-3185 GCA_964390775.1 uncultured Bordetella sp.
GCAAGCGATGCTCTCAGGGTGCGGTGCGCATCAAGACAGTTGAACATTTTTGACCTCGCCGTTTTCTTGCACCAGCCAGGACTGGATCGCATGGTTGTGATAGATCGAGCGTGTGCCACGCACCGCGCGCAATTGCTGATAGGTGGGCTGCACATGACCAGTCTCGTCGATGGCTCGGCTTTGCAAAATGGCGGCCTTACCGTCCCAGACCCAATCGATGTTGAAACGGGTGAGCGACTTGGACATGACGGGGGTTTCCAGACGCGCGGTGCGCCAGTTGCGGCCCCCATCGACCGAAACGTCGACCCGTTTGACCTTGCCCCGCCCGGACCAAGCCAGGCCAGTCACGTTGTAAAAGCCTTTGTCCAGCAACACCTGACCGCCAGAGGGGGTGGTGATCACGCTCTTGATTTCCTGGATGTTCGTGTATTGGCGGTGCGTGCCATCAGGCTGCAAGTCGATGTAGTGCACCGCCTCGTCTTTGGCGGCATAAGGCATGTCGCCCACTTCGACCCGGCGCAAATATTTGACCCAACTCACGCCTTGAACCCCGGGCACCACCAAACGCAAGGGGTAACCATTTTCTGGGCGCAGCATCTCGCCGTTTTGGCCGTAAGCCACCAACACTTCGCCCGAGGTGATCAAGCTCATGGGGATGGTGCGGGTCATGGAAGATCCGTCTGCTCCTTCGGCCAACACAAATCGAGCTTTTTTCAGGTCCACACCGCACAACTCGAGCAAGGTGATCAGCGGCACCCCAGTGAACTCGCTGCAAGAGATCATCCCATGGGTGTATTGGACTGTGGGCACCGCCACATTGCCCCACTCCACCGCCGTGTTGGCC
>CAYMJT010000191.1:0-3183 GCA_964390775.1 uncultured Bordetella sp.
CGCAACTGGGTGTGCTGGGCATAGAGTTTGATCTGTTGTGCGACCTGATCGGCCAGCTCGCGGGTCGGCAACAGCACCAGCGCCCGCACCGGGTGGCGGGCGGGTGAAGTGGAGGCGTTTTCGTGTTTCAGCAAGCGCTGCAATAAGGGCAAAGAGAACGCAGCGGTCTTTCCCGTGCCGGTCTGGGCTGCGCCCATCACGTCTTGGCCACTCAGGACCACCGGTATGGCCTGGGCCTGGATGGGGGTCATGGACTCGTAGCCCATCTCGGCCACGGCGCGGGCCAGGGCCGGAGCCAAATTCAATTCAGAAAAAGAGGACATCGATGTATTTCAGGTTTTGGGCAAGGTGACACCCACCTGTCCCTGGTATTTGCCGCCACGGTCCTTGTAGCTGGTCTCGCAGACCTCATCACTTTCAAAGAAGAGGACCTGGGCGCAACCCTCACCCGCATATATTTTGGCTGGCAAGGGGGTGGTGTTGGAGAACTCCAGCGTCACATAACCTTCCCATTCGGGCTCAAAAGGGGTGACGTTGACGATGATGCCGCAACGGGCGTAGGTGCTTTTGCCCAGGCAGATGGTGAGCACATTGCGCGGTATGCGAAAGTACTCGACGGTGCGCGCCAAGGCGAAACTGTTGGGCGGGATGATGCAGACATCGGCATGGATGTCGACAAAACTTTTTTCGTCAAAGTTTTTCGGGTCGACCACCGTGCTGTGGATGTTGGTGAAGACCTTGAACTCGGGGGCACAGCGGATGTCGTAGCCATAACTGCTGGTGCCGTAGCTGACGATTTTGTGGCCATCGCGCTGGCGCACCTGCCCCGGCTCAAAAGGCTCGATCATGCCGTGCTGGGTCGCCATGCGGCGTATCCAATGGTCAGATTTAATGGTCATAACCCCTAATTCTACATTTTTAACCCCTTGAGGGCTTGGGCCATGCCTGCCCATACAATAGGGTCATGAAAATCCTAGTCCTCAATGGCGTCAATCTGAACATGTTCGGTCACCGCGACCCGAAACAGTACGGCACGGTCACGCTGGCCCAAATCGAGCGCAAGGTCAAAGCCTTGGGCAAAGAATTGGGCGTGTCGGTGACCTGTTTTCAGACCAATATCGAGGGCGAGATGTGCGAGCGCATCCACCAGGCCTTTCATGACCAGGTCGACGCCGTGGTGATCAACGCTGGGGCTTGGACCCACTACAGCATCGCCCTGCGCGATGCGCTGGCGATTCTGACCTGTCCGGTGATCGAGGTCCACATGTCCAACATCCACGCCCGCGAGCCCTTCCGTCACCACTCGGTGATTGCCGACATCGCCCGTGGCCAAATATGCGGCTTTGGGGCCCTGAGCTACGAGCTGGGCCTGCGCGCTGCCATTCAAGCGGCCCAAGCCGCCCCCGCCTGATTTGTTTCGTCCCGGAGCAGGTCTCCGGTTTTTTCGGCTCCGTGCCGACATGTCGAGGAACACCATGTACAAAAACCTCAGCGCCGCCTGGCGCGGCATTTTGGCCCTGTGCCCCCTGCTCTTTCTGACCCCCGCCTGGGCGCAAGCCCCCTGGCAAGCTGCTTTTGTCTATGTGGCGCCGCTGACCGACACCGGTTGGGTGCGACAACACGATCAGGGTCGACTGGCGGTCGAGCAACTCAATGCCGCTGGACTGCGGGTGCAGACCCGCTATGTCGAGAACGTGGCCGAAGGCGCTGACGCCGAACGCGTGATTCGCGACCTGGCACGGCAGGGGCATCAAATCATCTTCACGCCCAGTTTTGGCTATATGGAGCCGACCCTGAAGGTGGCGGCCGAGTTTCCGAATGTGCGCTTCGAGAGCATCACCGGTTATCAACGTGCGGCCAATGTGGCCACCGCCAACGCCCGCTATTACGAGGGGCGTTATCTGGCCGGCATTGCCGCCGCACGCGCCAGCGCCCAAGGCTTGCTGGGCTATGTGGCGGGCTTCCCCATACCCGAGGTCTTGCAAGGCATCAATGCCTACACCCTGGGGGCGCGCTCGGTGCGGCCCGACACCCAGGTGCGGGTGATCTGGTTGCAAACCTGGTTTGACCCTGCGCGCGAACGCGATGCGGCCATGACACTCATGAACCAGGGGGTCGATGTCCTGGCTTTTCACACCGGCTCCAACGCCGTCATGGTGGCCGCGCAAGAGCGCGGTCACATGGCCATTGCCTATCACTCTGACATGCGCAAAGTGGCCCCAGAGGCCCAACTGCTGGCCGTGACGCACCACTGGGGCGAGTACTACAGCCAGCGGGTGCGGGCCTTGTCCCAAGGCCGTTGGCAAAGCACCGACACCTGGGGGGGCGTGCGCGAGGGCATGGTGCGCATCGAAGGATTTGGGCCCAAACTCAGCCCTGCGGTGCGGCAAGAGGTCTTGGCCCGGCAAACCGAGTTGGCGCAGGGACGGCTGAAAATCTTCAAAGGCCCCTTGCTCGATGAGCGCGGGCAATTGGTGCTGCCCGCCGGACAAGTCATGACCGACGCCCAGATCAAAGGCATGAACTTCAAGGTCCAGGGCGTGCGTTCGATGTGATGGCTTGTCGGCCAGGAGAGAGGTTAAGGACTCGGGGTTTCCCTCAAGCGGTGAAGCCTGTCCGCCCTTCATAATGATCGCGCGAACAACAAGAGGAGCTCATCATGGCCAATCCGGCACCCCCCAAAATCCGCCGCGTCATCACGGGTCACGACGACCAAGGTCGCGCCATCGTGCAAATCGACGAAGTCTGCCAACATTTCCGTCATGGGCGCGGTAACGCCAATGTGTGCAACATCTGGACCACCGACACCCACCCCGCCAACAACGACGGCAGCGAAGACAAGGGTATGCGCCCCGGGGCTTTCACCATGATCCCTGACGGCACAGTGTTTCGCATTCTGGACTTTCATCCCGGCCTGGAGGCCCGCAACCACCGCACCGACACCATTGATTACATCGTGGTGATGCAAGGCAAGATCGACATGGAACTCGAGCCAGGCGGCGAGGTGGTCACCCTGCACCAGGGTGATGTGATGGTGCAACGCGGCACCGTCCACAACTGGGTCAACCCCTACGACCAAACCTGTGTGCTGGCGGTCATTCTGATCCACGCCAAATCGGTCGAGGCTGGCGGCAAGACACTGGCCGCATTTGGATAGGGCCGTCCCCCGTCCCTAGGGGATGG
>CAYMJT010000192.1:0-3150 GCA_964390775.1 uncultured Bordetella sp.
TTCGCATCGCCAAACAGGCGGTGATGAAGGCGGGCCAATACGCCTACCGTGATCGTCGCGCCAAAAAACGCGTCTTCCGCCAACTCTGGATCGCCCGTATCAATGCGGCCGCCCGCGAGTTTGGTCTGACCTACAGCCAATTTGCCAACGGCCTCAAAAAGGCTGCCATCGGCATCGACCGCAAGGTGTTGGCTGATCTGGCCGTGCACGACAAAGCCGCCTTTGGCAGCATCGTCGAGCAGGTCAAGGCCAAACTGGCCGCCTGATCGCCGTCTGGCACTCGGGTCAAACCAAGGGGTTGAGGCCAGTGGGCTTCAATCCCTTTTTCATTGATATTTTCGGTCCGCAGACATGAATGAGCTTGAAGACCTGGTCCGATCGGCGCAAGCGGCTTTTGAGCAAAGCGCCACGGCGGTAGACCTGGAAAATGCCAAAGCCCAGTTTTTGGGCAAATCCGGTCGCGTGACCGAACTGATGAAGGGCATGGCCGCGCTCAGCGTGGAAGAGAAAAAAACACGCGGTGCCGCCATCAATGCCGCCAAGCAGTCGATCGAGGCCGCTTTGGCCGCGCGGCGACTGGCCTTGGCCGAGCAGGAGTTGCAGGCTCAACTCAAAGCCGAGGCGCTCGATGTCACCTTGCCCGGACGGCAAAGAGCCAGTGGGGGCTTGCACCCCGTCAGCCTGACCCTGGAGCGCATTGAGGGCATTTTTGGCTCGATGGGCTTTGAGGTCGCCGATGGCCCCGAGATCGAGACCGACTGGTTCAACTTCACTGCTTTGAACACCCCTGCCGATCATCCGGCACGTTCGATGCACGACACTTTTTATGTCGAGGGCGGTCACCTGTTGCGTACCCATACCAGCCCGATGCAGATTCGGCATGCAGTGCAGCACGTCAAGCGCCATCAAGCGGCCTTGGCCAGCAGCCAGGGCATGCCCGAAATCCGGGTCATCGCCCCCGGGCGCACCTATCGCGTCGACAGCGATGCCACCCACTCGCCCATGTTTCACCAATGCGAGGGGCTCTGGATAGGTGAGAACATCAGCTTCAAGGACCTGAAGGTGGTGTTCACCGACTTCTGTCGGACTTTTTTTGAAAACGACGAACTGGTCTTGCGGTTTCGACCCAGTTTTTTCCCGTTCACCGAGCCCAGCGCTGAGATCGACATCCAGTTTCCCTCGGGCCCCTTGGCGGGCCGTTGGCTGGAGGTGGCTGGCTCGGGCCAGGTGCACCCCAACGTGGTGCGCAATATGGGGCTGGATCCCGAGCGTTACATCGGTTTTGCGTTCGGCATGGGCCCCGATCGGCTGACCATGCTGCGTTACGGTGTCAACGACTTGCGTCTGTTCTTTGACGGCGATGTCCGTTTCCTGAGCCAATTCCGATAAGACCGCCATGCAATTTCCTGAATCCTGGTTGCGCGACTTCTGCAACCCTGACCTGAGCACCCAGCAGTTGGCCGACGCCTTGACGATGGCCGGGCTGGAAGTGGAAGAGACTCGTCCGGTGGCACCGCCTTTTACGCAGGTGTTGGTGGGTGAAATCAAGGAGGTGGTGCAACACCCCAACGCCGACCGATTGCGCGTCTGCCAGGTCGATGTGGGGCGGGGCAGTTGGCTCCATATTGTGTGCGGCGCGCCCAATGCTCGCGTGGGCATCAAGGTGCCCTGCGCCCTGGTGGGGGCGGTGCTGCCACCGGGCGAGGACGGGCAAGCCTTGCACATCAAACTGGGCAAATTGCGGGGTGTCGAAAGCCAAGGGATGTTGTGCTCGGCGCGCGAACTCAAACTCAGCGACGACCATGGCGGTTTGCTCGAGTTGTCAGCCGACGCGCCCGTCGGCGCCGACATTCGTGAACATTTGCGCTTGGACGACACCCTGTTCACCCTGAAACTCACGCCCAATTTGGCGCACTGCCTGAGCGTGTATGGCATTGCCCGTGAACTGAGCGCACTCACCGGCGCCCCCCTCAAAACCCCCGAGATCAAGCCTGTGCCAGTGACGGGCAATGACCGCCTGGCGGTGTCGGTGCAAGCCAGTGATTTGTGTGGCCGCTTCAGCGGCAGGGTGTTGCTTGGTGTTAACCCGCAAGCCCAAACACCCGACTGGATGGTCGAGCGCCTGGCGCGTTGTGGCCAGCGCAGCGTGAGTGCGCTGGTGGATATTTCGAACTATGTCATGTTTGAATATGGCCGCCCCTCGCATATTTTTGACCGCAACAAAATCCACGGCGGTTTGCAGGTGCGCTGGGGCCGCGCTGGCGAAACGCTGGAACTGCTCAATGGCAACACCATCACCGTCGACGACAAGGTGGGTGTCATTGCCGACGATCGACAAGTCGAGTCTTTGGCTGGCATCATGGGCGGGCAGGCGACTGCGGTGGGCGACGAGACCCGCGACATCTACATCGAGGCGGCGTTCTGGTGGCCACAGGCGGTGGCTGGGCGTTCGCGCCGATACAACTTCAGCACCGATGCTGGGCATCGCTTTGAGCGTGGGGTCGACCCCAGCCTGACGGTGGCGCACATCGAGCGCATCACCCAACTGGTGTTGGACATATGCGGCACCCCCGACACCCAGGTCGGGCCGATGGATGACCAGACGCTGGCATTGCCGCAGCGGCAACCGGTCTCTTTGCGGGTGGCACGCGCCGTCAAGGTGTTGGGCATGGAACTCAGCCAAGAGCGCATGGCGCAGGCACTGACCGGTTTGGGCTTGCCCGTGCAACAAAGCCCAGGCGTGCTGACCGTGACCCCGCCGCCCTATCGCTTTGACCTGCAAATCGAAGAGGATCTGATTGAAGAGGTTGCACGCATGGTGGGCTTTGACCAATTGCCCACCACGGCGCCGCGCGCGCCCACCCGACCCAAGGTGCGACCCGAACGCTTGCGTGGCCCCTATGCCTTGCGCCGCCAGGTGGCGGCCCTGGGATACCAGGAAACCATCAATTACAGCTTTGTCGATGCCCAATGGGAGCACACCCTGGCCGGTAATCCCGACCCGATCCGTTTGCTCAACCCGATTGCCAGCCAAATGAGCGTGATGCGCTCGTCTTTGCTGGGCGGCTTGATGCAAGTGGTGAAGTTCAATCTGGATCGCAAGGCCACCCGGGTGCGTGTCTTTGAAGTCGGACGCGTGTTTTTGCGTGA
>CAYMJT010000193.1:0-334 GCA_964390775.1 uncultured Bordetella sp.
ACGGCTCGCCCTTCAATGCCGATGCGGTGGTCTGGAACGTGCAAAAGGTGCTCGACAAAGACGCTGTGCATTTTGACGCCAGCCAGGTGGGGGTGACCGCCTCACGAATGCCCACCTTGCGCAGCGCGCGCAAGATTGACGACATGACGGTTGAGTTGACCACCAGCGAACCCGACTCTTTTTTGCCCATCAACCTGAGCAACCTGTTCATGGTCAGCCCCAGCCATTGGCAAAAGAAATTTGACGCCGCCGCAGGCGCCACTCCAGCCGACAAATCCAAGGCCGCTTGGACCGCCTTTGCCGGTGACTCCTCCGGCACCGGCCCATTCAAAAT
>CAYMJT010000193.1:344-2184 GCA_964390775.1 uncultured Bordetella sp.
GCCCAAGGTCGATCGCGTGGTGATGCTGCCCATGCCCGAGGCCAATGCCCGTACTGCCGCCTTGCTCTCTGGTCAGGTCGATTGGATTGAAGCCCCGGCCCCTGACGCCATGGCCCAGATCAAGCAGCGCGGCTTCAACATCTACAGCAACCCGCAACCCCATGTCTGGCCATGGCAACTGTCGTTCCTGCCCGGTTCACCCTGGCTGAACAAAGACGTGCGCCACGCGGCCAATTTGTGTGTCGACCGCGAAGGCCTGCGCACATTGCTCGGTGGCATGATGGGGATCCCCAAGGGCACCGTTCCCCCTGGACACCCCTGGTGGGGCAACCCGAAATTTGACATTCGCTATGACGTCAAAGCGGCCCAGGAGCTGATGCAAAAAGCCGGTTTTTCGGCCGCCAAGCCACTGAAGGCCAAGATTCAGATCTCGGCCTCGGGTTCGGGGCAAATGCAACCCCTGCCCATGAACGAGTTTGTCCAGCAGTCCCTCAAGGCCTGCTACTTTGACATCGAGTTCGACGTGATTGAGTGGAACACCTTGTTCACCAACTGGCGTTTGGGAGCCAAAGACCCCACTGCCCGCGGTGCGCATGCCATCAACGTCAGCTTTGCGGCCATGGACCCATTCTTTGCCATGGTGCGTTTCACCAGCACCAAGACCTTCCCACCGGTGTCCAACAACTGGGGCTTTTATGGCAACGACGAGTTTGACAAACTGATCGCCGACGCGCGCAACACCTTTGATGACCGTGGTCGCGACGCCGCCCTGGCCAAGTTGCATGCCCGCATTGTCGAAGAAGCCCCCTTTATCTGGATCGCCCACGACGTTGGCCCGCGCGCCATGAGTGCCAAAGTCAAGGGCGTGGTGCAGCCCAAGAGCTGGTTCATCGACATCGCGACGATGTCGCTGGACTGATCGTCTGGCCCCACACCGCTGGCCTCGAGCATTTGAGGGCCAGTGGAATCCCACCAAGGCGGCCCTGGCCGCCTTGTGTTCACTGTACGCAGGGTCACACATTGGCCCCTTGGTGATTGTTTGCAAAACCCATGATCTCTTTCTTGCTCAGACGTGTTCTTTACACCTTGCCCATCATGCTTGGGGTTGCGCTGGTGTGTTTTGCCTTGGTCCACTTGGCCCCTGGTGACCCGCTGGTCTCGATCTTGCCGCCCGATGCTTCGCAGGAGCTGCAGCAACAACTGCGCGCTTTATACGGTTTTGACCGTTCCTATCCTGAACAATTTCTGGCCTGGGTCTGGCGCGCCGTACAAGGCGATTTGGGTGTCAGCATCGCCAGCAGTCGCCCGGTCTTTGACGAAGTCTTCAAAGCGGTGGGCAACACCCTCAGACTGGCGGCCTTGGCGACCCTGATCGGCTTTGTCTTTGGCTGTCTGTTTGGTTTTGTCGCTGGTTATTTCCAAAACTCTTGGGTCGACAAACTGGCCTCTTTCACCGCTGTCTTGGGCGTGAGCGTGCCGCACTACTGGCTGGGCATGGTGCTGGTGATTATTTTCTCTTCATTCCTCATGTGGTTGCCCGCCAGCGGTGCGGGTCCCGGCGGGTCGGACCTGTGGCAGTGGAACTGGGCGCACGTCCAGCACATGGTGTTGCCCGCCCTGACCATGAGCGTGATCCCCATGGGCATCATCTCGCGCACCGTGCGTGCCTTGGTGGCCGAAATCCTGGCGCAGGAATTCATTGTCGGTCTGCGCGCCAAAGGCTTGACCGATCTGGGCGTGTTCATGCACGTGGTCAAAAATGCAGCCCCGACCGCGCTGGCCGTCATGGGCCTGCAGTTGGGTTACTTGCTCGGCGGCTCGATCTTGATTGAAACCGTGT
>CAYMJT010000193.1:2194-3087 GCA_964390775.1 uncultured Bordetella sp.
GCCCGGGACCGGCTTTCTGTTGAACTCGGCGATTTTTCAGCGAGACCTGCCCTTGTTACAGGGCACGATTTTGGTATTGGCCATGTTTTTTGTGGTCCTGAACCTGGTGGTTGACGTGGTGCAAACCTTGCTCGACCCGCGCATCGCACGGTGACTGCCATGAATATGCTCCACATTCAGGTCGATGCCGCCAAAGTGCCCGATGTCCCGACCGAAGCGACTCCCGGTTACTGGCGCACGGTGGGCCGTCGTTTGCTGCGCGACAAAGTCGCCATGGCGGCGGCCCTACTCATACTCATCCTGATCGCGTTGGCCTTGATGGGCGGGTTGATCACCCCGGCCGACCCCTATAAATCGTCCATGCTCTCGCGCCTCAAGCCCATCGGTACACCCAACTTCCTCTTGGGCACCGACGAGTTGGGCCGTGACATGCTGTCGCGCCTGATGGTGGGCGCACGTCTGAGTCTGTTCATGGGCATCACCCCTGTGATTTGCGCTTTTGTCATGGGCTCGATCATTGGCATCACGGCCGGTTACGCTGGTGGCGCCACCAATTCGGTCATCATGCGCACCATCGACGTGTTTTATGCCTTTCCCTCTGTCTTGTTGGCCATCGCCTTGTCCGGGGCCTTGGGGGCAGGCATCACCAACTCGCTGATCTCACTCACCGTGGTCTTCATTCCGCCCATTGCCCGGGTGGCCGAAAGCGTGACCACCCAGATTCGCAACCGCGATTTCGTCGAGGCCGCCCGTGCCTCAGGGGCCCATGCATTCACCATTGTTCGGGTGCATGTGTTGGGCAATGTGCTGGGTCCGATCTTTGTCTACGCCACCAGCCTGATCGCCGTGGCCATGATCCTGGCGTCGGGTTTGTCGTTTCTCGGCCTGGGCGT
>CAYMJT010000194.1:0-3037 GCA_964390775.1 uncultured Bordetella sp.
TGCCGGGCTACTACGAATACGCCGTCCCTTACCGGGCCAGCCGCGTGGTGTACCGTCAATTGCTTGATGCGGGCATCGAGATCATGGAGTACCACGCCAGTTATTTGCATGCCAAAGTGGCCGTCGTCGATGGCCGCTGGGCCACCGTCGGATCTTCCAATCTGGACCCCTTGAGTCTGCTGTTGGCGCGCGAAGCCAATCTGGTGATTCAAGACGAGGGCTTTGCGGGCGAACTCAAGCGTCGCTTGGAGCAGGCCATGCTCAATGGGGCCCACATCGTCAAGCCTGAATTCGAGCGCTTACCGTGGTGGGAGAAATGGGCCGATCTGCTGGCTTATGCGCTGATGCGCACGCTGATTTTCCTGACCGCTCGGCGTTATTGATGCAGACTTAAGCCGGCGTGTAGGCCAGGCGCACATAAATGGGCGCAAAGGCTTCGGCCTGGGTGATCTCGATCAGGGTTTCTTTGGCCAATTCGAGCAAAGCGATGAAGGTCACCACCAATACGGGTACACCACGCTCGGCCTCGAACAGGTGTTCGAACTCCACAAAGCGACGACCTTGCAGTTTCTTGAGGACCAGACTCATGTGCTCGCGCACGCTGAGCTCTTCGCGGGAGATTTTGTGGTGCTCGACCAGTTTGGCGCGCTTGAGAATATCGGCCCAAGCTTGCTGCAAGTCGACCACATGCACATCGGGAAAGCGCGGCTGTAGCGACTGCTCTATATAGACTTGGGCACGCAGAAAATCACGCCCGAATTGCGGCACGACCGACAGCTTTTCGGCCGCCAACTTCATCTGTTCGTACTCTTGCAGACGGCGCACCAGTTCGGCCCGGGGGTCTTCGGGCTCTTCGCCCTCGGCGGTCTTTTTCGGCGGCAACAACATGCGTGACTTGATTTCGATCAGCATGGCCGCCATCAGCAGGTATTCGGCCGCCAATTCCAGGTTGCGGCTGCGAATTTCATCGACATAGCTCAGGTACTGGCGCGTGACGGCCGCCATGGGAATGTCAAGGATGTTGAAATTTTGTTTCCGAATCAGATAAAGCAGCAGGTCCAAGGGGCCTTCAAAAGCCTCCAGAAAGACCTCGAGCGCATCGGGCGGAATGTAGAGATCTTGGGGCAGCGCAAACAGGGGCTCGCCATACAGGCGCGCCAAAGCCACATGGTCCACCACCAGGGGCGTGGCCTCGGGAAGCGATTCCGGGTCGGGCAACAGCTCGGGGGTCGGGTCTGCTGGATTCACGTGCTGTGGGTCTGGTAGACGTAAGGTTGCTGGGGCACCTGAGCGGCGCGATACTCATTCCAGACTTCACGATCCAGGCGATGGTCCCACAGCAAGGCGCGCCCTTGCCGCTGGCTGGCTTCCAGCTGCGGACGTTGCTGGCGCAACTCGGCGATGAACTGAGTGGTGTCCGATTGGTAATCGGGGCGGCGAAAGAAAGGCATGACCTTGACTCCTTGAGAGGCGATTTTACTGCGCCCCTGGTCCGGGCTGTCGCCATGGGGCCTGCTGGGGGCAGATCAGAGCTTCCTTAGCCCCTGTGGGGTGATATGCTGAGCCCCATGCTGACTTTTCGGCCCCGTTTGCTGGATGCCCTGAGCGGATACACCCGCGAGCGTGGGTGGCGCGATCTGGGCGCAGGGATCACCGTGGGGGTCGTCGCCTTGCCCTTGGCCATGGCGTTTGCCATCGCCAGCGGTCTTAAGCCCGAGGCGGGTTTGATCACCGCTGTGGTGGCCGGTTTTCTGATTTCACTGTTGGGCGGCAGCCGGGTCCAGATTGGCGGTCCGGCAGGTGCCTTCATCGTGGTGGTGTACGGCATTTTGCACCGCCACGGCTTGGCCAATCTGATCGTTGCGACCCTGATGTCGGGCTTGTTGCTGATGCTCATGGGCCTGCTGCGTCTGGGCACTTTGGTGCGCTTTATTCCAGTGGCGGTGGTCATCGGTTTCACCAACGGCATTGCGGTGCTGATCATGGTGTCGCAACTGAAAGATTTTTTTGGCCTGGACATCGCCCAGATGCCCGCTGATTTTTTCGGGATCGTCGCTCAGCTGAGCGCGCAGGCCTCGACCTGGAGCCCGGCGGCACTGGGCCTGTCGCTCTTTGCCTTGGGCCTGTTGGCCCTGTGGCAAAAGTTGCTGCCGCGTCTGGCGGGGGCACAAATTCCTTGGCAACGCAGACTGAGCCTGATTCCTGGCTCATTGCTGGCACTGGTGTTGGCGACCGCTTTGGCCGCTGTGATGAATTTGCCGGTGGCCACCATCGGCTCGAAATTTGGCGGCATCCCCAACGCTTTGCCGACCTGGCAATGGCCCGAAGTGTCTTGGGCCACTTGCGTCGAGTTGTGGCCCTCGGCATTGACCCTGGCCTTGCTGGGGGCCATCGAGTCGCTGCTGTGCGCACGCATCGCAGACCAAATGATCGACGATCGGCACGATGCCAACCAAGAGCTGATGGCACAAGGCATTGCCAATATGGTCACCCCCTTATTGGGCGGCATGCCCGCGACCGGAACCATCGCGCGCACGGTCACCAACATCAAGCAAGGGGCTTCCAGTCCAGTGGCCGGCATGGTGCATGCGCTGACGCTGGCCCTGATCATGTGGTGGGCGGCCCCCTTGGCGGTGCATGTGCCCTTGCCGGCCTTGGCGGCCATTTTGATGTTTGTCGCCTGGAACATGGGCGAATGGCGTGAGTTCGCCCATTTGCGCCAATTCCGCCTGCCCTATCGGGTGATCTTGCTGGCGGTGTTTGTCCTGACTGTGGTGGTCGATTTGACGCTAGCGGTCGAGTTCGGACTGGTGGCCGCCTGCCTGACCTTCATTTACCGCATCTCCAGCCTGAGCCGTATCGAAGAAGTGCCCCTGAGCTCGCTGGAGAGCCTGCGCGATTTGCCTTGTACCGGCCAAGCCCGCGCGCACCGCCTGTATGGCGCTCTGTTCTTTGGCGCGGTGCAGCTGGTCGAGTCCCTGGCCGAACCGTTGGGCGAGGGCGATGTGCTTGTACTGGATCTGAAAAACTTGATCTA
>CAYMJT010000195.1:0-2951 GCA_964390775.1 uncultured Bordetella sp.
TGCTGGAAGTGGGGCCTCGGGGGCGGGTGGTTTACGCCACAGTTTGAACATGCGATAGACCTTGGGACGGCGCTGGTAGGGCGGCGAGCAGACGACGAATCAGGTCATCGGCATTCACGCCTTCGGCCAGGGCCTCATAACTCAATACCAGCCGATGGCGCAAGACATCGGGCACGATGTCGATCATGTCTTGGGGCAAGGCGTAGGGACGACCTCGCAGAAAAGCCAGGGCGCGCGCCGCCTCGACCAGGCCGATGGTGGCGCGCGGGCTGGCCCCAAAACCAATCCAGCGTTTGATCTCGCCCAGGCCATATCGGTCGGGGTAGCGGGTGGCGTGGACCAATCGCACCGCGTATTGCACCAGGGCCGGATCGACATAGCCCTTTCGACACAAGGTTTGCATCTGCTTCAATTCATGGGTGCTGACGATGCCACCGACGTGCGCGGCCTGGCCAGTGACGCGCTGGGCGATGACGAATTCTTCTTCCTCGCTGGGGTAGTCCACCAGGACTTTCATCAAAAAGCGGTCAACCTGAGCTTCCGGCAGCGGGTAGGTACCTTCGGTCTCGATGGGGTTTTGGGTTGCCATGACCAAAAACGGGTCGGGCACCCGATGGGTTTCGCCAGCCAGGGTGACTTGGCGCTCTTGCATGACTTCCAGCAAGGCGCTTTGCACTTTGGCCGGGGCACGGTTGATCTCATCGGCCAGCAGCAGATTGGCAAACACGGGTCCGAGTTGAACACTGAATTCGGCGGTTTTTTGATTGAAGACCCGGGTACCAACCACATCTGAGGGCAGCAGATCAGGGGTGAACTGAATGCGTCGAAAACTGCCTTGCATGGCCCGCGCCAGGGTGTTGACGGTCAGGGTCTTGGCCAGGCCTGGGACGCCCTCGATCAGCAAATGCCCTTGGGCTAAAAGAGCGATCAAGACCCGTTGCAAAAACACGTCTTGGCCCACCACCACCCGCTTGACCTCGTACAACAGGCGTTGCATGGTTTGAGCGGCTTGTTGCACTTGATCGTTGGCGGCAGGTTGGGGCGATTGCCAGCTGACGTTGGAGTCTTGCATGATGGTCCTTAAAAAACAGGCAAACCGACGGCCATGCCGGCGGATTCGATGGTGGCCGCGAAGCCGATGCCTATGAAAGTGCGGGCCGAGGTGGGGTTCATGATGGCGGTCACAATGCCGATCACCTCACCGTTCATATTGACCAAGGGCCCGCCCGAATTGCCCGGGTTGGCAGCGGCGTCAAACTGAATCAGGCCCGACATTTTTCGGTCGCCTTTTTCG
Source organism: uncultured Bordetella sp. (assembly GCA_964390775.1). Classification (GTDB taxonomy): domain Bacteria; phylum Pseudomonadota; class Gammaproteobacteria; order Burkholderiales; family Burkholderiaceae_C; genus Limnohabitans. The sequence goes on from CAYMJT010000195.1 coordinate 1,295, forward strand.
TTGCTGAATTCGCGATTCAGACCCGAAACCACGCCAGCCGAGACCGAAGGGCCCATGCCAAAGGGAAAACCCACCACGGCCACAGCGTCACCTGGCACCACTTGCCGGGACGAGCCCAAGACAGCTGGCTGCAGGTCGTCGGGGATGCGCTGGGGCTTGAGCACAGCCAGATCGTTGTTGGGCTGAGTTGCCACCACAGCGGCATCGGCTTCGGTGCCGTCAAAAAAAGTGACCCGCAGGCGCTGGGCCCCCCAGACCACATGCAGATTGGTCAAAATCAGCCCGTCTTCATTGATCACCACCCCGGTGCCAACGCCGGCCTCGATGTCTTTGTCTTTTTGTTTGGGATCGGCGACAAAGCTTTGCACTCGCACCACGGCCCCCGCCACTTGCTCAACGGCGGGACGGGCCGGAGACGGCCAACCCCGCTCTTGCAGCAAGCGGTCAAAAACCTTGTCCACTGGTTCCGGCGGTAGCACGGGTTCTGCACGAGGCCAAAACCAGAAAAAGAGGGCTGACCACAGCAGCAATGCCGCTAGCCCCCAGGTCAGGCGACGTCTGGTGACCGCAGCAGCACGGTTTTGGGGGTGAACCGAGGTGTCCGAGGGGGCCGCGCCTGAGTCCGTCTGGGCAGCCGACGGACTGGCGCTGAAAACAGACATTTTTTTCATGTTCATCAACATAGCACAGACGGTCGTGATAAATTGATCACCTCAGGAAAGTCCTTAGGTTATCGCATGAACTTTCTCCAACCCGAATGGCTCTGGATGTTGCTTTTATGGCCTTTGGGTCTGGCACTCTATATCTGGCTGCTCAGACGTCGCCGACAGGCGGTGCTTTGGTCCTCGCTGGCCCTCATCCGCCAAGCCCAGGGCAAAACGTCGTGGTGGCGTCGCCATTTGCCTCCAGCCTTATTGGGATTGGCCTTGGTCATGGCAGTGCTGGCCATGGCCCGTCCCACGGCGAGGGTGACCTTACCCTCGGACCACATGACTCTGATTCTGGCCATCGATGTCTCGCGCAGTATGTTGGCACAAGACGTCGAGCCCAGCCGCATTGAGGCTGCCCAAGCGGCGGCACGTCAATTTCTACAAGATTTACCCGCCAATATTCGGGTTGGTCTGGTGACTTTTGCCGGCAATGCCCAGGTTGCTCAGCACGTCACCGACCGACGAGAAGATTTATTGGCGGCGATTGATCGGTTTCAGTTGCAACGCGCCACGGCCACGGGCAGCGGCCTGTTGCTGTCTTTGTCGACCCTGATGCCGCACATTGAGTTCGACCTCAATGATGTGTCGGCCCAAGCGGCTCTGGCCCAGCGCGAGCCGGGTTCGTACACGGGCGGAGCCATCGTGCTGTTGTCCGACGGTCGGCGCACCAATGGGCCTGATCCTGTCGTTGTGGCGCATCTGGCGGCCCGCCAGGGGGTTCGGGTCTACACCGTGGCCTTTGGCACACCCAATGGGTTCATTCCCGGCTATGAGGGTTATTCATTTTTTACCCGAGTGGACGAAGAGGCCTTGAAGGCAGTGGCCGATATCACGGGGGCTGATTTCTATCGGGCCTCGACTGCTCACGATTTGCATCAGGTGTATCAACACCTGACGCAGCAATTCAGCCTCGAGACCCGAGAGAGTGAAATCAGTGTGTTGTGGGT
>CAYMJT010000196.1:0-2924 GCA_964390775.1 uncultured Bordetella sp.
AAGGTGAGTTCAACGCTGAAGATCAGGCCCTTGAGCAGGAACTTGAAAAACAGGTCGGCGCTGATGAAATCGATGTCAAAGCCCATGGCTCAATGTCCTGCACCGGTTTGTCCAGCGGCGATGAAACCGGGCACGCGGGTACGTCGCTCAATCCAGGCAAAGACGCGGTTGACCGCGAAAGCCGAAAGGGCATACAGGGCGGTGACCGCCAGGTAGATCTCGATGCCACGCGAAGTCTCTTCCTGCGCTTGCATGGCGAACATGGTCAACTCGGCAATGGAAACTGCGAAGGCCACGGACGAGTTTTTCAACAGATTCATGGACTCGCTGGTGAGCGGTGGCAAGATGATGCGCAAGGCCATGGGCATCAACACAAAGCGGTAAGACTGCCAGGTGCTCAGGCCCATGGCCATGGCCGCATAGCGCTGGCCGCGCGGCAGGGCGCCGATGCCGGCACGCACCTGCTCAGCGATGCGCGCCGAAGTAAAAAACCCCAGCCCCAGCACGACCAGCAAAAATCCTGGAAATTGCTGCATGGGCGGGATCAACTTCGGCAACACGAAGTACCACAGGAAAATTTGAACCAGCAGGGGAATGTTGCGAAAAAGCTCGACCCAGGCGTTGGCGAGTCGGCTCAGTACCGGGTTGTTGGGCAGGGTCCGCAAGACCCCAACGCCCAGCCCGAAGAGCATGGCCACGAGCCAGGCGCAAGCCGCGACGGAGAGGGTCCAACCCCAAGCCTCGAACATCCATTCGAGGTAGGTGCGACCGCCACCGTCGTCTTGGAGGAAGACCCCCCAGTCCCAAGTCATGAATTTATTTCTTGCCGTACTCTTCCATCGGCTTGTCGTTCAGGTTTGCCCAAGCCGACTTGGTGTTGTCGCTGACAGGCAGACCCACGCGGGTGTTCTTGGGCGGGATGGGCTGGACGAACCACTTGTCGTAAATCTTGGCCAGTTCGCCGCTTTGAGCCAGGCCCCGAATGGTGTCATCAGCGACTTTCTTGAAGGCGGGGTCATCTTTGCGCATCATGATGGCGATGGGTTCGACCGACAACACCTCACCCACGATGCGAAAGTCGCCAGGCGACTTGGCGGTGGCGATGTTACCCGCCAGAATCTGACCGTCCATCACAAATGCGTCGGCACGGCCCGATTCGAGCAACAAAAAGCTCTCGGCGTGGTCTTTGCCAAAGACTTCCTTGAAGTCGATGCCATTGGCGCGCTCGTGTTTGCGCAGGTGTTGGACCGAGGTGGTGCCGGTGGTGGTGGCGACGTTTTTGCCGTTGAGTTGGTTGATGGAGGTGATGCCCGAATTGGCCTTGACGGCGATGCGCACTTCTTCAACATATGTGGTGACGGCGAAGGACACATCACGCTGGCGGGCGGCGTTGTTGGTGGTCGAGCCGCACTCGATATCAACGGTGCCGTTTTGGGTCAAGGGAATGCGGTTTTGCGAGGTCACGGCGACGAATTTGGTCTCGAGCTTGCGACCCACGGCTTTTTCAACCTGTTCGATGATGCGCTGGCAAATCTCGACGTGATAGCCAGCGTATTTGCCGTCACCCAGGGTGTAAGACAGAGCGCCAGAAGAGTCGCGCACACCCATGGTAATGGCACCTGATGCCTTGACCTTGTCCAAGGTATTGGCGTTGGAAACCAGGGGGGTGGCCAGCGTGGCGATGCAGGCCAGGGTCAACAGATGCTTTTTCATAATCCAACCTCGTTGAGTGATACAAAAGTCCATCTTAAGTCAAATTCAGGCGTTTTGAAGCGATGAACACAGACCCTACAAGGTCTATGCCCATGCAGGCTAGGGTTTCCCCTAAAAGACCTTGATCTTCGGTTAGCATTCAAGCCCCTATGACCCTGAAGACCGTTCATACCCTGAAAGACCTGCGCGCCTCGCTGGACCCGCAACAAAAGCGCGTGCTGGTGGCCACCATGGGCAATTTGCACGAAGGCCATTTGCGTCTGATCGACGCGGCGCGCGCGCATGGACAGCAAGTCGTCGCCAGCATTTTTGTCAATCGCTTGCAGTTCGCGCCCAACGAGGACTTTGAACGTTATCCGCGCACACTGGAGCGCGACAGCCAGATGCTCGCCGAACGCGGATGCGATCTGTTGTTCGCCCCCGATGAAAAAGAGTTGTATCCCGAAGCGCAAAGCTTCAAGGTACTGCCCGACCCAGCGCTGGCCGATATATTGGAAGGCCATTTTCGACCGGGTTTTTTTGTCGGGGTGTGTACCGTGGTCTTGAAGTTGCTGGGCTGTGTGCAACCCGATGTGACGGTGTTTGGGCAAAAAGATTATCAGCAATGGCGGGTGATTGAGCGCATGGTGCGTCAATTCGCCCTGCCCGTTGAAGTGGTCGGAGTGCCCACTTGTCGGGCCGAAGATGGCTTGGCCTTGAGTTCGCGCAACGGCTACCTCAGCAGCGATGAGCGGCAGCGGGCAGCCGAATTGTCAGCCCAACTCAGGGCCGTGGCGACGGCCCTATCCCAAGAGGCAGAGGATTGGGCAAAGATAGAGATGCGGGCCCAGCAAGCCTTGCAAGACCGGGGCTGGGTTGTGGACTATCTGACGGTGCGCCAGCGGCATGATTTATTGCCGCCACAAACCTCACAACAGGTACTGGGACGCTGCGTGGTGCTGGCGGCCGCCCGCATGGGCAATACCCGTTTGCTGGACAACCTAGAGGTCTAGGCCACTACATATTGCGGCGGTACTGGCCCCCGACTTCGAACAAGGCCTTGGTGATCTGCCCCAAAGAGCAGCAGCGCACGGCATCCATCAGGACTTCGAACACATTGTGGTTTTCAATCACCGCCTGGCGTAGACGCGCCAGCAGCACCGGTGCCGCACTGGCGTGGCGGGCGTGGAAATCACGCAAACGCTTGAGCTGGCTTTGCTTTTCGGCTTCGG
>CAYMJT010000197.1:0-2920 GCA_964390775.1 uncultured Bordetella sp.
GTCGATGTCTGGAACCGCACCCGCAGCAAGGCCGAGCCACTGGCCGAATACGGCGCCACCGTCGTCAACTCCAAACTCGACCTGGCCGCCTGCGAAACCGTCTTCACCATGGTCTCGACCACCGACGACCTCAAGGAAGTCTTGTTCGCCGAAGGAGGCCTGGTCACCGGCAAAACCAAACCTCGACTGGTCGTCGACAGTTCGTCCATCTCGCAAGAGGGCTCGACCGAAGTGCGCCAGCGCCTCGAAGCCATGGGTGTGGCCTATTTGTGTGCGCCGGTCTCGGGCAACGGCAAAGTCGCCAAAGCCGGCAAACTGCTCATCGTCGCCTCGGGCCCCAAAGAGTTATACCAACTGGCCGAACCCTATCTGCGTGCCATGTCGCGCAAATGCATGTGGGTGGGCGAGGGCGAATTGGCCCGAGTCTGGAAAATCGCCCACAACACCATGTTTGGCGTCGTGATCCAGAACCTGTGCGAGATCACCGTCATGGCCGAAAAAGCGGGCATTCCTCGCCATGTGTTTTTGGAAAGCATCAACGACTCGGTGTTGGGGTCCATGTACACGCGCTATAAATCCCCTGTGCTGACCAATCTGACTTTTGATCAAGTCACCTTTACCCCCAAACTTTTGCTCAAAGACATGGACCTGGGCCTGTCGGCCGCCAAGGCCCAAGGCGTCCCCATGCCTGCCGCTGCTGCCACCCGCGAGTCCATCGCCCGCCTGGTCGGACGCGGCTACGACCACATCGACTTTGCCGTCTTGCTCAAGGAAATCGCCATTGATGCTGGCCTCGATCTCCAACCCGAGAATGTGCAAGTCGCCGACGGCCTGAGCTGATCGCACACCGAAAGCATTGCATGAAGCTTCCCAAAACGCCTCGCATCCTGTTTCTCGGTGTTGGCAAAATGGGCTTGCCCATGGCGCGCCACCTGTTGGCGGCTGGTCATACCCTGGAGGTGCACGACCTCGATGCGGCCCGCATGCAACTCGCCCAGGCCGCTGGCCTGACCTTGGCCAGCGACCCCAAAGAGTCGCTGCAACACGCCGATCTGGTCATCTCGTCCTTGCCCAACGACTCGGCCTTGAACAGCGTGGCGGCTTGGCTGGCTCACGTTGGCCACCAGCATCAGGCTTGGGTTGACACCAGCACCGTCTCATTGCACGCCTCGGCCCACGCCGCACAGCAAGTCGCGAGCCGGGGCATTGAGCACCTGCGCGTCACCGTCTCGGGCAACAACCACATGGCCGAGGCTGCGCAGCTCACGGTGCTGGCTTCGGGCCCGCGTGAGCTGCACGAACAACTTCTGCCCCTGCTGCAATGCTGGGGCCCCAATCAGTTTTACCTGGGCCAGGCCGAGCAATCGCGCCTGATGAAGCTGGTCATCAACCTCATGATCGCCCAAACCAGCGCCATGTTGGCTGAAGCGCTCAACCTCGGGCAGCTCGGCGGCCTTGACTGGGCCCAGATGTGGCAAGTGATCGGTGCCAGCGCAGTCGGCTCGCCCATCGTCAAAGCCAAGTCGGTGCAACTCAGTCAGCACGACTACACCCCCACCTTCACCGTCCACCAGATGCTCAAAGACATCGGCCTGATGTTGCAAGCCGGCGAACAACTCAACGTGCCCTTGCCGCAACTGGCCAACACGCAACAACTCATGCGGGCTGCCATTGCCCAGGGCGATGGCGAGTTGGACTACGCCGCCATCATCCGCGCCCTGAGTCGGGCCAGCGGACAGCCCCAGCCATGAAAGACTTCATCTACCAAAGCCAACCCCAACGCGTGGTGTTTGGTGCGGGTGCCTTGCACCACCTCGAACGTGAAATCGTGACCCTGGGCGCCCAGCGTGCGCTCATTTTGTCCACCCCCGAACAACGCAGCAGCGCCGAGCGCGTGGCCGATCTGTTGGGTCAACGTGCGGCCGGCATTTTTGATCGTGCCGTCATGCATGTGCCCATCGAAACCGCCCGCGAAGCCCGCGCTGTGGCCCAGCAACTGGGCGCCGATTGTGCGGTGGCCATAGGCGGTGGATCCACCACCGGTTTGGGCAAGGCCATCGCCCTCGACTCGGGTTTGCCAATCGTGGCCATACCGACCACCTACGCCGGCAGCGAGATGACCACCATCTACGGCATCACCGAAGCCGGCCTGAAAAAAACCGGGCGCGACGCCCGTGTCTTGCCGCGCACCGTCATCTACGACCCAGAACTCACCCTCAGCCTGCCTGTGGGACTGAGCATCACCAGCGGCATCAATGCCATGGCGCACGCCGCCGAGTGCCTGTACGCAGTCGACGGCAACCCCATCATGGACCTGCTGTCCGAAGAAGGCATGGCTGCCCTGGCGCGCGCTTTGCCCGCGCTGCACCAAAGCCCCACCGATCTGGCGGCCCGAAGCGACGCCTTGTATGGCGCCTGGCTGTGCGGCCAAGCCCTGGCCAACGCGGGCATGGCCATACACCACAAGCTCTGTCACACCCTGGGCGGCAGCTTCAACCTGCCCCACGCCGAGACCCACACCATCGTGCTGCCGCATGCCCTGGCCTACAACCAGGGGGCCGCACCTGCAGCGTACCAGCGCATGGCGCGCGCCCTGCAAGCCGACCAGCGCGGCATCAGCGTCGCCCAGGCCGTCTATGACCTGGCCCGGCAGCACGGCGTGCCCGTCGCCCTGAAAGACCTGGGCCTGAGCGAAGACCAACTCAAACAGGCGCTGGATATCGCCTTGCAAAACCAATACCCCAACCCGCGCCCCTTGCAGCGCGAACCCCTGCGCGAACTGCTCTACAACGCCTGGCAAGGCGTGCGGCCGGCCTGAGCCCCATGGGTGAGCAAAACTAGGGACTCATTGGGGCGGTTAGAATATCAACTCAGGAAGCGTGGCAGAGTGGTTGAATGCACCGGTCTTGAAAACCGGCGA
>CAYMJT010000198.1:0-2886 GCA_964390775.1 uncultured Bordetella sp.
AACCCTGCATGGCGCAGGCGCGTGCCTTGCCCGATCAGGTGCGGGCCAGCGACCTCAAGGGCCGGGTTGATTTGCGCGATGTGCCGCTGGTGACCATTGACGGCGAGGACGCCCGCGATTTTGACGATGCCGTCTACTGTGAACCGGTCAAAATGGGACGCCGAAAGGGGTGGCGTCTGCTGGTGGCCATTGCCGATGTCAGCCACTATGTTGATTCGGGCGGAGCCATCGATGTGGATGCGTTCGATCGAGCCACCAGCGTTTACTTTCCCCGCCGGGTGATTCCGATGTTGCCGGAAAAGCTCTCGAACGGATTGTGCTCTTTGAACCCTGGGGTCGATCGTTTGTGCATGGTCTGCGATATGCTGATTGACACCGCCGGCGAGATCACGGCCTATCAGTTTTATCCGGCGGTGATGCACAGCCATGCGCGATTCACTTACACCGAAGTCGCCGCCATCTTGTCCAATGACCGGGGGCCGCAAGCGCAAGCGCGTGCCGAACGGGTGGCTGACCTGATTCATCTGCATGACCTATACCGGGCTTTGCTCGCGGCCAGACAGCGGCGCGGCGCCATGGATTTCGAGACCACCGAAACCCAGATCATTTGTGACGAGCAAGGCCGGATTGAGAAAATCGTGCCACGGGTGCGCAACGACGCCCATCGATTGATCGAGGAGGCCATGCTGGCCGCCAATTGCTGCAGCGCCGACTTTATTTTGCAATCGAAACACCCTGGCTTGTTTCGGGTACACGAAGGTCCGACACCGGAAAAACTTGAATTGCTGCGCAGTTACCTCAAAGCGCTGGGATTAAACCTGGGTCTGAGCGACGAGCCGCAGCCGAGTGAATTTCAAGCCATTGCCAAGGCCACCGAGGGCCGACCCGATGTGCAGCAAATTCACACCATGTTGTTGCGCTCCATGCAGCAGGCCATTTATACGCCCATCAACAGCGGTCACTTTGGGCTGGCTTTTGAGGCCTACACGCATTTCACCAGCCCGATTCGACGCTACCCGGATTTGTTGGTGCATCGGGTCATCAAGGCGATTTTGGCGAAGAAAAAATACGAGTTGCCACAGTTGCCTCTGCCAGGTGAGGCGCACGCCAAGCTGGCGCGACGTCTGGCCCAGCGGTCCCGAGTACCCAGTGGGCCCAGGGGCAAGGGCAGTGCCAATCCGTCTTGGGAGGCGGCTGGACTGCATTGCAGCGCCAACGAGCGCCGCGCCGATGAGGCCAGCAACGATGTGCAAGCCTGGCTGAAGTGCAAATACATGCGTGATCATTTGGGCGAGGAATACACTGGCGTGGTGTCTTCGGTCACCTCTTTTGGTCTGTTCGTCACTCTGGATGCTTTGTACGTGGAAGGCTTGGTTCACATTACCGAGTTGGGCGGCGAGTATTTCCGCTTCGACGAAGTTCGGCAGGAATTGCGTGGTGAGCGCACCGGTCTGCGCTATGCGATTGGTTCGCGTGTTTGCATCCAGGTGAGCCGAGTCGACCTCGATGGCCGCAAGATCGATTTTCGATTGGTTAGAGAGGGCATGGAGCGACTGCCGCGCGGGGAACGACCACCGCGCGAACGCCGCGACGATTCGACCCCGACCCCGAGCGCGAAAACCAAGGGCCGGACCAAAGACAAACGCAAAGCGACGGCCAAGACCTCCTTGACGGCTGGCGCTGAAACGCAACGCTTGTCCCCCATTCAGGCGCTGAAGTCAGCGGTCAAAAAGGCCGTGGCCGGTAAAAAAGGCAAGGCCCGCAAGCCGCGTCGCTGAGGACTGTTGTCCGCTCCCTCCTTGGCCAAGTCAACCTGACTCAAGATCGGTAAACCGGCTCTCCGAGGTTGAGCATCAGGCGATTGGCCCAGGCAAAAATGGCCACGGCGTGGATCAAGTCGAGAATCTCCAGGGGCGATAGTCCTGCCTGAATCAGGGCTTGCAGGTGTGGCGCCCCCAATGCCTCGGGGCGCAAGGTCAGCTCGATGGCAAATTGGATGATGGCCCGTTCGCGGGCATGGGTGCCGGCGCCCTCGGGTTGCAAAAACACTTGGGCGATCACATCGTTGCGCTTGCTCAATTGCTCAAAACGCAGGGCGTGCACGGCGGCGCAATAGACGCATCCGTTGACTCGCGAAACCACTGTGCTGGCCAGCTCACGTTCGGCACGGCTCAAGCCACCCGGGGCGTACATGATGGCATTGAAGGCTGCAGAGCGGTGTTCGAGAATCACAGGTTGTTGCGCCAACAAAAGGTAATAGTCCGAGGTCATGGCGCTGGGGTGACTGGCCTTGAGCACGGCCAGTTGTGCTTCGCTGGCCTGGCTGGGGTCGAGTACTGGTAGCCAAGCTCGCCAACCCAGCTCTTCGCTGGTGTAGCCATTGACTCGAACCGGTTCGCCCGGTTTGGGCAGTTGGGCTGGGTGAACAAAAACGGGTTCGTCGACGGGGCCAGAAGATCCTGATGGCACGGATTCAGAGGATTGCGCCAGGGCACATAGTCCCCGCACGACGCGTGCCTGGTATGCCACCAGACCCACCCATTGCCCCAGGGTGACGATATCGGCCGTGTTCAGACCGGCCTGAGTCAAGGTCAAGAGCAAGTCGCGGTCGCCGTCAGCGGGGCGTATGGCCAAGGTTCGACAGAAGCGTTCGACGGCCTCGTTGGTTTGCAGCAGCGGTGGCTCGGTCACACTCAAGTGGCGGCGATAAAAATCAGCCAGGTCGGGTGCGCCACTGTGCTGGGCGACCACCACGGCGGCTTGCAATCGTTGTGCAGTACTCAGCCCCGATGAGCGCGCATCGAGCACGGCCTCCAGGCTGGCTTGACTGGCCAGCATGACTTTTTCGCGCTGGCGTCTGAGCGCTCGCATGGGGTGGGTGGGTTG
>CAYMJT010000199.1:0-2880 GCA_964390775.1 uncultured Bordetella sp.
AGCGTTGGGGCTCTGTGCAAAGGCACCGGTCGCTGCGGCCAAAGTAGCCAGTGCAACTAGGGATTTTTTCATGTGAAGTTTCTCCAAGGTTTAACAAAGGGCTCCGGAACCTGAGGGGCGAACCCCTCCCGGATCCCCGGGCCAACCTCCTGCGATGGAAGTTACCGCTATTGCACCAGAAGCCAGGGCGTATGGCTACCAATGCAGTCAAAAAAAGAGGGGTTACGTTGCCAAACCGCAACAAGTTGTGGCGTGTCCGCATCACTGGCATGGGTAAACCCCTGTTTTACAATGTGGAAATGCCGTCGCACCGCCCTCAATCCCGCACGCACGCCCCCAGCGTCTCGTTTTGGGACCCCATGCTCACCCTGGCCGATTCGGCTTTGCGCACCATGTTCGCCTCGCATCATGCCCAGCGGCCCTACCCTGGGCAGGTTGAGGGCCGGGCCCTCAACGATGCCGAGCGACAACTATCTGCCAGTCTGATGCGCGTCAACCATGTGGGTGAAGTCTGTGCCCAAGCCTTGTATACGGCGCAGGCGCAAGCGACCCGCAACCCCGCCCTGAAGCGGCACTTCTCCCATGCCAGCCAGGAGGAAACCGATCATCTGGCCTGGACCGAGCGTCGATTGGCCGATTTGGGGGCCAAACCCAGCCTGCTCAACCCCCTGTGGTACGCCGGTGCCTGGGCCATGGGTTACACGGCGGGTAAATTGGGCGGCGACCGCGTGAGTCTGGGCTTTGTGGTCGAAACCGAGCGCCAGGTCGAAGCCCACCTCGAGAGCCACCTGAGCCGCTTGCCCGAACACGACCTGGCCTCGCGCTCGATCGTGGCGCAAATGCAGGCCGACGAAGTCCGGCACGCCATCGACGCCGAAAAAGCCGGCGCCGCTGCCTTGCCGCCCCCCATTCAGGGGCTGATGAAAGCAGCGGCCAAGGTCATGACCACCGTGGCGCACCGTATTTGAGGAAGCGCTGCACGACCCTGGTCGGTCGCGCACTTTGCCATTCTTAACCCTCTAAAACCTCGAAGCTGGTTGTGATTTCAGCGGTCTTGGCCAGCATGATGCTGGCCGAACAATATTTGTCGTGACTCAGGGCGATGGCCCGTTCGACCGCACCCGCGTCCAGACCCCGACCGGTCACGACAAAATGCATGTGGATGCGGGTGAAAACTTTGGGGTCGGTCGCGGCGCGCTCACTTTTAAGCTGAACCGAACAGCCGGTGACCTGATGCCGCCCGCGTTTTAAGATCAGCACCACATCGTAAGCGGTGCACCCGCCTGCGCCGGCCAGCACCGTTTCCATCGGTCTGGGAGCCAGGTTCTGCCCCCCGTTGTCTGGCTTGGCGGGGTCAGGCGCACCGTCCATGGCCAACACATGACCACTGCCCGTTTCAGCCAAAAAACCCATGCCCGAGCGGGTGCCGCTGTGTCCAGTCCAGGTGACGGTGCATTCCATATTCAATAGATTCCTTGTTCTGTGTCAGGGAATTATGCGCCAGGCTTGGCGAAATCACCCGATGGCGCTAAAATGTTGATCAATCGCTCAATAGAGCGTCATGGTTGTCTCCTCCACCCTCTCAACAGGTGGATTACGCCCCGGGCCCGCCCCGGGGTTTTTTTTGCGCGCGGCGGCTTTGCAACATGCCGACATTCATCTCGCCCGTCAGCGTGGAGGCATAGAATTTTTCGATCATGTCGACCGAAGTTCGGGCGTTGCGCGCCAGGGTCAACATGTCGATGCCCTGCCCATACAGCAAACGAAACGTGATGGCCGTGTGGCGCAAGCAATACAAGGTGCGCGATTGGCCATGGGCATCGCTGAGTGCCAGCCCCGCCTCTCGCAACACCCACTTCAGCCAGAAATTGAACAAGGCCAAGGCATGCTCGCGGTCTTTTTCTTGCGGCAAGAACACCCAGTCGTCGGGCTTGGCCAGCCCTTTTTCTTGCCAATGTTGGCGCAAATGACCATACACCCGCACGGCAGGTTGCAGCGACACAATCGGCTTGTCGTGGCGCTTGGATTCGGGCAAGGTCAGGCGTAAATACGCGTGGTGTGTGCGCACCACTTCGACATGACGGTGACGCAGGTTTTTAATGTCGCTGGGTCGCACAAAACTGTTGACCATGAAAATGATCAAGGCATACATGTCCAGGGGCAAGGTGCGATAGCGAGGCGTGATCCAAAACCTGGAACGACGCCCTTCGCTGGTTTTCAGGCTGGGGGCGACCACGCCGCGCCGATGCAAGGACTTGGCGCTACGCAGCAAATGGCGGTATTGATCGAGCGACAAGGCCGAGCGGGGTTTGTGGGCCACTTTGATGCGGGGCAGGTCGGGGGCGCTGTCCAGCCATTTTTCCTGCACCGCCAGCTTGAGCATCTTGCGCACGATGACCAGGTATTGTGATTGGGTCGTGGCCGAGGCCTGTTCGTCGCGCAAGCGGCTCATCAGTCGCTCGATGGCCGCGCGGTCCACTTGACCCAGTCGTAATGCGCCTAAGGCGGGCAAGATGTGCCGGTCTAATCGGTTGCGCATGATGACCAAAGACCCTTCCGAGAACTCGCCGTTGCGCACCCGCTGGTACTCGGCCTCCATCAAGCGGTCGGCCAAGGCCTCGACCGTCAGTACCAGCGGCCCCTGGCGCAGGCCGGCCCGTGTGGGTGCATTGGCTGCTTGCCACGATGCCATCTGACGGGCATCGACCAGATAAAAGCGCTCGCCATTGGGGCCGTCGACCGCAATGGGCTCGCGACTGAGCAAAGGCACCAGATTGGGCATGAGTTCGTGCAATCGTTCCGACTGAACCACGCACGACACTGCGGCGCTGGCGTCTGTGGAGCCAAGGGGCGTCAGTCTAGAATTTTCAGAATTAAAAG
>CAYMJT010000200.1:0-2733 GCA_964390775.1 uncultured Bordetella sp.
TTCGATGCTTTGTGATCCTACATTTATTTAATTATATATTACCCGTTACCATAATAAATAGAGCCATTAAGCACTCAATATTGGATGACCTAATGCCACCTCTTTTGCGGCAACGGGTCGGCAGCCACCCACCGAAACGCGGACCCCGCTCCCAGCAAGATGCTCGATAGCGGTCATCCGCCAGACACAGGAATTTGTTGACGGCCTAAGCCCACGCTGAAGGCCACCAGTTGCTCTCAGTTTGCATCGCGCTTTATGACTTGGTATTGGTGACGAACAAGGCTGTCATGGGTTCATCGCTTCAGGATAGAAAGATGCGCCACGACGGCCTGGTCACCATGAAAAGGCCAAAACGCGCACTGCCACAGGCTGATCAATTGCAAGTCTTACTCTGACAGTACATCGGCGCTTGCAGCCGTCGGGACTTCGGCGGCGGGTGTGCTGTTGCGACCCATATAGACCTTGATCAGGTTCGGGTATTCGTACCCGGTGCCATTGCTGTGGTCGACCAGTACCCCCAGGCCGCCACCACGAATGATGTTGCCCCACATCTGGTATTTGGTTTTGGACGCCACATTTGCCGCGCCTGGGGCGGTCTCGGCTTTTTTGCAAACCACCTGCAGGTCTTTATTGGAGCGGTGCACCACTGCGGTTCCTGGTGTGGAGATGAACCAAGTGCCTTCGTCGTTGCTGATGCCGCACTTGGCACCTTCGATCTCGGTGTCGGGGTCGCTAAAGGTTTGGACCGAAACGGTTTGCAGAGAACCGTTGCCCGTGACCGAGGCGCAGCCACAGACCAGCACGGCGACGCATCCGGCGACGGCGGTTTTAAGGTGGAGGGTCATGAAGTGTTTTCCTGAGTTTTGAGGGTGAGTTAAAAAGCGAATTGACATACAAATAAATACATCAATGTCTATAATTTAACACCAAAACACTCAAAAACAAGAAAAACCACTAGCCTTATGGCTAGGGTGTCCGCTTCACGGCGCGGATGGCTGATTCACTGGGCAGGGACATCAGGCCATTAAGCCGGCCTTGAAGTCTTCGACCGCTTCGATCAACTGTTGGCGGGTATTCATGACAAAGGGCCCGTGCTGGGCAATCGGCTCGCGCAGGGGCTTGCCGGCCAGCACGATGGCGTTGCTGCCAGCGGTTGCACTCAGTCGCAGACCATCGCCATTGCCCAAGATGCCCATGCGCTCGACGGGCACCTCGGTGCTGCCGCTTGCGCCCGTGACGCTCACACTGCCGCGATAAACGTAAATAAAGGCATGGTGGCCCAGGGGCAGGGCCTGCTCAAAGACGGCGCCATCGGCATGGAAGTGCACATCCCAAAACTGCGGCTGGGTGTGTTCGCTTTGGATGGGGCCGGGTGTGCCGTTCACACTGCCGCCGATCACGGTCACGCGCACTTGGGGGGCGGCGTCGAGTTGCGGCAGTTTGGCGTGCGGGATGTCCATGTATTTGGGGTCGCACATCTTGAGCTTTGCAGGCAGATTCAGCCACAGCTGAAACCCCTCCATCTTGCCTTCTTCTTGTTCCGGCATCTCGCTGTGGATCAGGCCGCGCCCGGCGGTCATCCATTGCACATCACCGTTTTGTAGCAAACCCTCGTTGCCCCGGCTGTCACGGTGTCGCATGCGACCTTGCAACATATAGGTCACGGTCTCGAAGCCACGATGCGGGTGATCAGGAAAGCCCGCAATGTAGTCGCTGGCCTCTTCGCTGCCAAAATGGTCCAGCATCAGGAACGGGTCCAGGCGCTGTTGCCATTCGTGCGTCAAGACCCGGGTCAGTTTGACCCCGGCCCCATCCGAAGTGGGCTGACCTTTGACCAGGCGCTCGACCGTGCGCAACTGCAAAATATTTTGACTCATTGGACCGCGTAGCCTTCTTCGGCAATGGCCTCGGCCAAGGTAGCGCGGGTCTGTTCGCTGTGCACGGTGACTTTGTTCTCTTGCCGGACAATGTCGATGCTGGCTTTGGGGTCCAGACGCAGCAAGGCTTTTTTGACGGCGTTCTCGCAATGACCGCAGGTCATGCCTTTGACTTCAAATTGATGTTGCATATTCGGTGCTCCTTCAAGTGATTTGGGGACAAAACCAGCGAATTCAATGTAGCAAGAAAGCAAGCATCCATTCGGGTTAGACCCCAGAGCGTTTGCGCCGCAAAAGCAGCGCATTGGTCATGACGCTCACCGAGCTCAGCGCCATGGCGGCACCCGCCACCACAGGGCTGAGGTGACCCAACGCGGCCAGCGGAATGCCGGCCACATTGTAGGCAAAGGCCCAGAACAGATTCTGACGAATTTTGGCAACGGTGCGCGACGAAATGTCGATGGCTTCGGCCACCAAGGCCACATCGCCGCGCATCAGGGTGATGCCAGCACTGCCCATCGCCACATCGGTGCCGCCACCATCGGGGTTGGCCATGGCCATGCCGACGTCGGCGGCCGCCAGTGCGGGGGCGTCGTTGATGCCATCGCCGACAAAGATGACGGTCTTGCCTTGTTCGTGCGCCTGGGCTTGCAGTCGTTTGACCCATTCGGTTTTTTGTGCGGGCAGGACTTCGGCGTGTATTTCGTCATCCTGCAAGCCCAGGCGTTGCCCCATGGCCAGCGCCGCCCCCGCGTTGTCGCCAGAGATCAGGGCCAACTGCAGGCCGCGCGCGCGCAGCGCCGCCAGGGCCTGTTGTACGCCAGGCTTGGGTTCGTCACCAAAGGCCAGCAGCCCC
>CAYMJT010000201.1:0-819 GCA_964390775.1 uncultured Bordetella sp.
CGCACGCTCGATGATGAACCGACCTTCTGCGCGTTGGAACAAGCCGCCAGTAAAAATGCCCTCGGTCCTGATCAACACCCACAGGTGATCCGCTTGCGCGAAATCGCCCAAAAGATCATCCCCCACAGCTATGACTGGAACCCCAGGGCTCGCCAGTGGAAGTGGGAGGTGAATTTGATTGGGTCACAGCAGATCAACGCCTTTTGCATGCCTGGCGGCAAAATCGCCTTTTTTGTTGGAATCCTCAAACAGCTCGAATTGACTGACGATGAAGTGGCGATGGTGATGGGCCATGAAGTGGCCCACGCTCTGCGCGAGCACGCTCGTGAGCGCATGGGCAAAAGCGCAGCCACCGAAGGCCTGACCCGATTGGGCGGCGCCATTGTGTCGGGTGTCTTCGGGATCAGTCCGCAAATCACCGACTTGGTGGCCCGTCAGGGCGCCAATTTGCTGACCTTGAAGTTCAGTAGAGAGGACGAAACCGAGGCCGACCTGGTGGGCATGGAATTGGCCGCCAGGGCGGGTTACAACCCGCAAGCTGGCATCAGCTTGTGGCAAAAAATGAGCGCAGCCAACAAAAACGCGCCGCCCCAATGGATGAGCACCCACCCCTCGGGTGAGAGTCGCATCAAAGAGATCGAGGCAAACTTGCCGAAGGTCTTACCCTTGTACCAGCGGACTCAGTGAGGCTTTGCACCAAAAGGTCTTTCTGAACTTTGCCCAAAGCGGTTTTGGGCAAGCTGTCCATCCGGACCACTTCGCGCGGGTGTTTATAGCGGGCCAAAGACTGCCTAAGCAAGGCCAACAAGTCATCGTCGC
>CAYMJT010000201.1:829-1944 GCA_964390775.1 uncultured Bordetella sp.
GCATACCCACAGCGGCACACTCGGATACCGACGGGTGGCTTGCCAGCAGGGTTTCGATTTCTGCAGGATAGATGTTTTCCCCACCCGAGATCACCATGTCCTTGGCACGACCGACGATGCGCCAACTGTGGTCGGCTTCCATTCGGGCCAGATCGCCGGTGTGAAACCAACCCTCGGCATCGAGGGCGGTTTGCTGGGGCCAATAATGACGGACGATGGCGGGTCCACGCAGGCAGACCTCACCCACTCCATCCGCCGAGCCCGCCAGAGGTTTGATGCGGGCCTCTACACCCAAGGCAGGCCAGCCGCAACTTCCAATGTGCGTGCGTGCGTGCTCAGGCCCCAGAGCAATCGAAAACGGTCCGGTTTCGGTGGCGCCGTAGACATTGCACACGGGCACACCTCGATCCATCCAGGCGCGCACCAGATCTTCAGGCAACACGCTGGACCCTGCCCACAGGGCCCGCAGATGAGGCCAATGCGCGGATTTAAACCGAGGGTGCTCGATCACGGCTTTCATCACGGCAGGCACCATCAAGGTCAGAGTCACTTGGCCCCGATCCAGTTCATCGATCGTTCGCTCAGGGTCAAATCTGGGGTGCAAGATGACCCTGGCCCCGGCCAACAAGGCCGGCAAGGTCTGGATGCACAAACCACCCACATGAAACAAGGGCAATACGGTCAACACCCGGTCTTGAGGGGTGATCCCTTGGGCAGCAATGGCCGCCCGAGCGTTGGCCAACAAATTGCTCTGCGTGTGAACAGCCCCCTTTGGTCGGCCTGTGGTGCCCGAGGTGTAAACCAACAAGACCGGTTCGTCCGCAAAATCAGCACCCTCCTCGTCCCACAGCCCGAGATCCAATTTAGGGGAACCCAAAGGCATCGCAAGCTCAGTCAAGAGACGGCACGTCATGCCCAGGTCTTGCGTCAAGTCATGTGCGGCTTCTTGATACGTCGCATCGGTGAGCATGCATACCGGTCTGCAATCTTCGATCAATTGCCGCCACTCGGCCAGAGCCAGCCGATAATTAATCGGGACCCAAATTGCCCCCAAACTGGCCAATGCCAAAAAGGCCGCCAATTGACCCGACTGCCCCAAGCTGAGTGTGGCGACC
>CAYMJT010000201.1:1954-2701 GCA_964390775.1 uncultured Bordetella sp.
CCCCCTGGGTGACCCCCCACGACTGGAAACAGGCCCGGCATTCGAGCACCCGGTTCATCAGTTGCGCATAAGTGAGTGACCCAAGCGGATCGACGCAGGCCAGATGATCAGGTCGCTGTTGAGCGATCGACATGAAAGCTGGCAATAAGCCAGACTGGGGCACAATGGGTGTCGGTGAGATCATTCTGTGGATAGCATAGCCCAGACTCTGCGCTGGGCATTGGAGCAGTAAACATGGATTCTTTGCTGATCATCGAAGACGATCAACGCTTGGCGGGCATGGTCAGTGAATATTTATCCCAATCGGGGTTTTCGGTCAGACATGCAGCCTCTGCCACGGAGGGCATGCACCAAATTCACAACACCCCGCCCCCTGACCTGGTGATTCTGGATGTGATGCTTCCCGACTCAGACGGTTTGGAGGTGTGTCGGCGCATTCGGTCCATGGAAGGCGACAGATGCCACACCCCCATCCTGATGCTGACCGCCAAGGGCGACCCCATGGACCGCATCGTCGGATTGGAAATTGGAGCCGACGACTATGTGGCCAAGCCCTTCGAGCCGCGCGAATTGTTGGCCCGGGTTCGTGCCATATTGCGACGTCAGGCTCTGATGTCTCGCCATGCGTCTGTGGTATCCGAGACTTTGCGTTTTGGTTCGCTTGAAATCGATCGGGATAGTCGAACGGTTCGTGTATCGGGCCTGCTGGCCGACTTGACGTCCTACCAGTTTGACTTGTTGTTGGCA
>CAYMJT010000202.1:0-1683 GCA_964390775.1 uncultured Bordetella sp.
CATAAATATCGCGCCCAGCCAATTGCAAGGCCGTGTAGGGTTTGACCCCCTCGATGGCTTGGGTGGTTGATTTCTGAAAAAACAGCGGAACGATCTCGACCAAACCTCCGAACAGGATCACCACCACGATCAGGACGATCATGAGGAAGTTGTTGGTCTCGATTTTTTCGTGGCTAAAGCCAGGATTGATTTGCTCTGACATATTGGACTCCTCAGGCGTGTGCTGTGGCGTTGGGGATGGGGCTGGGTACCGATCGCCCCGTAACCACGGTCATGATGGTGTTCCACAACATGACCAACATGCCAAACAGATAGAGCGCGCCTCCCAGGAAACGGACGACGTAGTAGGGATAGGTGGCTTTGACACTCTCGACAAATGAATAAGTCAGGGTGCCATCGTCGTTGATCGAGCGCCACATGATCCCCTGCATCACACCAGCAATCCACATGGCGGCGATATAAAGCACGATGCCGATGGTGGCGGTCCAGAAATGGATCTCTATGGCTTTCACGCTGTACATTTTTTTCTGACCAAACAGACGCGGGATCAGAAAATAAATACATCCCATCGACACCAATCCAACCCAGCCCAGCGCACCCGAATGCACGTGTCCAACCGTCCAGTCGGTGTAATGCGACAGGGCGTTGACCGTTTTAATCGACATCATGGGGCCTTCAAAGGTGCTCATGCCATAAAACGACAGTGAAACGATCATGAAGCGCAGCACCGGGTCGTCGCGTAATTTGTGCCAGGCCCCCGACAGGGTCATGATGCCATTGATCATGCCGCCCCAGCTGGGAGCCAGCAAAATGAGTGAGAACAGCATGCCCAGCGATTGAGTCCAGTCAGGCAAGGCGGTGTAGTGCAAGTGGTGCGGGCCAGCCCACATATAGGTGAAGATCAGGGCCCAAAAGTGAACAATCGACAGACGGTACGAATACACGGGTCGCTCGGCCTGCTTGGGCACGAAGTAGTACACCACTGGATCATGGCGTCCTGCACACCAGCATAAGCCGAATAGGATTTCATGAAGCCGGCGGGAATTTCGGCGCTGTTGACCAGATGCAAGACGGCGACCGTCAGGATGAAGGCGCCAAAGAACCAATTGGCCACATAGATGTGCCGCACTTTACGGGTCCCCACGGTACCGAAGAACACCACCGCGTAGGCGACCCAGACCAGGGTAATCAGAATATCGATCGGCCATTCGAGTTCGGCGTATTCTTTGCCCGTGGTGTAACCCAGGGGCAGGCTGATGGCCGCCAACAGAATGACCGCCTGCCAGCCCCAAAAGGTGAATTGCGCCAAGCCAGGCGCGAACAAACTCACCTGGCTGGTGCGTTGCACCGCGTAATAACTGCTGGCAAACAGTGCCGAGCCACCAAATGCAAAAATCACCGCATTGGTGTGTAGGGGTCGCAGTCGACCATAACTCAGCCAGGGAATGCCGAAATTGAGCTCAGGCCAAGCCAGTTGGGCAGCGATCAAGACGCCGACCAACATGCCCACCACGCCCCAGACCACGGTCATCAAGGCAAATTGACGCACCACTCCATCGGTGTATACGGCAGGTGTTGTTTTAATCATTGGGAACCTTTCATCTCACTACTTCAGTATGCAGAATTCTGGGGCTGACGATTTGATGCAAGTCAATCGTCGCGCAATATGCGTTCGCCTTCCTG
>CAYMJT010000202.1:1693-2686 GCA_964390775.1 uncultured Bordetella sp.
GGTATGGATGGCCCACCACAGGACCAGCAACACCCCCAGCACCAAGACGACCGACAAAGGAACGAGCACATACAAAATGTCCATTCATGGCCCCAAAGTCTTTAATTCGCCCGGCAAAGCGCGGGTCAATCGCAAGGAATGAACGATCACCCAGAGCGAGCTCAAGGCCATGCCCAAACCAGCCAACCAGGCTGGCAACCAGCCCAACAGGGCCAAAGGGACAAAAGCAAGGTTATAAAAAAGCGCCCAGGCCAGGTTCTGCCGGACGACTTTGATCGTCATGCGGCAGCGGGTGATCAACGCAGGCAAGGCCAGCATTGTTTGAACCCATCATGACCAGATCGGAGCGGGCCTGGGCGAGCGGAACGGCCCCTCCCAAGGCGACAGAGACCTGAGCCGCCGCAAGGACGGGACCGTCGTTGAGTCCGTCGCCCACCATCCAGACTCGACGACCCTGCCCTTGCAAGTCCAGCACCCGATCGAGTTTGTCTTGTGGTGTGCATGCACCCAAGGCTTGTGCAGGACCCACGCCCAACCACTGGGCAACGCGTTCAACCGCATGGGGTCGGTCGCCAGACAAAATCCAGACATCCAGTCCCATCCCTCGCAGCTGGCGCACCGCCAGGGCCGCATCGGCACGCAAGTCTTCGGCCAATTCGAAACTGGCCAACCAACCGCGTTGGGCCTCGAACAAATGCACCGCGGCACCACGGGCGTGATCGGGACAATGCATGCCGACGTGAAAACCCTGACCAAAGGCCACAGAACCCAAACGCAAATGCAGACGCTGACCACGGTGATCGATGACACAACCTTCGATGCCCAGCCCCGTGTGCTCGCGCACTTCAGTCGCGGTGTTGAACTCACTCGCAGCCGCCACCATGGCGCGGGACACCGGATGCCACGAATGCTGCCCCAAGGCCGCCGCCAGGGCAATTCGATCGCCAGCCTGCTCAGGCATCAGGGTGCCCGCTTCGGTGTAAACCGCTTGCA
>CAYMJT010000203.1:0-1177 GCA_964390775.1 uncultured Bordetella sp.
GGCCAGATAGGCGGCTGCCCCTTGCTGAATCGCATGGGCGATTTCTTGCATGCGGGGATTGCCCGCATCCATCGACAGGATCGATGAGCGGGCCCAAAAGCCATAGATGACAGCGATGACGCCGCACACCAGTGCGAGCATCAGGGCGTTGTTGCCTGACATAAAAACTCTCCTTTGAATGGGTCGACAGGTGGGAAAAAACCGACGGATCGGATCTGTCCCGACTGCGTTGCTTCCTCAGTCTCTGCTGGGCTGATTGGCCAACCTGCTGAATTTAGCCTTTTTTTATGCGTAAACCGGGCAGGCGAAAGCCCCATGCAAGTAAAATAAGGGTTAATCCTGAGCAAACTTTCTTCACTTTACATCGCCTCAACATGTCTTTAGATGCCGTCACCGCGGGCAAGAACGCCCCCCACGAGTTCAATGTCATCATTGAAATCCCCATGAACGCCGACCCGATCAAGTACGAGGTCGACAAAGAGACCGGTGCGATTTTTGTCGACCGGTTCATGAGCACCGCCATGCACTACCCCACCAACTATGGGTACGTGCCCAAGACCATCAGTGGCGATGGCGACCCGGTGGATGTGTTGGTGATCACGCCTGTGCCCCTGATCCCCGGGGTGGTGGTCACGTGCCGCCCGATCGGGATGCTGAAAATGGAAGACGAAGCGGGCATGGACGCCAAGGTGTTGGCGGTGCCCACCGACAAGATTTTGTCCATTTACACCCAGTGGCAAAAGCCCGAGGACCTCAACCCCATGCGGCTCAACACCATCGCCCACTTCTTCGAGCATTACAAAGACCTCGAAAAAGGCAAATGGGTCAAGGTGCTGGGCTGGGAAGGCCCTGAAGCGGCCCGCACCGAGATCCTGGACGGCATGAAGGCCTACGCCAAGCAAGCCGGCTGATTCAGTCGTTGCGACGCAGGGGCGTGCGCTCCTGCAATTCTTCGACATATTGCGCCATGCCCTGGCGCTCGCGCAGTAAAAAGTCCCCAATGGCTTGGGCAAAAGCCGGGTGTGCAATCCAGTGGGCGCTGGCTGTGCCCACCGGCAGCAAGGCACGCGACATTTTGTGCTCCCCTTGGGCGCCGCCTTCAAAGCGCTGCACGCCATGCTGCAAGCACCACTCGATGGGCTGGTAGTAGCAGGTCTCGAAATGCAAGCTGTCATGG
>CAYMJT010000203.1:1187-2629 GCA_964390775.1 uncultured Bordetella sp.
GTCATGGTGCTCAAGCGAGCCCCAATAGCGCCCATAGGCGACGGCGTCCGAGCCGCCCCATCCCTGGACCGCCAACAGGCTGCAAGCAATGGGGCGTCCTGATCGCTCGGCCCGAATCAGCACCCAATGCTCGCCCATGTCTTTGGCCATACGGGCAAAGAAGTCCCGGTTCAAATAAGGTGGATTGCCGTGCTCGGCATAGGTCTGGGTGTAACAGCGGTAAAACAACGCCCAATCTTCGGGTGTGATCTGTGTGCCATGCAAGGCCACAAAGGTCAGGCCCGCTTGTGCCACCTTGCGGCGTTCTTGTTTGATTTTTTTGCGTTTCTCTTGCTTGAGTTGTGCCAAAAACGTGTCGAAATCGCCCCATCCTTGGTTTTGCCAATGAAATTGAACGCCATCGCGGCGCATCAAGCTCTGTTGCTGGGCGACTTCCATGTCGTCGGCGCTGCCCAGCAACACATGCAAGGACGTGGCCCCAGCGTCACGAACCACCTCCAAGGCCGCCGCCAACAGGCGTTCGCGCCAAACTGGAGTAGCCGCCAGCAAACGACTGCCTGGTACAGGGGTGAATGGCACCGCGATCACGGCCTTGGGGTAATAGTCCAACCCATGGCGCTCATACGCCTGCGCCCAGGCCCAATCGAACACGTATTCGCCGTAAGAGTGGTTTTTCAGGTAAATGGGACATGCGGCCATCAAAATGCCTTGCTGACGCAAGGTCAACAGGTGCAACACCCATCCGGTCTTGGGGCTGGCACTTCCGCTTTCCTGTAAGGCGTGTAAATAAGCCCATCGCATGAACGGGGTGGGCGATTGTTGGCGCTGCAGCAAATCGTCCCACTCGGTGGCCAAGACAGCACTGAAATCGGCGTGGACCTCGGTGACATAATCGGTGGGCTGCAAACCTTGTTCTCCTTATGACGCTGCAATGTTGCGTGGCTCAGCTGAACTATGTCGTGGGCGACATGGACGGCAATGCCCAAAAAATCATCGACCTCGCCCGACAAGCCCATGAGCGTGGGGTAGGGCTGGTGCTCACCCCAGAGTTGGCCTTGTGTGGTTACGCCGCGGAAGACTTGTTTCTGCGTCCCTCGTTCATTGCCGCTTGCGATGATGCCCTAAGACGCATCGCCCGTGAGTTGGCGGATCTGAAAGACCTTGCGGTGGTGGTGGGCCATCCGGTCGGTGAGGGTGAGCGATCCCGTTCCGTGTCCGTGGCGCGGCGTTACAACCGCGCCAGTGTGGTGCGTGGCGGCGACATCATCGCCACTTATGACAAGCGTGAACTGCCCAATTACCAAGTCTTTGACGAGCGACGTTATTTCCGACCGGGTCAAGAGGCCACGGTGTTTGAACACGCCGGGGTGCGCATCGGGCTGCTCATTTGTGAAGATGCCTGGTTCGAACAACCGGCGGCCGATTGTCTGGCCTTGGGTGCC
>CAYMJT010000204.1:0-2613 GCA_964390775.1 uncultured Bordetella sp.
ATCGATGTAGATTTTTTCGGTCTGATCGCCATACAGCTCGACCTTGGCCACATCGGGCACGCGCAGCAAATGTTGGCGCACCGACTCGGCCAGGTCTTTCTGTTCGGGCGGGCTAAAACCAGGCGCTTGCAGGGCAAAAATCACCCCGTACACATCACCGAACTCGTCGTTGAAGAAAGGACCTTGCACACCCACCGGCAGATTGGGGCGCATATCGCCGACTTTCTTGCGCACCGTGTACCAAATGTCAGAGACCTCGCGCGGCGGCGAAGAGTCTTTGAGCTGAAAAATAATCAGCGTCTCGCCAGGCTTGGAGTAACTGCGGATCTTGTCGGCGTAGGGGACCTCTTGCAAAGTGCGCTCAATTTTGTCGGTCACCTGCTCGGCCATTTGACTGGCGGTGGCACCCGGCCAATAGGCCCGCACCACCATGGCCCGGAAGGTGAACGGCGGGTCTTCGTCTTGGCCCAGCTGGAAGTAGGAAGACACCCCGATGACCAGCAACACCAGCATCAAATAGCGCACCAGTGCCGGGTGATTCAATGCCCACTCGGACAAATTGAAACGTGGCTGGGGCGGGTTCGGCTGACTCATGGGCGACCTCGACCCTGGGGCAGCGTGTCACTGGCTTCGGGAACGGGGTTTTTACCCACATAGGGCACCACCTTCTGGCCTGGCGACAAAGTGTGCCCACCGCTGGCGACCACCTGTTGATCGGCCCCCAAACCAGCGCCCAATACCACCCGATCGCCTTGGTAGTGCAACACTTGCACAGCGACGGCGGCAACGGTCTGCTGTTGGGCGTCATAGACCCATACGCTGGGCTGCCCCTGTACCTTCTGTATGGCACTGGTGGGCAATGTGAAACGCACGCTGGTGTGAGCCTGTGCTTTGTCGTTCGCTTGGGCATCTGCTGGCGCAGTCGCGCGCCAGACCCGGGCGGTTTGCCCCAACGCCCAATCGACCCCGCTGGGAAGGTCGATGCGCACCAGATAACTACGGGTCTGGGGGTCGGCGCTGGCGGCGACATCGCGCACCCGGGCTGGCACCCGTTGATCGTGCCCCCAGCGCGCCACTTGAACGCTCTGTCCAGAGCGCCATTGCGAGACTTGGTCTTCACTGACCCAGGCCTGCACTTCGCGCGGTCCGTCCCAGGCCACCCGCAACACCGGCGCGCCTGCGGCCAGCACTTGGCCCGGTTCGGCCTCCAAGCCCGTGACCACCCCCGACTGAGGCGCCAACAACTGGGTGTAACGGCTTTGATTCAGCCACAAATCAGCTTGGGCTTGCGCCTGGTTCAGTTGCGCTTGCGCTGACTGCAGTGCGGCTTGACGTCGATCCCATTCGGCCTGACCAATAAAGCCTTGCTTGAACAGGGCCTCAAAGCGTTGCAACTCGGCCGCGGCCAGATCGCGCTGGACCCGGGCGCTGAGCAACTGGGCCTGCGCTGACTGATTGCTCAGGCCAGCGTCTTGCGGATCCAACTCGGCCAAGACCTGACCGGCTTTGAAGCGTTGCCCCAACTCCACCTGACGCTGCGTCAACAAACCGCCAATGCGAAACGACAAGCGGGCTTCGTAGCGGGCCCGCACCTCGGCGGCCCAGCCCACCTCGGCATCAAGGCGCTCGGCCTGCGGCGTGACCAGTTTGACCGAGCGAATCGGCTCGGGCGCCGGGGCTTTGGGTGTGCAAGCCCACAACAAAGGCCATAGGGCGAAGGCCAGAACGAGGCGTGATTTCATGGATTTGATAATTAATAACCGACGGGTCAGTAATTTACCATGGTTTGAAGTATCCCCGACAATGTGGGGTTGATGAATGCTGCGACTCGCCCCACTTCCCCTGCTCCTGCCCCGGCCGACTGGCAGCGGCTGTTGTCAGGTGTGGCGCGTTCGTTTGCCCTCAGCGTCAAGGTCTTGCCGACCCATCTGCGCGCACCGGTGACCCTGGGCTATTTGCTGGCACGGGCCAGCGATACCCTCGCTGACTCGGTGCCTGCGGGCACGCAGGCGATGGGTGAGGCCGATTTGCGTGTGCAAGCCCTGGCCGAATTGCGACGCTGCATCGCACAAGTGCCACAGGGCCGCATCGCCCTAGAGCTAGATCTGCCCAAAGTGGCGCAGTGCCTGCCCGGCATTGCGTCAGCCCCTGAGCGTCTTTTGTTGCAGCGATTGCCCGAGGTATTGCAATCCATGGGGCAACTCAGCCCAAGCGATCAGCAACTCATAGGCAAGGTGTGCGAGACCATCGCCTCTGGCCAGGAACTGGACTTGCTGCGTTTTGGCGCCGGTGCGGCCCAGGTTCAAGGGCTGAGCGATCAGACCGAGCTTGACGATTACACCTGGCGCGTGGCGGGCTGTGTGGGCCAGTTCTGGACCGACTTGGCCGAGTCGCATCTGAGTGATTGGCGCAGCCAACCCCTGAGCAATATGCAACACGCCGCCAAACGCTATGGCATGGGTTTGCAAAGACTGAACCTATGGCGCGACAGTGCGGCCGATCTGGCTCAGGGGCGTTGCTACTGGCCCGCCGATCGCTTGGCTCAGCATGGACTCGAAGCGGCCACCTTGGCGCAGGCGGTGGCGCAACGCGACATGGCGGTGTTGGCTCGCA
>CAYMJT010000205.1:0-2610 GCA_964390775.1 uncultured Bordetella sp.
GACCAAGGGATTATGAGTCCCCTGCTCTAACCAACTGAGCTAACGCCCCGACCGATCCGTATTATGGCGCAGGGCAGGGCGGGGCCACCTGCCAGGGGTTTCTTATTTCAGGTCACCGGCCAGGCTGCTGAGCGTGTCGGCGGCGATGTCGCAATGAAACGGGTAGTTGGTGTGGTCGCAGCCTAGCTTGACACGCGCACCGGCCTTGATGGCGGCCGACATGGCGGGGGTAAACTCAAAGCGCACGAAGTGAACCGACGAGGTTTTTTCGTCATTTTCGCGGTCCAGGTCTTCGTCGGCGATGGCGTACACCCGCTCGTGGCCTTCCACTTCAACAAACACACGGTCTTCCACACCGATCAATCGCGCCAATTCGCGCCGACGCTCGTTGATGTCGGGGTATTCAATCAACAGGGTGGCTTTCCAGTTGCTGCCGTTAGGGACCAGCGGGGCATAGGCGTCTATTTCAGACTGGATGCCCTCTTCTTCAAATATTTTTTCAATCCGCAGCATTTCCTGAATTTGATAGCGTATGGTGAGTTCGCTCTCGAATTGCAGGGTCATGTGCTCGCCCAAGGCCACGCTGCGCAGTTTGCGATGTGCAATGACTTCGCTTTTGTGCTCTTTACGGTATTTGTGATACGCCTCCAGCGTCATGAGGCTGTCGGGCGTGATGTTTCCGGTGATTTGCATGGCGTCTGTTCCTCATTACTTCAAGCCATAGGCCTTGCGGACCAAGGTCAAGGGGTGGTTGAGTTCGGGCACGGGCAGCCCCTGTGCTTCAAAGCCTTGGGCCAGGTGGTGGCCGCCCAAGGGGCAGTCGGATGAGATGTGATCGGGCTTGGAGCCGTCTTTCATCGTTGCCATGGCCTTGACCACGGGTTTGCCAATTTTCATGGCTTGATCGTGGAAGCCTTTTTTGACCCCAAAAGTGCCCGCATGTCCCGAGCAACGCTCAATGGTGTTGATCGTGGTGCCGGGGATCATTTTCAGCATTTCCTCGGTCTTGCGGCCGATGTTTTGCACCCGGCCATGGCAGGGAATCTGGTAGCTGATGTTGCCCAGAGACTGGGGGAATTCGGTTTTTAGCAGGCCATCGCGCTTGCGTGCCATCAGGTACTCGAATGGGTCCCACATGGCCTCTTTGACCGCCTGTACATCGGCATCGTCGGGGTACATCAGGGGCAGTTCTTGTTTGAACATCAAGGTGCAACTGGGCACCGCGCTCAAGATGGCATAGCCCTCATGGGCATAACGGGCCAACACAGGGATATTGGCTTGTTTATTCGTGTCTACCGATTGCAGGTCACCCAATTCCAGTTTCGGCATACCGCAGCACTTTTCTTTGCTGACCAACTCATAAGGAATTTGGTTGTGGTCAAGAATCTTGAGCAGATCCATGCCGATACCGGGTTCGTTGTAGTTGATATAGCAAGTGGAATAAATGACGACTTTGCCAGGCGTTCTCTCGCCCGCTACCACCTGTGAGTTTTGTGCTTCGGGGGCTGCCGAACGGAATTTCTTGGTGGCCAAAGCGGGCAGCCAAGCACGTTGATCCACGCCCAAGGTGGACTCCATCACGCTGCGCGCGGCTTTGGTCTTGTTAACGGCGTTGACCGCTTGCACCACGATGGGAATTCCCGCCAGGGATCCATGGGTGTCGGTGGAGGCCAGGAATTTTTCACCGGTACTGACTTCGCCTTTTTGGAATTTAATGGCTTTGGCCCGCAACATGGTGTGGGGAAAATCCAGATTCCATTCGTGGGGTGGCACATAAGGGCATTTGGTCAAATAGCACAGGTCGCACAGATAGCACTGGTCGACCACCTTCCAATAGTCCTTTTTGTCCACGCCATCGACTTCCCCGGTTGGCCCTTCGTCCACCAGGTCAAACAGGGTGGGAAACGAGCCGCACAGGCTGACACAACGGCGGCAGCCGTGACAGATATCAAAAATCCGCTCCAATTCCTTGAAGCAGGATTTCTCGTTGTAGAACTCGGGGTTTTTCCAGTCGATCGGATGCCGTGTGGGGGCTTCCAGGCTGCCTTCTCGTGCCATGGTCTTTCCTTTTTGAATCGATGAAATGGGTCAGAGATGTCGCGAATACTTGCAAGCACCAAGAGAAGGGCGCTGAGTCTTTCGACCCAACGCCCAACTCTTGAAGCTCGAAAAAATCAGTCGGCGAGCTCGGCCAAGGCCTTGGCGTAACGGTTGGCGTGCGAGCGCTCCGCTTTGGCCAGGGTCTCGAACCAGTCGGCGATTTCATCGAAACCTTCGTCACGGGCGGTTTTGGCCATGCCGGGGTACATGTCGGTGTACTCGTGGGTTTCGCCAGCCACAGCAGCGGCCAGGTTGTCACGGGTCGAACCGATGGGCAAACCGGTAGCGGGGTCGCCGCACTGCTCGAGCCACTCGAGGTGGCCGTGAGCGTGTCCGGTCTCGCCTTCAGCGGTCGAGCGGAACAGGGCGGCCACATCGTTTTGGCCTTCCACGTCGGCCTTGTTTGCGAAGTACAGATAACGGCGGTTGGCCTGAGACTCGCCTGCGAAGGCGGCCTTCAGGTTTTCTTCCGTCTTGGAGCCTTTGAGTGCTGCCATGGAATATCTCCTT
>CAYMJT010000206.1:0-2600 GCA_964390775.1 uncultured Bordetella sp.
GAGGTGAGCGAGGCCGAGGCCATGATGCGACGCAGCGGCATCCGCTGGCTGTCGACCACCACCAAAAGCATCGAAGAGATCGCGACCACGATCTTGCAAGAGATCCGGCCCGAGCGGCTGTCGTATTGAATTCAGCCCAGGGCAGCGATGCCTGCGCGGGCAATTTGTGCGTCTTCGGGTGATTTGACACCGCTCACGCCCACCGCACCGATGACTTGCCCGTCTTTCATGATCGGGACCCCACCTTCGAGCATGCCTTCAAGTTCGGGCGCACTCAAAAAGGCGGTACGGCCCTGATTGATGATGTCCTCATAGACCTTGGTCTCACGCCGCCCCATGGCAGCTGTGCGAGCCTTGGCCGGGCCGATGTAGGACGAAATAGCGGCCGCACCGTCCAGGCGCTGCAACCACAGCAAATGACCACCGTCGTCGACGATGGCGATGGTCACCGCCCATTGGTTGCGCAGGGCTTCGGCTTCGGCGGCGGCGGCGATTTTTTTGACATCGGCCAGTTCAAGGGTGTGTTTGGTTTTCATGCGGCAAATCATAACGCCTCCCCAACCCGAGCGGATAAACTCGGGGGTTTAAAACCCGAATCTGATCATGACCCTACGCATCCACGGCATTCCTGCCTCCCGCGCCATTCGCCCCCTGTGGGCCGCCACCGAATTGGGGTTGGACTTCGAGCACATTGCAACCGATTACAAAGGAGGCGGCACCCGCACGCCCGAGTTTTTGGCACTCAATCCGAACGGCCATATCCCAGTTCTCCAAGACGATACCCCGACTGGCGAGGTCAGGGTGTTCGAGAGCATGGCCTGTGTCCTGTACATCGCCAAAGCGCACGGCAAAGCCGACGGCGTCGACCTCTCGCCCGCCAATCTGAAAGAAGAAGGCGAGGCCCTGCGCTGGGCTTTTTGGTGCGTCACCGAATTGGAAAAAGACGCCCTCACCGTGCTGATGCACCGCATGGCCATGCCCGAAGCTGAGCGCAAGCCCGATCTGGCTCTGGCGGCCGAAGGGCGCTTGCGTCCAGCACTCCAGGTGCTGGAGCACGCCCTGGCCAGACAACATGCCCAAGGGCAATCGCATTTGGCGGCGGCGCGCTTCACTGTGGCCGATTTGTGCGTCGCCAGCGTCGCCATGTGGATACGCCCCTCCACGGCCCTGATGAGTGAATTCCCCATCACAGCGGCATGGCTCAAAAATTGTCTCGACCGCCCGGCACACCAAACGGCTCGCAAACTGGGGCGCTAGAAAACTAGGCCCAGCCGGTACGCCAGAAACCGTAAATCAGAGTCAGCCCGCAACCGGTGCACAAGGCTGGCACCAAGCGCCGAGCGGGATTGGTCAGCATGACCGCCAACGCGACCAGGGCAATGAATAGCCTGATCCACCACGGCACCTCGCCCAACATGCCCGAAGACAACATGAGCAAGCGCACCGTCAGACCGGCCATCAGGGCGTAGGTGACCGCTGTGATCCATTTCGAGAGTTCACCATCGGCAGTCACTCGCCCCGACATCAGGGCGCCAGAGGCACGCCAGGCATAGTTGGTCAACGCAGCACCGACCAAAGCCCACCAGGCGCCTTCGGAGTCCAAGGGCATGTTGCTCATGTCTCCCCCAGATTTGAAGCCTGACGCGTGTCGCGCCAGCGTTGCCAGCTGTAAGCCAGGGTGCCGCCCACCAAAGCCGTCAGCAACAGGCTGGTGCCCGCATCGAACACATTAAAAAAAGGCATCAATACCGCACCAAAGACCGAGGCCCACCGATTGATCGGCAAGCTGACGTTGGCAAAGGTCATGACGAAAAACAGCGGGTTGAGCATGACCAGGGTCAAGGTGATGGCCTCTGGAACCCGCCCCGCCAAATGAAAACCCAACCAGGTGCCCGGCAGCGCAATCAGAAAACACGGCACACACACGCCCAGATAGAAATACCAGCGAAAGCGCTTAGGCATGCCGTCAAAGGCCCGCACGCACAAGGCCCAAGTGGTCATCGAGAGCATGTGCGAGGCCGGCACGATGTGCCAAGTGCGGTGCCGGTTGTGCAACATGGGAAATAAAGAAACCCCCATGGCAAAAAACCGCGCCGAGGTCAGCCCCACCGCCAAAGAAATGGGCACCGCAGCGGCACCGGTCACCAACATGTCCATCAGCACAATCTGGCCGGGTTGTGCAAAGACAAAGAAGCTGGTGGCCACCATATAGACATCGGTAAAGCCATGGCTCTTGCCCAGCGCCCCGATGCCCAGCATGCCAGCAAACAAAACCCAGATCGGGGCATCGAAAGCCCAACGCAAACCCATCTTGATGGCCTGCTTGCGGGACTTGACCGAGGAACCGACGGGCAGAGTGACAGGCTTGGACATGGGAAAAGTGCCAACAAAAATAAGGACGTGCCTAAAAATGTAACATTAAGCCAAAATTTGCAGTGTCTCAGGGAGGCCAAGATGAGTGTGAATGATGCGTTGAACGTGCTGGGTACGCCCCTGCAAGCTTGTTCTTTTGATCCCTTGACGGGATACTTTCGAGATGGGTGCTGCAACACCACCGAGGATGACACCGGTTCGCATGTGGTTTGCGCCCGAGTGACCGA
>CAYMJT010000207.1:0-2514 GCA_964390775.1 uncultured Bordetella sp.
AATATGGCCTACCAAGGCTCGCGCGTAGCCGCCCTGTCCACCGCCCCACTGTCCATGGCGATACCTCACGGAGAGGGGCAAGCAATGGTGTTGGACATGGCCACCAGCGCCGTGTCTCTGGGGCGCTTGAATCGAGCACGGTTACGTCAAGAAACGTTGCCTGCTGACTGGGCCTTGGACAGCCAAGGCGAACCCAC
This sequence comes from uncultured Bordetella sp., assembly GCA_964390775.1. Taxonomy (GTDB): domain Bacteria; phylum Pseudomonadota; class Gammaproteobacteria; order Burkholderiales; family Burkholderiaceae_C; genus Limnohabitans. The sequence continues at coordinate 198 of CAYMJT010000207.1, forward strand.
CACTGAAGCGGCGCAAGCGGTGTTATTGCAGGCCATGGCGGGGGCCAAAGGTTCGGGCTTGGCCTTGATGATCGAGATGCTGTGCAGTGTGGTTTCGGGCGCACCCATTTTGTCGTCGATGTTGGGGCAAGAACCAGCGCAGCGTCGCCACCGCCAAAACGCTTGGGTATGTGCGATCAACGCCCAAGCCCTGCTGAGCCCCGAGGCATTGACCAGCGATGTTGCTGCCACCGTCGCCGCCATCAAAGCCCTGCCACGCCGCGCTGGGGTACCCGAGTTGCTGCTGCCCGGCGAACGGGGCGAGCGTTGCCATGCCCGTGCGCTGGCTCATGGGTTGAGTCTGTCGCCTGAAACCTGGCAAGACGTCCAATCCAGCGCCGAAAAATTCGGCATCAGTCTGAACCCGTCTTGAAGCGCTTTATTGCTGTTCGGGCAGGTGCAGAATCAGCCCGTCGAGTTCGTCAGTCACCATGATCTGACAACTCAGACGACTACCCGCTTGACGCGCACTGGCGGTGAAGTCGAGCATGGTGTCTTCATCAGGACTCATGGGCGACAGACGCTCTAGCCATGGAGAGGGAACGATGACGTGGCAGGTGGCGCAGGTCAAAGTGCCGCCGCAATCGGCAGCGATTTGCGACAAACCGGCATCGACGGCAGCTTGCATGGCGCTGCGGCCTGTACGGCATTCAATGTCGATGGCGGCGGCGTCAGCACTGGCAGGGTGAGGAACAAAATGCAAAGTCGGCATGGTCAGAGGCGTGAAAAATATTCGCGGCGTTGAAATTCAACCGGATCGGCAGCAGCTTGCTGACGGGCCACTTCGGCCTGTTTGATGCGCTGGAAGTAAGCGACAAAATCGCTGCCCAAGCCTTGCACCAGGGCCTCGTCCTCAGCCAAGGCTTTCAGTGCAAGGGCTAGGTTAGAGGGCAGTCGTTGAGCGCTGGGTGAATAGGGGTCATGAGTTCCGAGCGGAGCCCTCATCTTTTGGGCGATGCCATCCAAGCCGGCGTGAATCTGAGCCGCCAGATAAAGATAAGGGTTGGCGGCAGGCTCACCCAATCGGTTTTCGATGCGTGTGGCTTTGGATCCGCAAGGTCCGATGACCCGCAATAAAGCACCACGGTTGTCACGGCCCCACAGAATCGACTGTGGCGCCAATGCGTTGGGCCGAAAGCGCCCATAACCGTTGGTGGTGGGTACGCACAAAGCGGTCATGGCAGGGGCGTGCTTCAACAAACCCGCCAACCAATGCTCGCCCATCTCAGACAACACAGCGCTGGCCTGCTCGAGGGTGGACGAGGCCATGGGGTTATCGCGCCGCATCAGATTTTGTCCTTGATCGGCACTGACCAGCGATTGGTGCAAATGCCAGCCACTGGACATGGGGTTGCCAAATGGCGGCAAGCAAATGAAGCTGGCGTGATAGCCCGCACGGCGTAAAGCCATGCGAACCGCGTTTCGGAATAAAACCATCTGATCGGCAGCACTCATGGCGTCGGTCGCGTCAAACACCACCTCGACCTGCGAAGGCCCCATCTCCAGCTCCAGCGAAGTCAGGGGCAAGCCCAGACCCAAAGCGGTTTGGCGAACGATCTCTAGCGCTGGTTCAGCCATATCGTGCCAGTCTTCGGAGAGCAATTTATAACCTGGGTGAATGAGTTCCACCTCGGGGGGCTCGCCTGGCCATTGGGCATCTTCAGGGTTGAGTTGGGAGCGGGTGCTGGTGATGCGATAGATATGAAACTCGACTTCGAGGCCGCAACGCAGGCCCATGCCAGCATCGGACAAACGCGCCAATGCGCGTTGCAATATGCGACGGGTGTCCAATTCGACTGGGGTACCGTCTTCAAAATAGGGTTGGGCTTGCATCCAGGCGCTGCCCGGGCTGAAAGGCAATTCGCACAGGGTGCCCGGGTCGGGCAGAAGCAGCAGGTTATTGGCCTGACCAAAGCCCGACAGCGATGCCGTGCCACTGGGCTCAAACACTTTGTAGGCGGTGCGGTCAGAAGTGTCTTTGAGCATCAAGGTGCTGACCATGCTGATACCGTCTTGCAAAGCGCGGATGGCAGCCTCGGGGGTGAGCACCTTGCCACGGGTCTGGCCATGCAAATCGCACCACATCACCCTCACCCGATCGATGGACCCGCCGCGCAAACGCCCGATGGCGCGCTCGAGTTTGGCCCCGTATCGGGCATCGGTCGGGCGCTGAAACGTCACCGACATGATCAGCGTGCCACAGGCTGCGGCGTTTGAGCCCAGGGGGCCAGGCGTCGCTTGGCCTGAGTTTGCTCGACCCACCATGTCGCCCAGGTGC